>NZ_JQNR01000005.1:4222442-4524045 GCF_000745345.1 Actinacidiphila yeochonensis CN732 | reverse complement strand
CTCCGCCACGGAGGTGCGGTGCACCAGTTCGCGGGGAACCGTGCGGGACCAGCTCAGGCCCTTCCGACGGCCCGGGGCGGGTGGAGCGCCGACCGTATTCGTCATACGACCAGAGAAACCCGCATTCGGCTGATACGCACCCGGATTGTCCCGACTTACGGCCCGACACCCCCGACGGAGGCGCTAGATTGTCTGCCCGTTGGCACAGCGGCGGCAGGCGGAGTGGACGTGCAGGAACGGGCCGAGGCGACGCGCAGGTTTCTGGTGGAGGCCGCGGCGGAGCTCTTCGAGGAACGCGGGTACGCCGGTACCAGCATCAGTGACATCAGCGCCCGCTCGGGCCGCACCAGCGGCGCGATCTACTTCCACTTCGCCAACAAGGAGCGGCTGGCGCTGGCCGTGGTCGAGGCCACCCTGGGCACCTGGCCGGAGATGATCGCCGGCGTCCGGGCCGCGCGCGGCTCCGCGCTGGAGAAGCTCGTGGCCCTGAGCTTCAGCGTGGCGCGGGCGTTCCGCGACGACGTGGTGGTGCGCGCCGGGTCCCGCCTGTGGATGGAGCGCAAGGCGATCGACGCCCCGGTGCCGGGGCCCTTCGGCGCCTGGACGGACACGGTGGCGGAGCTGCTGCGGGAGGCGGCGGCCGAGGGCGAACTGGCCGCGGACGTGGCACCGGAGGCCGCGGCGCTCACCGTGGTCTACGCCTTCTTCGGCCTGCACACGATCTCCGACGCGCTCGACGGGCGGGCGCTGATCGAGAAGCGGCTGCGGGACATGTGGCTGCTGCTCCTGCGGGCGCTGCAGGCCGATCCGGACCCGGCCGGGGTGCTGGGCCGCGCGGCCGCCGCGGCGGGTGAACCCGCCCCGGCCTGATCCCGGCCCGCTCCCCCCTCTGGCCGCCATCCACCGCAGCCATGGGGTCACATTCCGCCTACAGGACCGTAGTTGACCGTCCGTCAACTCCGTCGGCCTGCTCTCCGCCAGCTCTCTCGGCTCGCTCTCGACCCGCCGTCGAAGCGGCCCACCGTGCGGATGAAACGTATCAACGGCTCCGGTGGCCGACCGCGGGACTCGCCCGGCCGGTGCCCGGAGCCGTGCCCGCCGTTCCCCCGGACGGAGCCCGGCACGCGGCGGGCGGCCACGGCGGGACCCAGGATGCGAGCAGGACGGATACCGCGAACGGACGGACACCGGAACGGCGCGGCACGGCCGCGGAAGGCGGGCAGCGGTCATGGCGGGCACGGGCACGGGTACGGACGAGCGGGGCCCTGAGCGGGCGGAGACGGGTACGGGCGCCGGCGGCGGGCTGCACGGCAGGACCGCCGTGGTGACGGGCGCCAGCCGGGGCATCGGGCTGGCCGTCGCCGCCGCGCTGGCGGGTGCGGGGGCGACCGTGCTGGCCGGCTCGCGCACCCGCTCCGACGCGTTGGGCGAGCTGGTCGACCGCAGCGGCGGCCGGGTGGTGTGGGTGCCGGTGGACCTGGCCCGGGCCGAGGGCGCGGCAGAGCTGGTCGAGGCCGCGGGCGGCCGGGTGGACGTCCTGGTCAACAACGTCGGCACCGCGCCGCCGCGCCCGGGCGGCTTCCTGGAGGTCGGGGACGACGCGTGGCGGGCGTCGCTGGAGCTGAACCTGATGGCGGCGGTCCGCGTGACCCGCGCGGCCCTGCCGCTGATGCTCGCGGCCGGGGCCGGCTCGGTGGTCGCCATCGGCTCGGTCAACGCCCGCCTCCCGGACCCGCTGGTGGTCGACTACAGCGCCGGCAAGGCGGCTCTGGTGGCGTTCTGCAAGGCGCTGTCGAAGGAGGTGGGCGGGCGCGGCGTCCGCGTCAACACGGTGAGCCCGGGGCCGGTGGAGACCGATCTGTGGCTGGGCGGCGGCGGGGTCGCGCGGACGGTCTCGGCGGCGACCGGCGGGAGCCCGGACGACGTGGTCGCGCAGGCCGCCGCCGCCACGGTGACCGGGCGCTTCAGCCGGCCCGAGGAGGTGGCCGACCTGGTCCTCTTCCTCGCCGGCGACGCCTCCCTCAACGTCACGGGCAGCGACTTCCTGATCGACGGGGGCTTCGTCCCCACCTGGTGAGCGTCCCTCATCACCCGCCCGCGCCGAAGCGGCGCGCCATGACGGCCACCGTCGTGTACGGCATGGTGAAGGCGCCGCCGATCGCGTCGACGGCGGCCGCCACCGCGTCCAGCACCCGGGCTCTCGGTCCCGCGCCGAGCCGGGTGAGGGAACCCTGGGTGGGCAGCACGTCCAGCCAGGCGTCGCGGGTGTACGTCCACTCCCACGTGAAGCGCCGTTCGACCGGCTCCTCGAACGCCGCGGCCGCACGGATGCCGTCGACCGCCTTGGTGGCGAGTGCCCGATAGGGCTCCGCGGCCCGCTGGTCGGCGGCACCGGCGGCACCGGCGGCGAAGGGCGAGTCGGGCGCCTCCCGCGCGAACGCGTCGGCGAAGGCCGCGGCGACCCCGGGCGGCGGCTGGAAGGCGTTCCAGAACACGGCGAGCACCCCGCCGGGCCGCAGTGCCCGGGCAGCCGCCGCGGCTCCGGCGACCGGGTCCACCCAGTGCCATGCCTGCGCGGCGGTGACCGCGTCGAACGACCGCCCGCCCGGGCGCCATTCCTCGAAGCGGGCGAGGTCCACCTCGACGCCCGTGCGCCGCGCGAGCTCCGCCATCCGGGAGTCCGGCTCGACGCCGAGCACCCGGTAGCCGGCCTGCTGGAACTGGCGGGCCGCGATGCCGGTCCCGCACCCGACGTCGAGCAGGTCCCGGCCGGCCGCGGCGGCCGCCACCGCGGCCACGAGGGCGTCGGGGTAGCGGGGGCGGGCGCGGTCGTAGCGGGCCGCGTCCGCGCCGAAGGACTCCGCGATCCGCCGGTGCCGGTGGGGCGCGTCCTCTCCCGACGGTAGGGTGGGCATACGCCCACTATGAGTGGGCGAGCGCCCACTCGTCAAAGCCCAGCGGTCCGGTGGACGGGCGCGCCGGGAGGGAGGGACGGCACACGTGCCGACCGGAGTCGCCATCCGCGACGTACGGGAGCAGCTGTTCGCGGCGGCCGAACGCCTCCTGCTGCGCGCCGGGCCGGGCGCGCTGACCAGCCGCGCCGTCACGGAGGAGGCGGGCTGCGCCAAGGGCGTCCTGCACCGGCACTTCCCCGACTTCGACGCCTTCCTCGCCGAGCTGGTGCTGGACCGCGTCGCCCGGACCGAGGTCCGGGGCGCCGAACTGCTCGCCGCCGCCGGAACGGGCACGGTGGTCGGCAACGTGGCCGGCGCGCTGACCGAGCTCTTCGACACGGTGGCCGTCGCCGTCGTCGCCCTGGTGGTCTTCCGCGACGAGGTGCGCGCCCGGCTGCGCCGTACCACGCCGAAGGGCGTCCCCGTCCTCACCGAGGCCGCACGGGCCCTCGCCCGCTACCTCACCGCCGAGCGGGAGGCGGGCCGGATCGCGTCCGGCGCCGACACCGGAGCCCTGGCCCCCTCGCTGGTCGGCGCCGCCCACCTGCTGTTCGCCGACCGCACCGCCGGGCCGCCGGACGAGGCCGCCGTCACCCGCGTGGTGGCCGGTGTCCTCGGCCCGGCGCTGCCCGGCACCGGGAACTGAACCGACGGCCGCGCGCGGCCGCGACGGGCCTGGCGGGCGGCGCGCCGCGCGCCTGCGGAAGACCGGAACGCCGCCCGGACCGTGCGCCGCGCACATGAGTGGCACCATCACCGGGGGCGGCAGCACGGCCCGCCGGGAAACGCCGGGACGCGCTGCCGACCGCCCGCCGCACCCCGCCGCGCCCACCACGACACGGCGAGAAGCACGACACAGCGAGAAGCGAGAGGACCACGCGTGTTCGTCGACATGCCCCTGACCGATCTGCGCGCCTACCGGCCGACGCCCAGCGAGCCCGCCGACTTCGACGACTTCTGGCGGCAGACGCTCGCCGAGTCCCGCGCGCTCGCCGGGCCCGCCCGGTTCGAGCCGTGCGAGAGCGGGCTGCGCACGGTGGACGTCTTCGACGTGTCCTTCTCCGGGTACGGCGGCCACGAGGTGCGCGGCTGGCTGCTGCTGCCCAGGAACGTCGAGGGGCCGCTGCCCTGCGTGGTGCAGTTCGTCGGGTACAACGGCGGGCGCGGCCTGCCGCACCAGAACCTGACCTGGTCGGCCGCCGGGTACGCCAACCTCGTGATGGACACCCGCGGCCAGGGCAGCGGCGGCTGGACCCACGCGGTGACGCCCGACCCGGCCCCCGCCGGCGCGCCGCACACGGCCGGCTACCTCACCCGTGGCATCGAGTCGCCGCGGACGTACTACTACCGCCGGGTGTTCACCGACGCGGTGCTGGCCGTGGACACCGCCCTGGCGCACCCCCGGGTCGACCGCGAACGGGTCGTGGTCCAGGGCGCCAGCCAGGGCGGCGGCATCGCGATCGCGGCGTCGGCGCTGCATCAGGAGGTCGCCGCGGCGCTCGTGGACGTGCCGTTCCTGTGCCACTTCCGGCGGGCGGCGGAGATCACCGCCGCGGCGCCGTACTCGGAGCTGCCCACCTTCTGCCGCACCCAACGCCACCGGGAGCAGGAGGCGTTCGGCACGCTCGAGTACTTCGACGGGATGAACCTGGCGGCTCGGGCGACCGCCCCGGCGCTGTTCTCGGTGGCGCTGATGGATTCGGTCTGCCCGCCGTCGACCGTCTTCGCGGCCTACAACCGGTGGCGGGGCGAGAAGGACATCACGGTGTGGACGTTCAACGGCCATGAGGGCGGCGGCGGTTTCCAGACCGAGGAGCAGTTCCGCTTCCTGGCCGGCCTGTTCGGCTGACCGCCGCCCGGCGCCGTCCCCGGCGGGGCGCCCGGACGGCACTCCGCCCCGCCGGGCTGAACCCGGCGGGGCGGAGGTGGAGCAGCGGCGGCCGTACGGGAGGCCGCCGGGGGATCAGGCGGCCACCGGGGTGGATTCCCGCTGCGGCTCGCTGTAGACGCTCTCCACCTCGTCGGCCGGGGAGGCCGTCGCGTTGTCGTACTTCGCGCGGTCCAGGATGTTCTCGCGGGCGGAGACGAGGACCGGGACGAGGGTCTGGCCGGCCACGTTGGTGGCGGTGCGCATCATGTCCAGGATCGGGTCGATCGCCAGCAGCAGGCCCACGCCCTCCATCGGCAGGCCCAGGGTGGAGAGGGTCAGCGTCAGCATGACCGTCGCGCCCGTCAGGCCGGCGGTCGCAGCCGAGCCGATCACCGAGACGAAGGCGATGAGCAGGTAGTCCTTGACGCCCAGGCTGACGTCGAAGATCTGCGCCACGAAGATCGCGGAGATGGCCGGGTAGATGGCCGCGCAGCCGTCCATCTTGGTGGTCGCGCCGAACGGCACGGCGAAGGAGACGTACTCCTTCGGGACACCCAGGCGGATCGCCGACTGCTGGGTGACCGGCATGGTGCCGACCGAGGAGCGGGAGACGAACGCCAGCTGGATGGCGGGCCAGGCGCCCTTGAAGAACTGCAGCGGGTTGAGCTTGGCGACGGTGGCCAGCAGGAGCGGGTAGACGCCGAACAGGACCAGGGCGCAGCCGATGTAGATGTCGGCGGTGAAGGTCGCGTAGTTGTCGAGCAGGTCCCAGCCGTACTGCACGATGGCGCGGCCGATGAGGCCGGCGGAGCCGATCGGGGCGAGCAGGATCACCCACCACAGGGCCTTCTGCAGCAGCTCCAGGACGGACTCGGAGAGGGTGAGGATCGGCTGGGCCTTGGAGCCGATCTTCAGGATCGCGATGCCGGCGGCGACCGCCATGAAGACGATCTGCAGGACGTTCAGCTCGGTGAACGGGGTGACGACGTCCGTCGGGATGATGCCGGTCAGGAAGTCGAGCCAGCTGCCGGTGTGCTGCGGCTTGGCGCCGTCGGCCGGGGTGAGGTGGGAGCCGGAGCCCGGGTTGGAGATCAGGCCGATCGCGAGGCCGATGACGACCGCGATCAGCGAGGTGATCATGAACCAGAGCAGGGTACGGCCGGCCAGCCGGGCCGCGTTGTTGACCTTGCGCAGGTTGGTGATGGACACCATGATCGCGAAGAAGACCATGGGCGCCACGGCCAGCTTCAGCAGCTGGACGAAGATGCTGCCGACCTTGTCGAGGGTGGTGGCGAGCCAGGCGACGTCGTAGGTGCGGGCGACGAAGCCGAGGACCAGGCCGACGGCGAGGCCGATCAGGACCTGGGCCCAGAACGGCACGGGTATGCGGAAGCCGGGCTTCGCGGGCTGCGGTTGGGCGGTGTTCGCGGACACGGACACACTCCAGTAGGGGCGCGCGGGTGGAAGTGGACGAGGACGTACGGGAGACGCGGCCGTGCGGAGAGAACAGCGGCGCGCTGCGTCGAGGTGGGGCGCGGTCAGGCGCGACAGGCCGCGGAAACGCGGCGACACAGATCGACGTGCAGGCGCGCCACGAGCAGAACGCCCAGAACGGCGCGGCCGTCGCGCGAAGGGACCTCGACGATGCGCGAGGTTGCTCTGTTCATGGCGGAAAGCTAACACTTCCGCTTAGAGAAGATCAAAGCCATTCTTTGGGCGACCTGTTGCGAATCCGATCAGGCGCCACGGCGATCAGCGGTTCGACCGGTCGGCTGACGACGCCATTCCGGTTCGACCACGAGCCTCGAATCTGCTAACACCCCTACCGCGTACGGTAGTTGGAGCAATGGTGCACCCAGCGCGGAGCAGTGCGGCCGACGTCGTCGATGCCGCGGGACTCCTTCGGGTCGACGCGGAACTCGTCGCCCCCCGGAGCGGCCGTCCCCACGAACCCGGCGTCGTACGAGGGCAGTCGGCGCCCGCCCAGGACCCCGGCGCGGCCGCGCCGGCGAGCGGGGCGGCCGCGCCGGCGTCGAAGTGGACACGCCACCAGCGGACTTGGGCTCCGCCTCGGGCTCCGCTCCCCGCCGGCCGACCGCTGCGGGCCCGGCCCCGCCTCGGCCGCCGGCAGGCGCCGGCCCCGCACGCGAGGTGGCGCGTACGGGGCCGGGGAGCGGCTGCGTTCCGCGAGGTCAGCGGCGGCCGGCGGCCAGCTTCAGGTCCTGCTGGAGGACCGTGTAGGCGGTCTTCGGCTGGTAGTTCTCGTCGTAGATGTTCGACTGGCCCTCACCGGAGAAGGTGCTCGGTACCCACGAGTACTTGTCGGTGAAGCCCCACACAGTGAAGTCGGTGCAGTGGCTGGTGAGCAGGCAGCCCTCCAGCAGCGTCTGGTACGCCTCGTTCTGCGCCTCGACCTTGGTGCTGTCGGCGGGCAGCGGGATGCGTACGTCGGCCTCGGTGATCGCGGTCTCCACGCCGAGCCTGTCGAAGCGGCCCATGTTGTCCGCGATGTCGTGCGGGGCCGGGTACTGGACGTCCAAGTGGCCCTGGATGCCGACGCCCTGGATCGGCACGCCCTGCTTGCGCAGCGAGCCGACCAGGTCGTAGAGGGCGGTGCTCTTCGCGTTGACACCCTCGATGTTGTAGTCGTTGATGTAGAGCTTGGCCTTCGGGTCGGCCTCGTGGGCCCAGACGAAGGCGTCCTTGATGTAGTCCGGGCCGAGCTTCTCCAGCCAGATGTCGTCGCGCAGCGTGCCGTCGTCGTTGAACGCCTCGTTGACGACGTCCCACTGCCAGATCTTGCCCTTGAAGTGCGAGACCTCGCTGGTGATGTGCTGGCGCAGGATCGTCCGCAGCTGGTCGGAGGTGAAGTTCCCGCTGGTCAGCCAGGACGGCAGCTGGTTGTACCAGACGAGGTTGTGGCCGCGCACCAGCTGACCGTGGGCCTGGGCGTACGCCACCAGCTGGTCGGCCTGCTGGTAGTCGTACGTGCCCTGCCGCGGCTCGACGGTGTCCCACTTCATGACGTTCTCGGGCGTCACGGAGGTGAACTGGGAGCCCACGACGCCGCTGTAGTCGGACTCGGCGGCCAGGGCGTCGGAGTTGACGGCGGTGCCGACGCGGACCCCGGCCTTCAGGCCCAGCGCGCCCAGGCTGTCCGCGGCGGCGGTGCTCACACGGGGCTGCCCGTGGGAACCGGCTCCGGGGAGAGCCGCCCCCGCGTGCTTCGCCCCGGGGGTGCCGGCCGTCGCCGACGGGATGGCGAACGCGGAGACGATCAGAGCGGCGGCCGCCGCGCCCAGCGTGGCGGCGCGAGTCATCTTGATCACTAAGGTGTCCCTTTCAGCTCCCAGGCGCGACCGAATGTTTCGAACCACGCCCCGCAAGTTGCCGTGAACCTAGGGCCTGGCAACCGGCCGGTCAACCCTTCGCGCACAGATCCGCTCCGGCGCCTGAACGGGCTCCCGAAACGCCTCGCCCCCGCCCTGCCCCCGCAGTTCCGCCGTCGACGCGGCGACCGGCCCCGGCCAGGTCGGACGAAGGCGCCGCGACGTGCGCACCCCGGTCCGGACCGCGCTCCACCGCGCCCGCGCGAGCGGCCGCGACGAACCGCCGAACTGCCGAACCGCCGAACCGCCGAACCGCCGAACCGCCGAACCGCCGAATGATGCTGGGATGTTGCCGAAACCCCGGGTGCGGCAGAGCCCTTCGCGCAGGTGTTTCGGCGGAGGCGCGGCGCGCGCGTTCAGGCGCGGCGCGGCGGCCGGGGGAAGAAGCCGCTGACCCGCGCGCGGTAGGCGGCGTACCCGGGACGGTCGGCCATGTGGGCCTCCAACAGCCGCTTGCCGCTGCCGAAGACGAGCAGATACCCCATCAGCAGCGGCGAGAGCGCCCCGACCGCGGCCGACTGCCAGGAGGCGCAGGCCACCGCGTACAGGCCCCACCAGACGAGGAAGTCGCCGAAGTAGTTCGGGTGCCGCGTCCAGGACCACAGGCCGCGGTCCATCAGCCTGCCCCGGTTGTCCGGGTCGGCCCTGAACGCGGCGAGCTGGTGGTCGCCCACGGCTTCGAAGGCCAGTCCGGCCGCCCACAGGGCGCCGCCGACCGCGTCCGCCGCGCCGAGCGGTCCGGGCGCGTAGGCGGCGGCCTGCACCGGCAGCGAGACCAGCCAGACCAGGGCGCCCTGGGTGAGGTAGATCTTCCGCAACGCGTACAGGTGGGGGTTGCCCCGGGCCCGCGCGAGCATCCTCGCGTACCGGGGGTCCTCGCCGTGGCCGCGGCCGCGGCGGGCGATGTGGACCGCGAGCCGCAGCCCCCACACGGCGGTGGCCAGGGTCACCAGCAGGCGCCGCCCGGCGTCGCCGTGGCCGGCCGACGCGGCGAGGGTGGCGCCGGCGACGGCACCGAAGGCGAGCCCCCAGGCGGTGTCGACGACCCGGTGGACACCCTTGGCCGTGCCGACGGCGAACGTCGCCCCCATCACGGCCAGCGAGGCCGCTGCCGCCCAGCCGAGGTTGCGGGCGAGGTCGGCCCAGGGGTAGCCGTTCACGGCGCGCCGCCCCCCGCGCCCAGACCGAACTGACCTCCTGGAGAAGGCGTATGACGGGGTGTCACCGAAGGACCGTCCGGGGTGCGCGCGGTTCGACGGGCAGCAGCAGCGTCTGGTGGACGTCCAGGTAGCCGGCTCGGAACCCGGCCTCGCAGTAGGCCAGGTAGAACTCCCACATGCGGCGGAAGACGGCGTCGAAGCCGAGCGCGGCGACCTCCGGGGCCGCGGCGGTGAACCGTTCCCGCCACAGCCGCAGCGTCTCGGCGTAGTGCGGGCCGTAGGCGGTGTCGTCGGCGATCCGCAGACCGTGGGCGCGGGCCGTCCGCTCGATCGCCTCCACGGAGGGGATGACACCGCCGGGGAAGACGTACTTCCCGATCCAGCTGCGGGCGTCCTTGGTGGCGAGCAGCCGGGCGTGCGGCATCGTGATGGCCTGGAGGGCGACGCGTCCGCCGGGCTCGGTGAGCCGGGCCAGCGCGGCGAAGTAGTCCGGCCAGAACTCCACGCCGACGGCCTCGATCATCTCCACGCTCACCACCGCGTCGTACCGGCCGTCCACCTCCCGGTAGTCCCGCTGCTCCACGGCGACCCGGTCGGTCAGGCCGGCGGCCGCCACCCGGGCCTCGGCCAGCGCGCGCTGCTCGGCGGAGAGGGTGACGGTCCGCACCCGGGCACCGCGGGCGGCGGCACGCACCGCCAGTTCGCCCCATCCGGTGCCGATCTCCAGCAGCCGGGTCCCCCCGCCCACCCCGGCGAGGTCGAGCAACCTGTCGATCTTGCGGCGCTGTGCCGCGGCCAGCCCGTCACGGCTGCCGGGCAGTTCCTCGAAGAGAGCGGCGGAATAGGTCATCGTGGGGTCGAGGAAGGCGGCGAAGAGGTCGTTGGACAGGTCGTAGTGGCGGCGGATGTTGGAGCGGGCGCCGCCGGGGGTGTTCCGTTCGGCGCTCGGGCGGCGGTGCTCCCACAGGCCGCGCAGCCGCTGGACGGCGCCGGGCACCAGCTCGGCGACCTGCTCGGCCATGGCGGTCAGGACGGCGGTGAGGTCGTCCGCGCCCCACTCCCCCGCCATGTACGACTCGCCGAACCCGATGAGGCCGTCGGCGCCGATCCGCCGGTGGAAGGCGGCCGGGTCGCGCAGCACCAGCACCGGCCCGCGCCCGCCGGTGACCGAGCCGTCCGGGTACTGGACGCGCAGCGGCAGCCGGGCCAGCGCGCGGCCCACCAGCGCCCGGGCCACGGCCGTACGGGCACGGGAGCCGCGCGGCAGGCGGGCCACGTCGGGCCAGGCGGCGGCGTCCACAGCGGCCCGGCCGTACGGGCGGTCCTGCCCGGCGGACGACGGGCAGGGTGCGGGCGCGGGTGCGGCTTTGCCCGCGAGGGCGGGCGCGGCTTCGGGGCCGGGAGCGGGCGAGTCCGCGGACGGGGGACGAGCGGGGCCGTGCCGGAGGGCGGGGCTGCCTGGCCGTCGTCCGGACCCGCGGCCGGGTCCGTCGGGCCGTGTACGGCGGTTCGGCTCATCCCATGCCCTCCTGGGTGCGATGGTGCGGGCGGGGCCGCACGGGCAGGCCCCGCAGGTACAGGTAGGCGCCGTGGCCGCGGATGGCCAGCGCCACCGCCGCCGTCGGCCAGGGGTGGCGGGCCGCCGCGGCGAGCAGCGCGGGCAGCGTGGCCGCGCGGCGCGTCCCCCGGACCATGGCGGTGAACGGCGGCGCGCCGTCCCGGACCAGCTGGACCGTCAGGTCCAGGCTCTCGCCGGGTTCGGGCAGCCGCATCCGGTAGGCGCCGTCCACGGGGTTGAACGGGGAGACGTACAGCTCCTTGCGGACCTCGGCGCGGCCCCGCGCGTCGGGGCGCACCAGGTAGCAGTGGCGCTCCCCGTAGGTGTTGTGCACCTCGGCGACGACGCAGCGCAGGGCGCCCGTCCGGTCGTGGCACCAGTAGACCGTCAGCGGGTTGAAGACGTACCCGAGCACCCGGGCGGCGGCCAGCATCCACACCTGTCCGCCGTCCAGGTCGACGTCCCGGGCGGCCAGGAAGCGGTCGAGTCCGGCCCGCAGGGTGGGCGCCGTGCCCGCGAAGTGGTCGCGCGGCTCGAACCGGGCCAGCGGGCGCAGGCCGCGCGGCAGCACCGGGGGCCGGTCGACGTCCACCAGCCACAGGTAGGTGCGGTGCCGGAAGGAGTGGCGCACGGGGGCGGCCCTGGCGTGCGCGATCGTGCACCGGTAGAGCCAGGCGGCGGGCGGTTGGCCCGAACGGGCGACTCCGGCCTGGCCCGGGGGCGGCCCCGGAAGCGGTGGCCCGGGCCGCCGGGCGCCCTCACCACGCCACCCCCAGCGTCGCGGCGGCCTCCACCCCGGCGCGGCAGCCGTCCTCGTGGAACCCCCAGCCGCGGTAGGCGCCGGCGAAGGCGCACACCGGTGTGTCCAGCCCGCGCAGGCCCGGCTGGGCGGCCACCGACTCCGGCGTGTACACCGGGTGCTCGTACACCATCCGGGCCAGCACCCGGTCCGGGGCGACGGCGCCGGCGGCGTTGAGGGTGACCACGTAGTCCCCGGCGGTGTCCAGCCGCTGGAGGCGGTTCAGGTGGTAGCTGACCCGCACCTGGTCGGCCGGGGCCTGGCACGAGGGCATGGCGTAGTTCCAGGAGGCGCGGGCGCGCGGCGCGCGGGGCAGCACGGAGGCGTCGGTGTGCAGCACCGCCTCGTTGCGTGAGTAGCGGAACGCGCCGAGCAGCCGCCGCTCCTCGGGGGTGGCGTCGGCGAGCATCCGCAGTGCCTGGTCGGGGTGGACGGCGACGACCACGCCGTCGTAGCGGCGGACCGTGCCGTCGGCGGCGGTGACCTCCGCGCCGTCGGGCAGCCGCCGCACCGCCCGTACGGGGGTCGAGGCGAGCACGGTGTCGACGTGCTCGCCGATCCGCTCGACATAGGAGGCGGAGCCGCCGACGACGGTCCGCCAGTGGGGTGATCCGGTGACCGACAGCAGTCCGTGGTGGATCAGGAAGCGGAACAGGTAGGCGGCCGGGTAGCGCATCGCCGTCTCCGGGGAGCACGACCACACCGACGCCACCAGCGGCTTCACGAAGTGCGCCGTGAAGTAGGGCGGGAAGCGCCGTTCGGCGAGGAAGCCGCCGAGGGTGAGCCGCTCGGCGCGCCCGGAAGCCAGCGCCGCGCGGGCGGCGCGGTGGAAGACCGGCACCGTCGCCAGCATTCTCAGGTGGCGGCCGTGCAGCAGGCTGCTCGGGCGGGCGAAGAGGCCGCCCGGGCCGCGGGCCCCCGCGTACTCCAGCCCGCACCCGCCGCAGCTGACCGACAGGCTCATCTCGGACCCCTGGGTGGCCACGCCCAGCTCGGAGAAGAGCCGCAGCATCAGCGGGTAGGTGCGGGTGTTGTGCACGATGAAGCCGCTGTCGACGCGGACGCGCCGCCCGTCGGGGCCGGTCACCTCGTGGGTGTGGGCGTGGCCGCCGAGCCGGCCGTCCGCCTCGTACAGGGTGACCGCGCGGGCGCGGCTCAGCACGTAGGCCGCGCTGAGGCCGGCGACCCCCGAGCCCACGACCGCGATCCGTCGTTCCGGCAACCGGACTCCTCCGTTCGGTGTGGCGGGCTCCGTCCCCGGTCCTACGGCCGGGCGCGGGGCCCCGTCCCCCGGTGTTCGGTGCCGGCGGCGGGGCGGTTGGGGCCGGCACCGGCACCGGCGCCGCCTTCCTGGTCCCGGACGGGCGCCGGCAGGCCGTCGGCGGCCTTGACCGGTACGGGACGGCCTTCCGAGTCCCCGACCCGTACCGGACCGCCTTCCGGGTACCCGATCGGTACCGGATGACGCCGTCCTGGGCGGTCCGCCTCGGCCCGGGACGGCGTCCGGGGGGAGCCGTCGGACGTCCGGCAGGGCCGCCGTGACGCTCCGGCGCAGGAGCCGGGCGCCGCGCGGAGCGCGCCCGGTCCACGGCCCGGCGGTACGCGAGCGCCATGGGCCGCGCTGCCGCGACCGGGGGCGAAGCGGGCCCCGCCGCGCCACGCCTCGATCAGCACCTCCCGGGCGGCCTCTTCGGCCTGGCACGGCGCACCGGCATCCGCCGCACCAGGCCGAGCACCGCGCCGCCGCCCCGGCGTAGACGGCCTCGGACGCTCGCCGGCCGCCTCGCGAGACGCGGTCGGGCAGCTTCTCCCACGCCCCCGTGCCGAGGCTCGCGGACGCGCCGCCTCACGTGCGGCCATGCGCGCGGACACCTCCGTCTGTCGCCGCCCCAGGTGCTTGGGCGCCGGGCGGCGCGCCGGTCAACCGCGCGGCGCCCCTTCCGGGAGTCTCACGCGGACACGGCCCCGCGGGCGGCTCCGCCACGCCGGGGAGCCGGCCCGCCGCCGGCGCCTGGGCCGCCGCGACGTCCAGGGGCGGTGCCCGTCGGCCGCACCGGCGCCCGCCCGGCACCGCCCGGACGGCAACCAGCCTCCGGGGAAACAGGATATGACGCCTCGTCAGTCCGTCATTCGTCCGAACGGCCGCGAGTGAATGATCGTCACGTCCCGGGGCCGGGCAGGCCGTACAGGTCGCGGTAGCTGGGGAAGGTTCCGCCGGGGCCGCGGACGGTGGTGGCGGTGAGGACGGCGTGCAGCACGGCGCGGGTGAGGGTGTCGGCGCCGGCCGCCAGGATCTCGTCGAGCGCGCCCGCCGCCCGGTGGACGCCGAACGCGGGGTCGACGAGATCCTCGCGGCCGGCGCCCTCGGGCAGCAGGGAGCGGCGCCCGGTGGCCAGGGTGAAGACGGTGTCGCCGTCGGTCAGCAGGTGCGCCGGGCGGATGGCGCGGGCCAGGCCGTCGTGGGCGGCGCCGGCCAGCTTGTGGGCCTGGGCGCGGGTGAGGTCCGCGTCGGTGGCCACCACGGCGAGCGTGGTGTTGAGGGGCGCCGGCGGCTCGGCCGTCCAGGCCCGGGCCCGCTCCAGCGCCGCCGGGGGCAGCGGGGAGCCGTCGAGGCCGAACTCCGCCGCCCAGCGCGGCTGGGCACCCCACAGCGCGCCGGTGGCGGGGTCGGCGGGCCGGCCGGAGGAGTTCACCGCGGCCAGCGCGGCCACCACCGTCCCGGACCCCAGTACCTGGCTGGCCGTGCCGACGCCGCCCTTGAGGCCGCCCGCGACGGCTCCGGCGCCGGCCCCGACGCAGCCCTGCCGCACCCGGGCGCCCTCCGGCCGGCGCGCGGCGGCGGCCACGGCGGCGCGGCCCAGGGCGCGGTCGGGGCGGGCCGTCCAGTCGCCACCGCGGCCGAGGTCGAAGAGGGCCGCGGCGGGCACCACCGGCACCACGTGGCCGCCGCCCACAGGGAAACCGCGGCCCTGCTCCTCCAGCCACCCGGCCACTCCGGCCGCGGTGTCCAGGCCGAAGGCGCTGCCGCCGGTGAGGACCACCGCCTCGATCCGCTGGACGAGGTTCCGCGGGTCCAGCGCGTCCGTCTCGCGGGTGCCGGGGCCTCCGCCGCGCACGTCCACCGCGCAGACGGCGCCGCCGGGCGGTGCCAGGACGACGGTGGTGCCGGTCAGCTGCCCCGGGCCGGTGTACTCGGCGTGGCCGACCCGCAGGCCGGCGACGTCGGTGAGCGCGTTGGCCGACCCGGTGCGAGGTCCCGCGCCCCAGCCGGTGCTCGGTCCGCTCCGGTCCCCGTGCCCCTCCGTCCGCGCCACCGCGCCCGCCTCCCGCCTGTGCGCTCGGCCGCCACCGGGGCGGCCGGGCGCCGCCGGGGCCTGTCTCCCAGGGGCCGGGCCCCAGGAGGGGTTCACACCACTTTGCCACCGCCGCCGCCGACCGGCACGGCGTGCGCCTCCAGCGCGGCCTCGAACGCGTCGGGGTCGTCCGGGGTGACGAACGGGCGGACCGTGTGGCCGAGGTCCAGGACCAGTCCCTTGCCCTTGCGTATCCGCCGGGGGTCGAGGTTCGCCCACAGCGTGGGGTTGGCGGTGCCCCAGATCCGGGCCTGGCCGGTGAGCGGGCCCAGGGGAACACGGGTGGCCGACTTGATGGCCGAGTAGGGGACGGTCTTGCTGCCCCACGGGAAGTAGTACCCGCGGATGCGGACGGCGTCCTCGGTGCAGGTGATCCAACGGTCGTGATAGGCGGTGGCCATAGCTCTATCCTCCCCCTCCCGGATCGGGCGACACGAGGGGGCCGGTCCCGGGAGCGGTTTCCGGCCACCATCTGCGGCACGCGTGCCCCGAACGGGCCCGTCAGGAGACGGCGCCCGCCGGGGGCGGAGGGCCGGCCCGGCGCGCCCCGGGCCCGGATACCGCGCGGTGGTTCAGCTCGCCGTGACGCCGCGGCCCGGCGCGAGGTCGGCGCGGTCCGGGTCGGCGCGGTCCGGGTCGGCGGGGTGGCGACGGCACCGGTGACGCCGCCGCCGATGGAGGCCGCGAACTCCCGCAGCGCGCAGCCGGGTCCGGCGGCGCGCCGGGGTGCCGCTCACGCCGGTGCGGCGGCCGGTGCCGGAGACGCGGGGGGTCGCACGGCAGACGATTCGATCCCCGAAAAGGGTTACTGACGACATGTAGACACGTCAGCCACAGGCAGGCGTGTACCGCTTCACGCCGGACCGCCGGCCCACCGGGCCTCGGGCCGGGCGGGCCGGGTCACCGCGCGGGCGGCGGCAGGCGCAGCGAGGACATGTCCTCGGGGATCTCCGGCGTCGGCGGGGGGAAGGTCTCCGGCGCCACCCCGTCGGCGGCGGTGGCCGGCGCGTCGGAGAGCCGGAACCGCTCCCGCAGCCGCTGGTAGAAGTCGGCCGGCCGCAGCCGCAGCAGGCGCAGCCGCCGAGGGGCCGGGTAGACGCCGACCCAGTCGCCGGGGCCGAGTACGCCGCGCAGTTCGCCGTCGATGCTCACCGCGACCTGGCCGGAGTGCGGCAGGATCTTCGCGGCGACCGGCTCGTCGGGGGCGGCGACCACCGTCCGGTTGAACGGCATGTGGGGGGCGACCGGGGTGAAGACCAGCCCCTCGACGCGCGGGGAGAGCACCGGGCCGCCGGCGGCGAAGCTGTAGGCGGTGGAGCCGGTCGCGGTGGCGACGATCACCGCGTCGGCGGAGTAGGAGGCCAGCAGGTGGCCGGCGACGTAGACGGCGACGGCCACCTGCCGGTCGCGGGCGAGCTTCTCCAGGACCACGTCGTTGAGGGCCGCGACGTCGAGCGCGACGCCCCACCCGGTGTCGCCGGTGCGCGGGGCCGGCGGGGGCAGGCCGGGACCGCGGCCGCGCAGCAGCGCGTCCATGTCGTCGGGGACGGCGAGCGGCCGGGAGGTGCGCAGGGTGAGGGTCAGCCGCTCCTCCACCTGGGCCTCGTCGCGGCGCACCGCCTCCAGGGCGGGGATGATGTCGTCGCAGGCCACCTCGGTGAGGAAGCCGACCCGGCCGAGGTTCACGCCCAGCACGCCGGCGCCGTCGTGGGCCGCGATCCGGGCGCCGCGCAGGAAGGTGCCGTCGCCGCCGAGGGTGACGATGACGTCCGGGTGGCCGGCCGCCTGGGCCTCCTCGCTGCCGGAGAGCCGGGGTTCGCGCCACACGTCGATGTCGGCGCAGGGGATGCCGTGCTCCTCGCACCAGTTGTGCACCAGGTAGGCGGTGGCGACCGCGACGGGCCGCGCCTCGTGGACCACCAGGCCGAGCCGGTTGAGGGGCATGGGGTGCCTTCCTGCCGAGTGCGCCCGGCGCCGTCCGCGTCCTGTCCGGGCACCGCCGGCGCGCCGCCGCAGCGTCCTTCCTGGCTCTCATCCCTACCGTACGGCGGGCCTCGGCGCGTGGCGCTCCCCCTCCGGCCCGGCGCGTCTCACCCGGCCGCCGGGCCACGGGGCCACCGGGCCGGAGCGGGACGTGCCGCGCCCCGCCGGCCGCCCGGGGTGCTCCGGGTGGCGGCGGGCGCGGCGCGCGGGGGCGGGCCGGGCCCGCGGCGGGGTGTCCGCCGGGCCCGGGCGGTCAGTGCCCCCGCCCCTGGTGTCCGGCGCAGACGTCGCCCTGCGGGCCGACCGGCGGAGCCGCGGTGGCGGTGCCGGTCACGCCGTCGTCCTCGCGGACGGTCAGGGTGCCGAAGTCCTGGCCGCCGAGGACGGCGCCGGAGGGGTCGGAGACCGCGGCCTTGTAGGCCGTGGTCGCGGCGGTGCCCGGCGCGGTGTCGCCGGTGACGGGCACGGCGACGGCGCGGCAGGTGGCGCCGGGCGGGAAGGTGACCTCCTGGGCGCCGGGGCCGACGGGGCCGGTGGCCGCGCCGAGCACGCTCAGCCAGACGGTGACCGGGCTGGCGCTGGGCCGGGTGAGGTAGACGGCGAGGTGGTCGGTGGCCGGGCCGTCGCCCTCCTCGACCTCGGTGGAGGCCACGTCGACGGCGGTCCTGGGGTGGGCGGCGGGGGTGCCCTGGTCGGACCGTTCGAGGGCGAGGTCGGACAGGTACACTCCGCCGCCGGTGGTGCCGTCCGGGCCCGCCAGCGGGGTGAACGCGACCCGGGCGAGCCGGGAGGTGTCCACGCCGGCCTTCCGCAGCGTGCTCACCGGCACCCGCACCTGCTGGAGGACGATCTTGCTGAGCAGGGTGGTGCCGGCGGCGCCCGGCATCCGGCGCACCCCCCACGGGTTGAGCGAGGAGACCGGCGCGCTCCAGGTGCGGCCCCGGGTGTCGGTGACGCTGAGGCGGACGTCGGTGGCGGTCGCGACGGACTCGTCGGGCGACATGTCGACGGTGAGGTCGTCGTACCGGGAGGCGTCGCGGGCGCTCGGCGGCACGGTGACGGCGACGCCGCCGGCACCGCCGGTCGTTCCCCCGGCGCCCGTGGTGCCCTGCGCGCCGGCCGCGTCTGTCCACGCCATGTGCGTCATGGGGTTGAGCGGCACGTTGGGCGCGTAGTTGGCGGGCGTCCAGTAGGGCACCTGCTGCTTGGCGAGGGTGCTGCCGTCGGCCGGGCAGGACGGCAGCGCCTGCACGGTGGTGCGGCCGGGGTAGCTGGCGCAGACGGCGGCGCTGGTGGCGCCGGTGGCCGTCACCAGGGGCGAGGCGGCCTTGAAGGTGGCGATGTCGGCGCGGTCGGCGGCGGGCTGCTGGGCCACGGTGCGGACGTCGGCGTAGCCGGCGACGGACGGCGGTTCCTGGCCGGAGCCGTCGAACATGCCCTGGAACGCGTCCTGGTGGCCGAGGGTCGACTCGAAGAAGCCCGCCACGTACGCGGAGCCCACCTGGTACTGCTGGTCGGCGGTGAGCCGGATGTTCTGCCCGGAGGCCAGGGCGGTGGCGCTGGTGCCGCAGACCGGGTCGTCGGAGCGGGACCAGTCGTCGGAGGCGCCGGGGTAGGGCGGCGTCCACGACGAGTTGTAGAAGTCGTGGTCGGTGCCCATGACCCACACGTTCGAGCGCTGCACGTCGTCGGCGAAGGTGCCGTCGCGGGAGTCGGCGTAGTAGTGCTGGCCCTGCTGGTCGGAGACGTCCCCGTCGCAGTAGGGCAGCAGGGTGGTGGTGACGACGTCGGGCAGGGTGGCGCGGGTGAAGTCGATCGGGGCCAGCGCGAAGACCGAGCGGATGCCCCAGGGCTGCGCCAGGCTCTCGTTGAGGGTGGCGGCGGTGACGACGCCCTCGCCGCCGCGGGAGTGGCCCATCAGCCCGATCCGGGAGAAGTCCATGGTGCCGACGAGCCGGCGGGCGGTCACGGTGCCGCCCGGGTAGGTGGTGCGGCCGGCGGCGAGGGCCTGGTCGAGGGTGGTGTCCTTGCCGGTGGCGGCGTCGAAGTAGCTGACGGGCCGTCCGGTGTCGGCCTTCTTGAGCATCGTCAGCGTGTCCAGGACGAGTTGGCCGCGGGTGCCGGCGCCGTCGTCCGGGGAGAGCTGGTTGTCGTTGGCGTTGATGGCGTTGGCGGATATGGACACCACGGTGTAGCCGTCGGCGGCCAGCGCGTCGCCGGCGCCGTCGTAGCCGGCGTAGCTGAGGATGGGAGCGGTGCCGGCCGGACAGGGCCAGCCGCTGGCGCCCTTGAGGGTGGTGGTGTTGTAGCAGGAGCTGTGCCGTCCGTGCAGGAAGACGACCAGCGGGTGCGGGCCGGGCGCGGCCGGCAGGTAGACGCGGCCTTCGAGTTCGCCGCGGATGCCGCCGATGTCGGCGAGCGGGATCGACTGCGCGCCGAAGTCGTAGTCGGCGACGGTGTAGGCGCCGTGCCCGACGGTGGTGGGGTCGGCGGCGGTGGTGCCGGTGCCGCCGGGTCGCGCGCCGCCGTGCTGCCGGGTGCGCTGCTGGGCGGCGAGCTGGGCGCTCGTCGAGGGCAGGGTGGTCGGTCCGGTAGCGGTGCTGTCGCCGCCGGTGGACCAGTGCCAGCTCACAGCGGTGGCGCGGGCCGCCGCGGGGTCGGTGGTGGCGGCGGTGAGGGTGCGGCCGTCGGCGGACTCCGCGGCCGGGCCCAGGTCGGTGCCGCCGACGGTGAGTTCGGGCACGTCGTCGCGGACCGGAAGGGCCTGGTCCAGGCGGAGTCGGACGAGGTAGCCGCCGGCCGCGCGGGTGACGGACCAGTCGTGCCCGGAGGCCACGGTGCCGGAGTCGGCGCCGGGCGCGGCGGCGGAGGCCGCGGGCGCGGCGGCCAGGGCGGCGCCGAGGGAGAGCGCCGTGGCCGCGAGGGCGGCGGCGCCTCTGGCGGCGCGTCTGCGGGCGGGTGCGGGGGCGCCGGTGCGGCGCCGGGTGGTGGTCATACGGTGCTGGCCTCGCTCGCGGGGGCGTCGGGATCGTCGTTCGGGTAGGGGTAGAAGGCGGTGCCGAGCTTGGGCAGCCAGCCGACGGTGGCGATGGGCCGGGTGCCGTCCGCCGGGTGCTGCGGGGGCAGGCCGGCGTTGACGACGGGCTGCCAGGCCACGGTGAGGAACGTCATCGCAGGGCCTCCTCGGCCACCAGCGGGTCGTTGGACAGCTCGGGCGGCGTGGCGGGTTCGGCCCGCAGGACGCGCGGGGCGAGCTTGGGCGCGGCGGCGACCGGGTCGGGCGGCGCGGCGGTGTGGTACTGCGGGTAGTGCGCCTGGTAGTCGAGGGCGGCCTGGACGATCAGCGGCTCGCTGAAGCGCGGCCCCCAGAACTGGGCGGAGATCGGCAGCCCGACGGTGCTGTCGTACCCGACCGGGAAGGAGACCATCGGCCAGGTCAGCGCGTTGGGCAGCTGGTAGTAGGCGCGGTAGACGGGGAAGCCGCCGCCGGCCCGCAGCCCGATCTGGGCGCCGATGGAGAAGACCAGCATGAAGTCCACACCGGCCGCGTCCAGCGCCGCCTGGTAGTTGGCCTGGAGGGTGCGGCGCCGGTGCTCCCCCTCGGCCCGCACCGAGGCCGGTATCAGACCGGCGAAGCGCGTCGCGGAGTCGAAGGACGCGGCGGCCTCGCCGGGCGCCTTGCGGCCGTACTGGGCGAGCAGTGCGGCGGCCTGGTCGGCGGGGCGGGTGGCGGCGAAGTCCTTGACGGCGTCCCAGTAGCGGATCTCGTACCGGTTGGGGCTGAGCACCGCGGAGGACGGCGAGACCGGGGAGCCGTCGACCGTGGCCAGCACGTCGGTGGTGGAGAAGTACGGGTCGTTGGCGGCGACCGTGACGTCCAGGCCCGGGAACTCCTTGACGGTGGCGCCCAGCGAGGCCAGCTGCTCCTTGAGCCGGTCGAAGGCGGCCAGGTGGTCGGCGTCGTAGGTGTCCTGCGGGGAGGTACCGGACTGCACGCCGCGGCTGGTGCGCATCCAGTCGGTCTGCGGGATGCCGATGGTGGTGCCGGCCAGCGGCCTGCGGCCGGTGCGGGCGGTCAGCGGCATCGCCGGGAACGGGTCGGGCGCGGAGAGGCTGAGCGGGTCGTCGGCGGGGTCGGGGCCGAGGATCACCGACAGGATCAGCGAGGCGTCACGGACCGAGCGGGCGATGGGGCCGAGGACGTCGTACCCGGGCGACAGCGGCATCAGGCCGGCCACCGGGGTGGTGCCGAGCGAGGGCTTGATGCCGCTGGCCCCGTTGGCGGCCGAGGGCATCATGATCGAGCCGCCGGTCTCCTCGCCGATGGCCGCGGCGGCCAGCCGGGCCACCGGGGCGACGCCGGAGCCCTGGCTGGAACCACCGGGCACGTAGGCGGGGTTCCAGGCGTTGCCGGCGAACGTGCCGGTGATCGAGCCGGAGAAGGCCGAGGCGACGGTGTGGCCGAGGATGACCGCGCCGGCGTCCCGCAGCCGCTTCACCACGGTGGCGTCGCGCAGGGCGGCGTTGCCGTCGAAGGCGTGGCTGCCGTCCTTGGCCTCAAGTCCCTTGACGGCGACGGAGTCCTTGACGCCGAAGGGGATGCCGAGCAGCGGCGGCAGCTCCTCGCGGGTGTGCCGGGCGCGGGCGAAGCGGGCGTCGGCGGCAGCGGCGGCGGCCAGGGCGCCGTCGCGGTCGACACGGACGAAGGCGTTGTAGAGGCCGTTGTCGCCGTAGGTCTCGAAGGGGCCGTTGAGGCGGTCGATGCGATCCAGGTACGCGGTGGTCACCTGCACGGCGGTGACGACGCGGGCCCGCAGCAGCGCGGCCAGTTCCACCACCTCGTAGTCGACCAGCCGCGCCCGGCGCGGGATCGCCGACACCTTCGGCAGGGCGGCGGTCAGCCGGGCGGCGGCGGAGGCGTCGGGAGTGGCCGCCCGGGTGGCGGGCGTGGCGGAGGCGGGGCCGGCCACCGCCACGGAGACGGCGGCGGCACCGGTCACGGCGGCGGCACCGCCGATGAGGGCACGGCGGCTGGGCCCGTGGGCGGCGGTTGCGGCGGCGGGCTCGGGGCCGGCGCCGGGGGCCTGTGCGGCGGGAACGGGAAGGTCTGTCGGCATGCGCGGGTGTCCTGTCCGGTGCGGGAACGGGATACGGAACGCGGGGGGATGGGTGGAGCCAGTGGCACGCGCGGCTCCGTTCCCGGTCCGGGAACGACCGCGCACCGCGACCCTACGACCTGCGGAATGCCGAACGAAAGACGTTGATCGCCTTGAATTATCGGGCCCATTGGACATCCACGCCTGCATTTCGTTGGCGTTCCGGTCGGGTTAATTGCCCGGCGCGGACAATCCGTCCGGCGCCGGGCAATCCCGCCGCTTCCGCCGCGCGCCGTCTCGCGGAACGGACGCCCGACAGGCGGGCGAAACGAAAACTCAACACAGGACGTCCGCATATATGCGCAAGAGGTGACGGCTGCGCCGGACGTTCACGGTGGGGCGGCGGGACCGGAACGGGGTCCACTCGACCGGAAGCCGCCACCACCGCCGCCGACCGTCCGGGACCCCGGCCCGACGGGCCGCGGTAGGTTGCCCGCCGTGACCGCTACGACCGAGCCCGAGCCCCTGCCCTGGCCGCCCGCCACCCCCCTCAGGACCGAGCGGCTCGTGCTCCGCGGGCCCGAGGCCCGGGACCGCCCGGCGTTCGTCGAGCTGTTCACCTCACCGGAGGTGGGCACCTACGTCGGCGGCCCCCGGCCGCGTGCCGAGCTCGAACGCGCGTTGCCCGAGACACCCAAGGGGCGCCCCGGCCTCTTCGTGGTCGATCTCGACGGGGCAATGATCGGCGTCATCGAGCTCAACCGGCGTGACGCGGAGCACCGGAGCCGCGTCCGTCCGGACGCCGGGGAGGCCGAGCTCGGCTACCTGCTGCTGCCCGAGGCGTGGGGACACGGGTACGCCGCCGAGGCGTGCGCGGCGGCGCTCGGCTGGTTCGCCGACGCGCTTCCCGGCGAGCCGGTGGTGCTCACCACCCAGACCGCCAACACCGCCTCGATGCGCCTCGCGGCGAAGCTGGGGTTCACCGAGGTGCGACGGTACGAGGAGTGGGGCGCCGAACAGTGGCTGGGCATCTGGTCCCCGGCCCCGCCGTCCGCTTGAGCCCGCGCCCGTCGGCACGGCGGACCGGCGGGCCAGCGTCTCGCAGTTCGGAACTCTGTGGCTCACATAATGGACAGGTGGCTAAGGTCGACCCATGAGTGAACTCGTAGACATCCCGCCCTTCGCACGGACCGAGGAGCTGGAAGACCTGCCGGGGCGAGTGGTTCTCGCGGACACGAGGTGGTACCTGGACGGCCGTTCCGGGCGCGCCGCGTACGAGGGGGGACACCTGCCGGGCGCCGTGTTCGTGGACCTCGACCGCTGGCTGACCGGGCCCGCCACGCTGGAAGGCGGCCGGAACCCGATGCCGTCGCCGGAGGTGTTCGCCGAAGGGATGCGGGCGCTGGGGGTCGGCGACGACGACATCGTCGTCGCCTACGACGACCAGGGCGGTGTCATAGCGGCCCGGCTGGTGTGGATGCTCCGCACCACGGGACGCCGCGCGGCGGTCCTCGACGGCGGACTCACCGCCTACCTCGCGGCGCACCCCGACTCCCTGACCGCGGAGGAGCCGGTACCCGCCGCCGGCGACTTCTCCGTCCGCCCCTGGCCGGCGCGGCTGCTGGCCGAGGCCGACGAGGTGACCGGGCCGGACGTCCTGGCGGTCGACGCCCGCAACCGCGACCGCTTCGTCGGCCGGCAGGACCCGGTCGACCCGCGTCCGGGCCACGTCCCGGGCGCGGTGAACGTCCCGTGCCGGGAGAACCTGGACGGCGACGGACGCCTCCTGCCCGCGCGGCGGATCAGGGAGAACTTCGCCGCCGCGGGAGTGGACCAGAACACCGCGTCGAGGGTTGTCTCCTACTGCGGCTCCGGGGTGACGGCCTGCCACAACCTGCTGACCCTGGAGCACACGGGCCTCGGCCATGGCCGGCTCTACGTCGGCGGCTGGTCCGCCTACAGCCGGGACGAGTCCCGCCCGGTGGAGACCGGGGCCGCTCGCTGAGACTCCCCCGCTTGGCCGAGGCGTCGGCCGAGCGGGGCTCCGAGCATCCCTCGGCGCTTCCGCCGGGCCCCGCCTCCGGCCGACTGCCGCGCGGCCGCCACCCCGACCGGGTTCGCCGGGTCCACCCCGGCCGCCGGGTCCACCGTGCTCGCCGAGGACCGGGCGCGGTTCCGGCGCACGGCGCCTCGGCCGTCAGAGACGCTTTGTCATGAAGACGCTGAGCGGGTCGGGCCGGTAGTCCGCGAAGGGCTCGCAGCGCTCGAAGCCGAACCGCTCGTAGAGTCGCCGGGCGGGCTGGAAGAAGTCCTCGGCGCCGGTCTCCAGGCTCAGCCGGGAGACGCCCGCCCCGCGTGCCTCCTCGATGATGTGCCCCAGCAGCAGGGACCCGATACCCGCGCCCCGGCGGGCGGCCGCCGTGCGCATCGACTTCAGCTCCGCGTGGCCGTCGTCCAGCCGCTTCAGCGCGCCGCAGCCGACGAGGACGCCGTCGTCGCGCACCGCCCAGAAGGTGATGCCGGGGGCCCGCAGGGCTTCCAGGTCCAGAGCGTGGACGCTTTCCGGCGGCGAGATGGACCGCATCTGCTGCACGTGCTCGTCGAGGAACCCGGCGATCTCCGGCCCGGAGAGGTCGTCCACCGCGATCTGCATACTGCCGCCGCCCTTTGCTCCCCCCGTACTCCCCGGGGCACTCCCCCGCACACCGGGGCCGACGGGCAGTTTATCCGCTCTCCCTATCCGGCCATCCGGCCTCCCCGCAGCTCAGCGCGAAGGCCGTGGCGCGCGCATCGACCCCTCTCCCCCGGCGGGACGGGGCCGCCGTCAGGACGGACTCCGGACAGGCTCCATCTGGACTCCGGAAATGCAGGGCATTCTTCGGAGGAATGGTTGATTCTATTTTCCCACTTTATCGAATCACCTGAATTCCTTGCGGAAAAAGTAATGACTTCCCCAATCCGCCACGCTAAAGTGATGGTGCGCACAGATGTACCAAGGGCTGTGCGTTCACATCCTCTTCCCTTCCTCCTCCGTTTCTCCTCCGTCCGCCCAAGCACGTCGGCGACGCCGTTCCGACCTGCTGCGGTGCTCATTTTTCACGGCCGGACAGCCTTGTGCGGTGGCCGCTGAGTCCGTAGGGGCGACGCGCATTCTTCTGCGCCCACTCAAGCTCTCGCATGTTTCCGCCCGGGTCCTGCCGGAGCGGTGCGTTCGAGGGCACGGTAAAAGTCGTGCGCCGGCACGAAAGCCCGAAGGAGCAGCATGCGTTTCCACGTCAACAAGACCGTCAAGGCGGCCGTCGCCGTCACGTTCGCCGCCGCGATGGTCGCGGGATCGGCCGTGACGGCGACGGCCGCGCCGTCGAAGGCAGCCGTCGACCGTGTGGACTGTGACAACCGGACGGACTTCCTGCAACTGTGGAAGCAGCCGTCCGGCGAGGAGCTCTGCTTCGCCAACGCGGGAGACCTCCCCGTCGCCGTGTACGGCGTCACCTACCTCAACTCGGGGAACAACGCGGGCTACGTCCGGGTGAACCGGAACGGCTCCGTCGTGCAGGTGAACTTCCTCAAGGACCAGCGGAACGTGGACGTCAGCGGTGACGTCATCTTCATCCACGTCAACTGACCGACGGGCCGGAGGAGGCACGGCGGTGCTGACTCCGGGCCGTGGTGCGGTGTCCGTCCTGCCGGACGGACGCCGCACCGCTCAGGTCGGGAGCACGCCCCTCGCATCAGGTCGACACGCCGGGTCAGACCTGCGCGGCAAGTGGACGGGCGAGGTGCCGGGCAAGGAACCTGGTCGCGCTGTCGGCCTCGAACCTGGGCAGTTCCTTGTGCCTGCCCGCGTTGACGTGCAGCGTCTTCTCCTTCGAGGCGAAGGCGTCGAACAGCGCGAGACCGGCCTCGCGCGGGATGTGCTCGTCGTCCCACTGGAGCGCGAACTCGATCGGGATGGTGATCCGCCGCGCACTCTCGGCCAGGGCGTCGGGCCAGTGCTGGCCGAAGGCCGCGGCGGTGATCCTGGGTTCGACGGCCGCCAGCGGCACTCCGATCGCGGTGCCCATGTTGATGCCGACGTAGCCGACCGGTCCGTGGGCGCCTATCTCCGGACGTTCCTGGAGGGCGTCCAGGGTCGCCCGCCACTCCGGCACGGCGAGTTCCGCCAGGTGGGAGTTGTAACGGACGACGATCGGACCCTCGGGCTCGCCGGCCGCCCTGGCCGCGTACAGTGCGGCGATCTCCCGCTCGTCGTGGGCCGTGCGCGGCCGGTCCCCGTGACCTGGCGCGTCTATGACGGCGACGTGGAAGCCGCAACCGTTCACGAGGAGTTGTGCGCGGCCCGTCATCGCCGACGCCTTCTTGTGCGTGCCGCCGCCGTGCCCCATCAGCACCAGGGGGGCTCGATCGGTGCCGGACGCGGGCGACCAGAGGACGCCAGGGACCTCGCCCACGGTGAAGTCGCGCCCGACCATGCCGTGCGAGGACGACTCCGCGGTGAACTGCAAGGGGTGCATGAGTTGTTGCCTTTCGGGAGTGCCTTGTCAGGAGGCGCTCCCGGCGACGTCAACGTCAGTCGCCGGCCGTGACGGGGAGGGGGAGCACCCACAGGGATAGAGCGTTCATGGGTCTCACCTCCTCGGGCGATGTCGCGGTCGCCGTGACACTACCGGCCCGCGCACCGTCCCGCCGCACCTTTTCCCAGCCGCTCGGTCACTGCTCCGAACGGCCATCATGTCAGGCTGAAGGGCTGGGACCGGGGACGCCGTCGGCGGCGATGGCGAGCAGCTCCGCCGCGCCGGCCGACAGCAGCCGGGCGAAGTCGGCTTCCTCGTCGGCCGTCCACCGTTCGATGGCCTGGCGGACGACGGCCATGCCCACGTCGGCGGTCAGCTGCGCCTCGTGCTGGTCGCAGCCGCGGCGGCGCAAGGCGGCGGTGACGGCCTCGGAGAGCACCGCCATCTTGATCAGGTTCCGTTCCTGCAACGGCGGATTGGCCGCCACGACCGCAACCCGCTTCCGCAGGAATTCGCGGGGGCGGAACACCTTCGGCGCGGTGGCGAAGGCGGCCAGCAGCACCGGCAGCGGAGCCGTACCGGCGGGAGCGGCGTCGATCAAGGAGACGAGGTGCTTCTCCAGGTCCTCACTGCCGCCGAACAGCACCTCGCGCTTGTCGGCGAACCAGCGGTAGAACGACCGCTCGGTGAGGTTCGCGCGTTGCGCGATCTGCGCGACCGTCGTGCGGTCGTAGCCCTGCTCGTCGAACAGGTCCAGCGCGGCCCGTTCGAGCCGACCGCGCGTGTTGCCTTCCCAGCGTGCCATCACACGAGTATAGCGACAGCAGTTGCTGTCATCACTCTGCTAACCTCAGTGATGACAGCAACTGCTGTCACTGATGTGGAGGACTGATGCGTACCCTTCGTTTCCATTCGTACGGTTCAGCACTCGATGTCCTGCGGGTCGACGAGACCGAGCCGCCGCGTCCCGGACCTGGCCAGATCCGCGTCAGGGTCCAGGCGTGCGGGCTGACCCCGGCGGACTGGGCGTTGTGCGGCGGGCTCTTCGGCGGGGACCTGCCGCGCGGCATCGGGCTTGAGGTGTCCGGCACGGTCGACGGGCTCGGCGACGGGGTGACCGGCGTCAAGGTCGGCGACCCGGTGATCGCCCCGGTTCCCTTCACGGGACCGACCGCCGGTGCGTCGGAGCTGGTCGTCGTCGACTTCTGGACCCCGCGCCCGGCGGGGCTCGACCCGGTCCGGGCCGCGGCCCTGCCGATGGCGGTGGAGACGGCCTACCGGGGCCTGGACGAACTCGGCATACACGAGGGCGCGACCGTGCTCGTCCACGGCACCGGGAGCGCCGTCGGATACGCCGCGGCGCAGATCGCGCTCCGGCGCGGGGCACGGGTCATCACCACGGCCGGGGAGACCTACGCCGACGCCCTGCGTGAGGTCGGCGCCGAGGTGACCAGCCACGGCGAGGGCATGGCCGAACGGGTGACGGCGCTCGCGGGAGGGCCGGTCGATCCCGCCCTCGACACCGCACTGGCCAAGGGTGCGGCGTCGGCCCTCGGGAGCAGCACCAAGGCGTCGGAGCAGGTGCTGAGGCTGACCGGCTTCGCGAGGGCCGGGAAACCGGGCGCGCGGGTGGGCTCCGCCGGCGGCATGGACGCACTGCGCTACGACGTGCTCGGCGAGTACGCACAGCTGGCCGCCGATGGGCTCTTCTCAGTGCCGGTGGCCCGGCATTTCCCGCTGGAGGACTGGCGCACCGCCGCGGAGCTGAGCCTGTCGGGACGCGCCTGCGGCAAGCTCGTCCTCCGGTTCGACTGACAACGGTCCGGCCCGGCACGGCAGCCGCCCCGTGCCGTCGCGTCCCCGCACGGGCGGGCACCCTTCACGACGGGCCGAGGGGCATCCCGCGGGCCCGACACGGCCCCGCCTCAGCAGCACACGTTCCGCGGTGCGCGCCACGGCCGACCGGGCCGCCGACGCGTCGAGCTCCGTCACACCCCAGGGCACAGCAGGGCCCCGGTCCCGGACGCGCCGGTGAGAGCGTTGAGGAAGCCGTTGACGCCATCGGGGTCCAGCACGGCGACGATCGCGATGTGGTGGCCCAGGTCGCTCATGACTCCCCAGCATCTCCCCCCGACCCGATGCCTGCTCCGAGACCGATCCATCCCCGGGTTCGACGACCGGCGCTCGGCTGCTGACCTGCGAGGTCAGCGCGGTCGGCGTGCGGGCAGCTGATCGGTCACAGCCGCCGGGCGCGGCTCGACGATGCTCCGCACCGCTTCGAGCATCGCCGTCCGGTGCTCCCTGAGGCGTTCGCCGTCCAGGGGGTCGCCGCCCACGGCTTTGAGGGCCGGGGGCGCGCTCAGCCAGCTCTCGGTCATCCGCAGCACGATCGCGAAGAGGTCGACGGCGGGAAGGTCGGCGCGCAGCTTCCCGGCCCGCTGTGCCGCGGCGACCGCTTCGACCCTGTCCCGGAAGCTGTCGACCTCGGCCTCGGTGGGTTCGGCCTGCTCGAAGGAGCGCCAGGTGGCTATCCGCCGGGCCTCGGGGTTGGCCAGGACGTAGTCGTACCGGGCCGCCGCGAAGGCGCAGAGGTCGCCGTCGGCCAGCGGGGCGGCGGCGAGGACGGCCTCTGCCTGGTCCTGCACGACCGCCTCGAAGACCTGGTTCTTGTCCCCGAAGTACACGTACAGCAGCCGCTTGTTCGCGCCCGCCCGCTCCGCGATGCGGTCGATTCGGGCACCGGCGAGCCCGTGGTCCGCGAACTCCGCCGTCGCGGCGCGCAGCAGGATCGCCTTCGTGGCCTGGGCGTCGCGGGGGCGGGGCTTGCGCTGGGCCGCACTTTCGGACATGGCCTCACCCTACAGAGAGGTAACGGATCGGTTGGTCGGACCGGGACGTGGCGGCTCCGCCGAGCCCTGCGGCCTCACCAGCCGAGAGGTCCGTTGGCGTCGAAGAAGCCGCCCGTGGGGCCGTCGGCGCCTATCTGCGCCAGTCGCACGATGGCCTCGGTGCCCTCTTCGACGGTCTGGGTGCCGGCGTGGTGGTTCAGGTCGGTGGCCGTGAAGCCGGGGTCCACCGCGTTGATCCGCACACCGGGGAACGCCTTCGCGTACTGCACGGTCAGCATGTTGACCGCGGCCTTCGAGGACGGGTAGGCGAGGTCGGGGTAGAAGCGCGTCGGAGACTCGGGGTCCGCGAGCTCACGGGTCAGGGACAGCCCGCTGCTGACGTTGACCACGACCGGGGCGGTGGACCGCTCCAGCAACGGCAGGAACGCCTGCAGCGTCCGGACCTGGCCGAACACGTTCGTCTCGAACACCGCGCGCACCGAGTCGGCGGTCACCTCCGCGAACGGGACGAAGCCTCCGTCGGCCTTCCGGGGTTCGACGCCGGCGTTGTTCACCAGCACGTCCAGCCCGCCCTCGGCCTCGATGGCCTTGGCCGCGGCGGCGACGGAGGCGTCGTCGGTGACGTCGAGCAGTACGAACCGCGCCCCCAGCCGCTCGGCCGCGGCCCGGCCGCGCTCGGCGTCCCGGGCACCGGCATAGACGGTGTGGCCCGCGGCCAGGAGCCGCCGGGCGGCCTCGAAGCCGAGGCCCTTGTTGGCTCCGGTGATGAGCGTTGTCGTCATGGTCGTTCCTCCCGCAGGACGGGTTCGCGGCTCCGTGCCGCCCCAACCCGACATGTAACCATCTGGATAGATACCACCGTACGTCCGCCCGCGCCCCATGTCAACAACTGGTTACTTCTCCGGTCGGCGCGCCTCGCAGCCGCGTGCCTGACGAAGCCGCGCGCCCGTCGAAGGCCGGTGGCTGCCGGAACCGCGCGCCTGCCGGAACCGCGTCCACCTGCCAGCCGGAGCCGCGCCTAGTGGAACTGCGGGACGAGCAGGTAGAGCCCGTAGAGCACGGCGAGCCCGCACACCGTGAAGCAGGCCGCCGCGGCCTGGAACAGGCCGGTTCCGCTTCCCCCGTGCGCGCGGGCCTGCTCGCGGGCGGCCAGCGCCCGCACGCCCAGCGTGAAGACGAGCACCACCCCCACGGTGGCGCCGAAGCCGACCAGCGCGACCTCGCCGAGCGAGCCCCATTTGACGTTCATGCCGATCCCTCCTTGCCGTCCGTCCGGGGTCCTGCGGCCGTCGGCCCGACGTCCCTGGCCCCCGCGCCTCCGGAACGCGCCTCCACCGGGTGCGCCGACCGCCCCGCACCGCCGCGTCGCACCGACCGCCCCGCACCGCCGCGTCGCACCGACCGCCCCGCACCGCCGCGTCGCACCGACCGCGTCGCGCCGACCGCCTCACACGCCGGCCTTCACGTCGGCGACCTCCCGGCGCGGGACCTCGACGGGGTCGTTGACGTTCCGCGCGTCGACCGGGTTGCGGCGGGACAGGAGCACGATCACCGTCGCGACCACCATCGCCGCCACGGCGATGAGCACCGTGCCGAGGGTGCCGCCGTGGACCACCGCGCTCGCCGCGACGGCGCCCACCGCCGCCGCGGCCGGGAGGGTCACCAGCCAGGCCAGCGCGATCTGCCCGGCGACGCCCCACCGGACCTCGGCCAGCCGCCGCCCCATTCCGGCGCCGAGGATGCCCCCGGAGCACACCTGCGTGGTGGACAGCGCGAAGCCGACGGAGGCCGAGGAGAGGATGACGGCCGAGGCCGAGGACTCCGCCGCGAAGCCCTGCGGCGGCTGGATGTCCACGATGCCCTTCCCCATCGTGCGGATGATCCGCCAGCCGCCGACGTAGGTGCCGGCCGCGATGGCCGCCCCGGCGGTGAAGATCACCCACACCGGCGGGCCGGAGCCGGGCCCGAGGGCGCCGCAGGAGATGAGCGCCAGGGTGATCACGCCCATGGTCTTCTGCGCGTCGTTGGTGCCGTGCGCGAGCGAGACCAGCGAGGCGGAGACGACCTGGCCGGCCCGGAAGCCCCGGGTGACCGTGGTGTCCTTGTCGCCCTGAGGCTCCTCGGCACCCCCGCCGCTCTCACCGTCCTTGCCTTCGACGTCCTTGCCGACGCCGCCCTTCACGTCCTTGCCGGTCCCGACGCCCTTCACGTCCTTGCCGGTCCCGACGTCCTTCACCTTCGCGGTGAGCCGGTACGCGAGGTACGTCGCCACCAGGGCGGCCGCGCCCGCCACCAGCGGCGAGGCGAGCGCCGGGATGAGGATCTTGTCCAACACCTCGCCGAAGTTCACGCCGTGCCGCCCGGCACCCACCCACACCGCGCCGATCAGCCCGCCGAAGAGCGCGTGGGAGGAACTGGACGGCAGCCCGAGCAGCCACGTGGTGAGGTTCCAGACGATCGCCCCGATCAGCCCCGCGAAGATCATCCCCGGTGTGACCAGCTGGTCGTCGACGATCCCGCCCGAGATCGTCTTCGCCACCTCGGTGGACAGGAAGGCGCCGCCGAGGTTCAGCACTCCGCTGATCGCGACCGCGACCTTGGGCCGCAGCGCCCCGGTGGCGATGGAGGTGGCCATCGCGTTCGCGGTGTCGTGGAACCCGTTGGTGAAGTCGAACGCGAGGGCGGTGACGATGACCATGCTCACGAGGAATGTGATGTGGTCCATGTCACTAGGAGAGCATTGGTCGGCAGCCGCAGCGAGGCGTACGGGTGGCGGTTCTGTGGTGGTCGGCCGGCCGCGCGCTCCGTACCGGCGCCCTGACGGCGCCCTGCCGGAGGCCGCCGGCGGGTCGGGGCCCGGGTCGGCGGCCCCGCGAGCGGCGGGCAGGCACCCGGCGCGCGGCGACCCTGCGCGCACCGGGCAACGGCACCGGACCGGCCGGATCGGGAACGGAACCGGGCCGGGACGGGGTGGGGAACGGGTGGGGTGCCTCTCCCCAGCCACATCCCCCAGCCGCGTCCCGGACCTCCCGGGTCAATGCGGCCGGGCAGCAGGTCTCGCGGACCGCCGAACGCTCGTGGCCGCGAGGGCCAAGGCGATGACGGCGAGTGCCGCTATGCCGGTTCCGAGCAGGCTCGGTCCTCGAAGACCGAGCGGCGACGACAGCATCGCGCCCCCGGACCAGGAGCCAAGAGCGATTCCGACGTTGAGGCTGGAGACGGTCAGTGCGATGGCGAGCGTGTTCGTCGGGGCCGTGAGCTGGCCCGCCGTGGCGATGAGGACGGGCTGCGCCACCATCGCGACGGCGCCGAGCAGGACGAACAGCACGACGGCGGCGACGGAGTCGGCTCCCCAGAGGGTGAGGGCCGCGAGGACGACGGCGATCATGGCGACGGACGGGATCGCGACGCGGAACGGTCCGCGGTCGCCGAACCTGCCGCCCGCGACCGCGCCGAGGATGCCGGCCGTTCCGTAACCGAGCATGACCGGCGGCACCGCGGCGGCGGCAAGACCTGCCCGGTCGGTGAGCAGCGGTGCGACGTAGCCGTACACGCAGACGAAGGACGCGGGCAGCAGCACGGCGCCGAGGTGGACCAGCCACAGCGGTCTCTTCCGGAGCGATGCCATCTCCGCGGTCAGGGTGCTCGCGGCGCCGCGTGCCGAGCCGGGCAGGGTGAAGGCGAGTACGGCCGCGGCCGTGACGGCCAGTGCGGCGAGCGTCCAGAACGGGGATCGCCACCCGAGCCACTGGCCGAGTGCCGTGCCGATCGGCACGCCGAGCACGTTCGCGAGGGTCAGCCCTCCGGCGATGACGGCCGTCGCCCTGACGCTGGCCGCCGGTCCCGCCGCGGCTGCGGCGAGCACCGCCCCGACGGCCCAGAAGGTCCCCGTGACCGCGCCGCAGACGAAGCGTGCCACCAGCCACACACGGAAGTCGTCGCTCAGCGCGGCGGCAACGTGCCCGGCCATGAACACCAGCAGCGCGATCACGAGCGTCGCGCGAGGCGGCAGCCGCAGGGTGGCCATCGACATCACGGGAGCGCCGATGATCATGCCGACCGCGAACGCCGTGATCAGCAGTCCGGCGTCGCCGTCGGTGACGTGCAGCCCGTGGGCGACCTCCGGCAGCAGCCCCGAGACGATCATCTCGGCCGTGCCCATCAGGAAGGCGACGGCCCCCAGCAGACGGACCGGGCCGGGCAGCTTCGTACGCCGGGAGCCGTCGGCGTGCGCCGCGACCGTCGAGACGCCGCGGGTGGTGGCAGCCATGACAGTCCTTCCTCGGGCGCCGGTGCCCGTCAGACGGCGGAGCGGTTCGTGACGTCGCGGCGGCGGAGGAGCGGGTCCGTGACGGCCGGCGGGTTGTAGGCCATGTCGAGCCGGCCCACGTCGGTGCCGGGTGCGACGATCGCGTCGATCTGGTCGAGGACGTCGTCGGTGAGTACGACGTCGGTGCCGGCGAGGTAGTCGTCGAGGTGGGCCATCGTGCGCGGCCCGAGAATCGCCGAGGTGACGCCGGGGTGGGCGATGGCGAAGGCGACGGCCAGGTGGGTGAGCTTCAGGCCGGCCTGCTCCGCGATCGGGATGAGCTGTTCGACGGCGTCGATCCGGCGCTCGTCGCTGAGGTGGGTGAAGATCCTGGCGCGGCGCAGGTCGGTCGGCTGGCCCCTGCGCACCCGGCCGGTGAGCATGCCCTGGGCGAGCGGGCTCCAGACGAGGACGCCCATGCCGTGACGCTGGGCGACGGGGAGGACCTCGCGCTCGATGCCGCGGCTGAGGATCGAGTAGGCGGGCTGCTCGGTGCGCGGCGGCTCCAGCCCCCGCTGCTCGGCGATCCACTGGGCGCCGACGATGTCGGAGGCGGGGAGGGTCGAGGTGCCGAACGCGCGGATCTTGCCCGCGCGGACGAGGTCGCTCAGTGCCGAGAGGGTCTCTCCGAGGTCCGTGCCGGGGTCGGGCCGGTGCATCTGGTAGAGGTCGATGTGGTCGGTTCCGAGCCGACGCAGCGAGTCCTCGACCGCCGTCATGATCCAGCGGCGCGAGCCGCCGCGCCGGTTCGGGTCCTCGCCCATCGGCATCCCGAACTTCGTGGCGATCACCAGCTGGTCCCGGCGCCCCTTGATCGCCTTCCCGACGATCTCCTCGGACTCGCCGTGGGAGTACACGTCCGCGGTGTCGATGAGGTTGATGCCCGCGTCCAGGGCCTTGTGGATGATCCGGATCGACTCGTCGTGGTCGGGATTGCCTATCGCGCCGAACATCATCGCGCCGAGGGCGTAGGAGCTGACGTGGATGCCGGTGCTGCCGAGGGTGCGGTACCGCATGGTGGTCCTACCTTTTTGGTCGTGAGTCGGTCGTGGGTCTGATCTGGTCGTTCGCAGGATCGGCGGGCCCCGGGGCACGGGTTGCGGCTGGCATGGTGCCGCCGTCGGACGGCTCGGGGGACCTGGCCGCCCGGTGTCCCGCGACGGCTCGACCGCCGATGGGGAGACGCGACGCGATCGCCGTGCGGGACGACGCCGACGAGGTCGTCTGCCCGGTTCACGTCTCCTTGCCGGCGTCCGACGGGTGCCTTAGGATGGCCTAAGTGGGACACTGTCCCGAATGACTATATGGGACGCTGTCCCGCTTAGCAACCGCCGATCCACGGAGTCGCCGATGCCCCGAGCCGACGCGCAGCGCAACGTCGACGCCCTGCTGGCCGCCGCGAGGGACGAGTTCGCCGAGCACGGGGTCGACGTGAACGTGCGCGCGATCGCCGCGCGGGCCGACGTCGGCACGGCCACCCTCTATCGCCACTTCCCGCTGCGGTCCGACCTCATCGCGGCGGTCTTCCGGCGCGAGCTCGACGAGTGCGTCGCCGCCGCGGCGCCCATCGCCGAGGCACACCCGCCCGGCGAGGCGCTGGAACTGTGGGTGCAGCGCTACCGGGAGTTCCTGCAGACCAAGCGGGGCCTCGCCGCCGCGTTGCACTCCGGCGACCCGGCGTACGCCGCCCTTCCCGAGTACTTCCAGTCCCATGCCGAGCCCGTGCTCGGCAAGCTCCTGGAGGACGCGGCCCGCGCCGGCGCGATTCGTGCGGCGGCCGAGCCGCTGGACATCCTCGGGGCGATCGCGAACCTCTGCGTCCCGTACCCGGGCAGCGACGCCGACACGGCGTCACGCATGGTCGCCCTGCTGCTGAAGGGGCTCCGCTGAGGACATGCGGCGTCCGGCTCGGCCGGCTCGTCCGGCTAAGGACGCGCGCCGCCCGGCGCGCGCCAAAGCTCCTCCGGCGCGGCCAGCAGCTCGGCGATCCGCTCCGGCGACGGCAGCGGCGACCTGCTCGCTGATCTGGCCGGGCTCGTCGCCGCCGACCCAGGCGTAGACCCGGACGGTGTCGCGGACCGGCCCGCCGAGCAGGGCGTGCACGGGCGCGCCGTAGGCCTTGCCGGCGATGTCCCACAGGGCGTGGTCGAGGCCGGCGACGGCGCTGGACAGGACGGGGCCGCCGCGGTAGAAGCCGCCCTTGGTGAGGATCTGCCAGTGGTCCTGGACGCGCAGCGGTCGGTGCCCACCAGGTGCTCGGCGAGGACCCCGACGGCCGCCCGGACCACTTCGGCGCGGCCCTCGACGACGGGTTCGCCCCAGCCGACCAGGCCGTCGTCGGTCTCGATCCGGCAGAACAGCCAGCGGGGCGGGACGAGGAACGTCTCGACGCGGGCGATCTTCACGAGTTCTCCTTCGGGCCGGAGGGGGCCGCGTCCCGGCGGCCGGTGCCGTGGGCCAGGTCCAGGTCGCGGACGGCCTGTTCCAGCAGGGCGCGCACGGCGCGTTCGGCGGCGTCGGGGTCGCGGTCGCGGACGGCGTCCAGGACGGCCTGGTGGCTGGGCACCGGGTCCTCGCCGTGGGGTGAGGAGTGGACGATCTCGTCGCGGCGGGCGAGGCCGGACTCGATCACCATCTCCATCCGCTCCAGCAGCTCGTTGTGGGTGGCGGCCAGCAGCGCGCGGTGGAAGGCGAGGTCGGCCTCGACGGCGTGCGAGGCGTCGTCGCTCTCCTGGCCCATGGCGGCCAGCGCGGCCTCCAGGGCGGCGAGGTCGCCGTTGTCGCGGCGCAGCGCGGCGAGCCGGGAGGCGGCCGGCTCGACGATGGCGCGGACCTCGCCGAGGTCGCGCAGCAGCCCGGTGTCGGTGGTTCCGGCGGCGCCCTCGGCGAACTGCCAGCGCAGCACGTCGGCGTCGAGGAGGTTCCAGTCGGCGCGGGCGCGGACGAAGGTGCCGCGCTTCTGCCGGGCGTCCACCATGCCCTTGGCGGCGAGCACCTTCAGCGACTCACGCAGGGCGGTCAGGCTGACGTCGAGTTCCGCCTGGAGCGCGGGCAGGTCCAGCGTCGCGCCCTCGGGGATGCGGCCGCTGAGCACCCGGCGCGCGAGGGTCTCCACGGTCTGTCCGTGCACTCCGCGGCGCGCGTACGGCGTCATGTCCTGGTGCCTTCTTTCTGCGGTGCGGTCGACGGGAGGTACGGCCCGCGGGTCGACGGGAGGTGCGACGGGAGGTGCGGCGGGTGGGAGGGCAGGGGGTACGGCCGGAGGCCGGACGGCGGGCCGGCTCCGGGGCGGGTGCGGGGCGCGGCCGTCACGCGGACGCCTTCACGACGCTCCAGCCGCCGTCGACGACGAGGCCGGCACCGGTGATGTAGGCGGCCTCGGGCGCGGCCAGGAAGGCGATGGCGGCGGCCTCCTCGGAGGTGCCGAAGCGCCCCGCGGCGGTCTCGGCGACGCTCCGCGCGCGGTCCTCGGGGCCGGCCCGGTCCCAGGCGGCGGTGAGGATCGGGCCGGGCAGCACGGCGTTGACCCGGACGTCCGGCCCGCACTCCACGGAGAGTTGGCCGCACAGCGACAGCGGCGCGCCCTTGGAGGCGGCGTCGGCGGGATGGCCGGGGGCGCCCTTGTGGGCGTGGACGGAGGAGGTGAGCACCACGGCGCCGCCGTGCTCGCGCATGGCGGGCAGCACCGCTTTGACGCCGAGGAAGGCGCCGGTGAGGTTCACCGCGAGCTGCCGCTCCCAGGACTCCAGGGTCATGGTGTGGGCGGGGGTGACGTCCACGGTGTAGGCGTTGGAGACGAGGACGCCCACCGGGCCGAAGCCGGCGGCCTGTTCGGCGATCTCCTGCCAGGCGTCCGGGTCGGAGACGTCGGCGCCCGCTGCCGGGTCGGTCGCCGCGGCCCGCGGGGCGGCCGGCACGGCGGTGGCGGTGGCCGGCAGCGCGGCGGCGGCCAGGACGACGAGCGCGGCCGCGGTGGCCGCCGGGCGCCCGCGCACGGCACGGGAACGGTGTGGGGTCACGTGGGTCTCCCGGGAGTTGGGAATGACGGGGCGTCAGACGGGTGCCGGGCGCGCGCCGTCCTCGGGGGGTGGGGCGCCGCGCCCTCGCCTCGCCGAAGACTGTGCGGGCGGCGGTCGAGGCTGTCAACGAATATTCCTAATAAACTAAAACTAGGGTCCGTTGGGGCCGTCCCGGCGGTGCCCAGGTGTGCGGTCCAGATGGGCTGGGGAGGTTGTAGTGACGGATCGCAGCCGTGGGAAAGAGGAGGCAGGGCGTGTCCGAGAACGTCCCGGGACCGTCGCGGCCGGCGGGCGGCCCACCGTCCGGGGAGCGCGGGAAGAGCGTGCGGCCGTCCCCGTCCCCGTCCCAGGAGGAGACCGGAGCCGGCGAGGACGCCCAGGTGGTGGTGGTCGGGGCCGGTCCGGCCGGATCGGCCACCGCGCTCCACCTGGCCCGGGCGGGCGTGGACGTACTGCTGCTGGAGAAGGGCGGCTTCCCCCGCGAGAAGGTCTGCGGCGACGGACTGACCCCGCGCGGCGTCCACCAGCTGGTGCGGATGGGCGTGGACATCGACGCGCCCGGCTGGACGCGCCAGCGCGGCATGCGCTGGGTGTGCCGGGGCCGTGAGGTGCTCATCGAGTGGCCGTCGCTGGGCCGCTACCCGGACTTCGGGCTGACCCGCAGCCGCTACGACTTCGACCAGCTCCTCGCCGAGCACGCCACCGCCGCGGGCGCCCGGCTGCGCACCGGCGTCAAGGCCACCGCGCCGCTGCTCGACCGCTCCGGCCGGATCACCGGCGTGCACGCGGAGGTGGGTCCGCAGGGGCGGCCCGCGGTGTTCCGCGCGCCGCTCGTGGTGGCCGCCGAGGGCGCCTCGGCCCGCACCGCGCTGGCGATGGGGCTGGAGCGCGACACCCGGAGGCCGATGGCCACCGCGGCCCGCCGCTACTACCGCAGCCCGGCCCGCGCCGACGACCCGTACCTGGAGCTGTGGGCGGACCTGCGCTGCTCGCGCACCGACCGCGACCTGCCCGGCTACGGCTGGATCTTCCCGCTGGGCGACGGACGGGTGAACGTCGGCCTGGGCGCGCTGCCGCACCGCCGGCACGGCGCGGTCGACCTGCGCGGCACGCTGGAGCGATGGCTGGCCCGGCTGCCCGAGGAGTGGGGCATCACCGAGGAGAACGCCGACTCCCCGCTGCGCGGCGCCGCGCTGCCGATGGGCTTCAACCGCCGCCCCCAGTACGGCCGGGGGCTGCTCCTGGTCGGTGACAGCGCCGGCATGATCAGCCCGTGGAACGGCGAGGGCATCGCCCAGGCGCTGGAGGCCGGCGAGATCGCCGCCGAGACCGTCGCGATGGCGCTCACCCGCCCCCACGGCCCGCGCCGGGAGCAGGCCCTGCGCCGCTACCCCGACGAGATCGGCCGCCGCTGGGGCCGCTACTACCGGCTGGGCAACCTCGTGGCAGCGCAGGTCCTGGGCCGGGTCGGCTACGGCCCGCTGCTGCACGACCGGGTGATGGACAGTCCGCTGCTGCTGGCCGCGATGGCCCGGCTGCTCACCCAGCTCACCGACGAGCCGTCACAGGACGGCATCGACACCGTACTGAACACCCTGATCCGCCTGGTCCCGGCCCGCTGAGAGCCCGCCCACCGGCCCCGCGCCGTCCGTCGCCCCGCTCGGAGGGCACCGGCCGGCGGCAGACCGGGCCCCTTCGGGACAACAGCGCCCGGGCACGGGAGAATCGGCGCCCGAGGACATCGCCGCGGGCGCACGAGGCCCGCGGGGGACGGCGCCGGAGGAGGTCGTGGACGTGGGTCGCTGGTGGTGGGCGGCGCTGCTGCGGCGCCCGCAGGCAGGGCCGGCCGGCTCGCGCGGCCGCCTGCGGGCGGGCCCGATGGCGAAGGAGCGGCAGGAGCTGGTCCTTCGCGAGTGGGCGGCGCTGCTGGAGCAGTTGCGGCGGGTCGCCACGGCGCGGGTGGCCGACGCCGGCGACGCGCTGCGCGCCGGCGAGCTGGCACCGCCGCCGGGCAGCCACGCCGAGCGCGACTACCTGTGGGCCCTGGAGGCGTACGAGGCGGCGGGCCGGCTGCTCGACGACGCGGCGGACCTGCCCGACCTGGCCGCCGCGGTGGTACTGGCCGAGCGGGCGGTGGAGCGGCTGGAGGCGGCGCACGCGCGGCTGGCCGGGCAGCGGCCGCCCGCCGCGAAGCGGCGCTGCTCCTACAACCCGCTGCACGCCCCGGCCCGGCGCGAGCAGAAGCAGGACGGCCGCCGCGGGCGCCGTGCCCGGTTCGGCCCCCGGGAGGCGGCGGCAGAACGGTGGCCGGCGTGCGAGTCCTGCCACCGCGACCTGCTGGCGGGCCGGCCCCCGGACGTGCTGCCCGCGCTGGTCCGGGTGCGCGTCTCACGCCGGCGTACGGCGCCGGTGCTGGTGCCCTACCTCGCCGTGCCGCGCCAGTTCTCGCCCTGGGCCGCGTCGGCCTGCGGGGCCTACGGCGACGCCGTGCCCGGGTTCGTGCTGCGCGGCGGCCACCGGCGGGAAGCCCGGCCCTGACCGGTCCGCGTGCTTCCTCGGCGGCCGGGCCGGGGCGTAGGCGGCTGCCGTCGCAGGGACCGTCGCGGTAAAGGCCGGTCGGCGTCGGAAGGCGGGACGGTGGGTGCGGCACCACAATGGCGGGAGGGGGAGCAACCGACGCACGGAGGCGATCATGCGCTGCCGTTCGAAGGATTCGAGGGAGCAGACGAACGAGAAGGCGAGGGCGGAGTGGCCGCGGAGGCGGCTGGTGCGCTGCGGTGGCGCGGCGTGAGCGGCGCCGAGGGCGCAGCCGCGGGCGCGCGGGCGCGGTGCTGGCCGGGCAGACGGTCGTGGTGCTCGGGGGCAGCGCCGGGATCGGGTTGGAGACGGCGCGGCAGGTTCGGGCGGCCGGCGGTGAGGTGGTGCTGGTGGCCCGCGACGCCGAGCGGCTGGAGCGGGCGGCGGAGGAGGTGCGTCCGCTGGGCACGGCCGCGTTCGACGCCCAGGACACCGCGTCGCTGGAGCGCTTCTTCCGTGACCTGCCCGGGCCGGTCGACCACGTGCTGGTCACGGCGGGCAGCCCCTCCTACACGCCGCTGGCCGAGATGGACCTGGCCGAGGCCGGGCACGACTTCGGGCGGCGGGTCGCGACGACGCTGGCGGTGGCCCGGGCGGGCCGCGAGAAGGTCAGGGCGGGCGGGACCCTGCTGTTCGTCGGCGGTACGGGGGGCCGGCGGCCCGCGGTCGGGATGTCCGTCACGGCCGCGGTCACGGCGGCGCTGCCCGCGCTCACCGCCAACCTGGCGCTGGAGATCGCCCCGGTCCGGGTGAACCTCATCGCGGCCGGGTTCGTGGACACGCCGCTGTCCGCGTCGCTCCTCGGCGACCGGCTCGAAGCCCGCCGCGAGGAGCTGCGGCAGTCGCTGCCGATCCGCCGTGTCGTCGGCCCTGCCGATGTCGCGGCCCTGGCGCTGCACATCATGGCCAACGACGCCCTCACCGGCGCCGTCTACGACATCGACGGCGGCCAGCAGCTCCTCCCCGGCTGACGCCGTGCGGTCAGCGGCGGTGCGCGCCTCGGGCGTACCGCGCCGGCGTGACCCCCACCACCCGCTTGAAGTGCCGGGTCAGGTGCGGCTGGTCGTAGAAGCCCGCCGCGGTGGCCGCGGCGGCCGGCGCGAGGCCGTCCAGCAGCAGGCGGCGGGCGAGGTCGACCCGGCGGGCCGTCACGTACTGGTGCGGCGGAATCCCGTAGGCGGCGCGGAAGGCCCGCACGAGGTGGGCCGGGTGGACGTGCAGCACGCGGGCGGCCTGGTCGAGGGTGGGGGCGTCGCCCAGGTGCGCGTCGAGCAGGTCCCGCAGGTCACGGGCCGTACGAGGAGCGGGGCCGGGGTCGGGTTCGGCGGCGGGGCGCCGGGCGAGGTGGCCGCGCAGCCGCTCCACCACCAGCGCGAGCCGGCTCTCCGCCTCCAGCTCCTCGCCGCGCCGGGCCAGCGCGGTGTGCAGCAGCCCCACCCGGTGGCGCAGCAGCGGGTCGGCGAGGTCGGGGCCGTCCACGGCCGGCCCGATGAGGCTGGCGTCGAGGCGCGTGGTGTCCAGGTAGACGACCCGTTTGCGGAACCCGTGCGGTGTGGCGGGCGAGCCGTTGTGGGGCACGTGCGGCGGCAGCAGGCTCACCGTGTCCTGCGGCGTGCCGCGTACGTGCCGTTCCAGGTCGTAGCGGACCGCGCCGTCGTCGACGATGAGCAGCGTCCACGCGTCGTGCACGTGCATGGGGTAGGCGTGGTCGGTGAACCGGGCGTGGAAGACCTCCGTCACGCCCGTGACCGGCGGCCGCCAGGCGGTGGTCTCCTGCGCGCTGGTCATGCAAGAAACGTACAAGACCGCGGCCGCCGCCGGGAGCGAGGGTGAGCGGCATGACCACCACCGAAGTGAACGAGACCGTTGTGAACAGCACCGCCGTGGACAGGACCGTCGCCGACGGGACCACGGCCGGGACCGCCCTGGCGGCCGCCGCCGGAACCGCCGGGGGCACGACGGGCGGCGCCGGGGCCGCGCCCGACGGGGAGGCGGGCACCCTGGACGCCCTCGCGCCGGTCCGGTTCGACACGAAGATCGCCGTGCTGCTGCGCGACGACCTCCAGCCGTGGCAGCGGCTGAACGTGACGGCGTTCCTGGTCAGCGGCCTGGGCACGGTGTGCCCCGAGGTGGTCGGAGAGCCGTACGCGGACGCCGACGACACGGCGTACCTGCCGATGTTCCGGCAGCCGGTGCTCGTCTTCGAGGCCGGCGCCGCGACCCTCACCGCCGCGCACGGCAAGGCGCTGTCCCGGGCGCTGCCGCGGTCGGTGTTCACCGCGGACCTGTTCGGCACCGGCAACGACCGCGACAACCGCGCGGCGGTACGGGCGGTGCGCCGCGACGACCTCGACCTGGTGGGGCTGGCCGTCTACGGGCCGCGCAACGCGGTGGACAAGGTGCTCAAGGGCGCGCGGATGCATCCGTGAGGCCGACGCTCCCCTCCGGAGCGGGACGCGGAGGTCCTGGCCGGCTACGCCCAGGGGCCGCAGCCGCCGGGGCGGGGGCCGACCCCGGGCCGGGTGTTCAGCGACCACAGGTGCGCGCACCGCGGGCACTGGAGGTGGACCACCGGGCCGTCGTTGGAGATCAGGTACCGCCAGTGCTCGGCGCAGTTGCGGCCGTCGGCGCAGGCCGCGCAGTGGCGGGCGTCGTCGCAGACGGGGCACTCCACCCAGGCGCGGCGGGCGTCGTCCGCCCGCGGGTCAATGGGCAGCCGCACGGCCCGGCTCCTCACCCGGCAGCACACCGGCCGCCACCAGCAGGTCGTACGTGCGCTGCTGCTCGGCGTCCAGGTTCGAGTAGAGGAGGGCGTACGCCTCCTGCTCGCCCGTGAGGGCGGCCACCGGGTCCCAGTCGGGCCCGAGCGCGGCGAGGACCTCGGCCCGGCGCCGGGCCTCCTCGAAGGTCAGGTCGATGGCGAAGGGCACGAGATGGGGGGTGTCGTCCTGGTTCATGGCGAGACTTCCGATGTGGTGGCGGAACCCCACCATCTGTACCAGGCGCTCCGGTGACAGGGAAGGGTGACCTAAGTTGCCCGGCCCGGACCGTGGTCGGCGCGCGGTCCGGCCCGGTGCCCGCTCGCCCCCGGTTCGGCCGGTGGGGGTGGGCCGTTGCCGGTACCGCGCCCCGGTCCGGACGCGTGCGTCCGCCGGGGCGCTGTGGCGCGTCTCACGCCGGGGTCAGCCGGCGGACAGCGCCGATCGGGCCGCCGCCAGGGCTTGCGCGGCGTACCCGCGGCCGAAGAGGACGGCGTGCACCAGCAGCGGGAAGAGCTGGTGGAGGGGGACGCGGTCGGTCCAGCCCTCGGCCGGCGGCGCGACCTCCCGGTACGCACCGAGGATCCGTTCCAGGTGGGGGCAGCCGAAGAGGCGGAGCATGGCCAGGTCGGTCTCACGGTGGCCGCCGTGCGCGGCCGGGTCGATCAGCCACACGTGCCCGTCGGCGCCCCACAGGACGTTGCCGCTCCACAGGTCGCCGTGCAGCCGCGCGGGCGGTTCGGCCGGCCCGGCCAGCTCCGGCAGCCGCGCGCAGACCTCTTCCACCACGGCGGCCTCCGCCCGCGTGAGGGTGCCGGCGTCGACCGCCGCGCGCAGGTACGGCAGCACCCGGTACTCGGCGTACCAGCGCGGCCACTCCGCACCCGGGGTGTCGCGCATGGGCGCGAGCCCGATGCAGGCGTCCTCGGGGCCGCCGGGCGGCGGTGCCCCGAAGGCGGGGGCGCCGGCGGCGTGCAGGGCGGCCAGGGCGCGGCCGAACCGGTCGGCGGCGTCGGGGGCGGAGCGGCCCTCGCGGACGCGGCCGGTGACCAGCCACCGCTCGTCGTGTCCGTACACCTCGGGCACGGCCACCGCGCGTGCCGCGGCCAGCCAGCGCAGCCCCGCGGCCTCCGCCCGGACCGAGCCGGGACCCTCGCCGCGCTTGACCACCACGGCGGTGCCGTCGTCGAACTCGGCGGCGGTGACCGTCCCGGCCAGTGCCCGCGCGCCGCCCACCGCCCGCCCGGTCAGCCGGGCCGCGGCAGCCTCGGGCTCCTCCGCGCCCTCGGGTCCGGCGGGTCCGGCGCCCGGCGGCGGAGTCACGGGGCGAGGTGGTCGCGTACCCAGTCGAGCAGGCCGGGGGTGGCCGCCTCCACCATGGCCAGGACCTCCTCGAACCCGTCGGGGCCGCCGTAGTACGGGTCGGGCACGTCGGGGGCGTCCGGGGCGGCCCCGGGGTCGAAGGAGCGCATCAGCCGCACCCGGGCGGGGTCGTCGACGAGGGCACGCAGGGCCCGTTCGTGGCCGCGGTCCATGGCCAGGAACAGGTCGGCGTCCAGGTGCTCGGCGCCCACCTGCGCGGCGGTGTGCTCGACCGGGTACCCGTGGCGCCTCAGCACCTCGCCCGACCGGCGGTCGATCGGATCGCCCGCGTGCCAGTCGCCGATACCGGCACTGGTGACCCGGACCCGGTCGGCGAGGCCGGCCCGCCGCAGGTGTTCGCGGACCACGATGGCGGCCGAGGGCGAGCGGCAGATGTTCCCGCTGCAGACGAAGCACAGGTGCACGAGCACAGCCTACGACCCGCCTCCGCCCGGGGGACCAGGCCGCCGGAACCGGTTCTCGGCGGGCCGCCTCACCGGCCCGAGGTGGCCTTGAGGCCGACGACCGCCACGACCAGCAGGGAGACGAAGAATATCCGCGCGGTCGAGACGGGTTCGCCGAGTACGGCCATGCCCACCACGGCGGCACCGGCGGCGCCGATGCCGACCCACACACCGTAGGCGGTGCCGATCGGGAGGGTGGTGGCGGCGCGGGAGAGCAGCAGCATGCTCGCCACCACGGCGGCGCCGGTGAGCACGCTCGGCAGCGGCCGGGTGAAGCCGTCGGTGTACTTGATGCCCACCGACCAGGCGACCTCCAGCAGGCCGGCGACGACGATCAGGACCCATGCCATGACGGCACCTCCGCAGTTCTCGGGATACGGGGTGCACCGTCTTCGCAGGGTCCCGGTACGGCGCGCTCGTCGGGTTGCGAGGAGGGTAGCAAACAGTCTTTTTGCGGCGAAACGCGTGGCGGATTCTCTCCAGGGCCGTGGTCAGAACCGGCCACATACGGCGGCTTGACGGACCCGGTAAGGACCCACGGCGATTCCAGAAGCACTCCACCGGATCATTCGCGCGCTCAACTGGTGCCATATTGGCTGGAGTTGAACGTGACAGACCCCGATACGGGGTCGTGCACACAGGTCAAATGGCAGTCATTTGGAAATCAGATGAGATGTTGACAGCGTCAACGCACTGTCCTTAGCATCCTCGCATACGGGCCGGATAGATGTCCGTCGGCCGGACGGCGGAGGGGGCTGTCCGGCCGCCGGAACCGGACATCACACGATGAACCTCCCACCGCGAAGCGGTCGGAGCCCCGGCGCTGGAGCGCCGGACCCGCCCACTCGTGCGGGACGTTCATTCCTACCCGTCTCTCGCGCCCTCAACCCCGGCGGCCGCCATCGCTCCGCCGCCCTCCCCCGCCGGGCCCCGGCGCGGCGCCCCGGGCCCGATCCTCGGCCCGCCGTCACGGGCACAGGTGTTCACACTCGCGAACCCGCCCCCCGGCCGGGGGGACGACGACGGCGGAGTCCGCCCGAGGACAGGCGGCGGCGGGCGAACGTTCCGCGCCAGCCGGCGCCCGGTGCCCCCGGCGCGAACCCCTCAGGCGGCCAGCAGGTCGTCGAGCCGGTCGCGGACCCCGTCCCTGCCCCTGTTCCGGCTCGGCACCAGCCGGTCCCGGTCGTCCGGGTCGCGGGAGAGGACGTGCAACCGTCCGTCGTGGCGGGCGAGGACCAGGTCGGTGCTGACGCCGGCGATCTCGGCCGAGCCCTGGGCGGTGTACTGGGTCACGGTGACCAGCGCCGAACGCTCCGCGTCGGTGAGCACCGCGTCGGTGTCCACCGCCCGGTCCGGATCGGCCGAGGAGCCCCGCGGCAGCCACTCGGCGAGCATGTCCAGGGCATCGTCGAGCTTGTACAGGCCGATCTGGTGGACGCCGAGCGCGTCGATGCGGACCATCATGCAGATCTGCTCGGGCTGGGGAAGCAGCAGGATGCGCCACGGCTCCCCCGCCACCGTCCCGGTCGCGCGGGCGTCGAGCACCATGCGGGCCCGCTGCTGGAACGCGACCGCGATGCCCAGGTCCCCCCGCACCTGGACCTGCTCGCCGTCGGAGCCCGCCAGCAGCAACTGGCGGGCGGCCAGCGAGCGGACGGCCTCCGCGAGCACCTCGTCGGACACCCGGGCCTCCAGGAAGTCCACGATCGCGTCAACGGCGGTGAGTTCGGCGATGGTGTAGGCGCCGAGCAGTACCGGCCCGGTGTTCACCAGGTCCACCACGGCGGTGACCAGACCGGAGGGTACGGCCGCCTCGCCGGGGCTCTGGGGCGCGGGCCCGGGTGCGTTGCCCTGGTCGTCGCTCACTGCGAACCTCCCGTCCGCTTCATCTCCACCGCGGGCGGCTCCGCGCTCTCGCTGAGCACCAGGGCCGCGCCGCGCGACGGCGTTTCGGTGACCCACACCTCGGAGTTGCCGAACAGGCCCCGCCCGGCTCGGTCGTCCGACATCGCCTGGCCCAGCTCGCCGGACAGGTCCTCCCGGTCGGGCGGCGGGAACCTGGCCGCCAGGTCCTGGGAGACGGCCGTCGTGTCGTCGTTCTCCTCGATCCTGCGCAGGGCCTCGGTCAGCGACCGTGCCACCGGGGGCGTCAGCGAGGTCGGGACGGCCACGTTGGGCGACAGGTACATCGGGCGCCGCTCGGTCATCCGCGACAGGCCCCAGGGGCCGACGTTGCTGCGGGTGACCCGGTACACCACGTAGTCCATGAGGTGCCGGACGTCGCTCATGCTGGGCATCTTGCGCTTGCCGAAGGCCGCCGGGGTCTTCTCCAGCTGTACCCAGGTGCCCTGTCGGGTCCGCCCGTGCAGTTTCTCCCGCACCACCTGCCCGCGCATCCCGATGTCGGGGTAGCGCTTCTTGTCGATGTCGTGGTGGTGGCTGGACAGCCGCGGGTAGCTGACCTTGTCGAAGCGCCAGCTGTCGTACAGCCGCGGGTCGTCCACCAGCACATGGCCGCCGCACAGGACGTCGTGCAGCTGCGGAACCTGGAGTCCGTGCCCCTCAAGGTCGGCCAGGATCACCGCCTCCTCGGGGGTGAGGCCCTCGGCCGCGGCCACCAGCCCCTTCCGGTACTCCCCCGCGCGGGCGGTGATCTCGATCATCAGCCGCACTCGGGTACGCACCTCGTCCAGCTGCGCCGGGCGGATGGCGTCGGCTCCCGCGCCGCCGGTGCGCCCGGGGTGCAGGACAGAGGAACCTCTGTGCTTGCGATCCACCTGGCCAGTACAGCACAGCGGGTGACGACGCGCGCGGCGTCCTGCCCGCCACCGGGCAGGACCCGACGGCCGGGTGCCGGACCACCGGCCTCGATGGCCAGGCCCGCGCACCGGCCCCGGCGCCGACGCGCGCCGCTCAGGATCGCCGGACCGGCCGGGGCCTCATCGGGGCCGAGCCCGACGTCCCGACGGACCCGTCCCCGGGGACCTGTTCACAGCCAGCCGCGTCGCGCCGCCTGGACGCCAGCCTGGAAGCGGGTGGTGGCTCCCAGCATCGCCTGCAGGACGGCGACCCGGCGGACGACGGTCCGCCTGCCGACGCCCAGCCGTCGGGCGATGGCGTCGTCGGTGGCGCCGCTGGCCATCAGGGAGAGGATCTGCCGGTCTCGGCCCTCGACGTGCGCCATGCCGCCCGCCGGCGACACCGGAACGGCGAACCGCCACACGATCTCGAACACGTTCGAAAGAGCCCTGAGCAGGCTCGACGGGCGGATCAGCAGGCTGACGATCCCCGGGCGGTCGTCCGCGTCGAGGGTCACGATCGCCAGGTCGCCGTCCCCGATGACGAGCTTCAGCGGCAGCTCGTCCAGGGTCCGCGCGTGCTCACCCGCCTCGATCATGCGCGCCATGCCCGGCCCGGCGACGGGATCGTCGAACGCGGTCTCGTAGTAGATCGTGCGGTAGACCACGCCGGCGGCCATCCGCTCGCGCTGCAGCGCCTCCTGGGTGAGCTGGTAGGACGGCGATCCGGAGTACGGCGGCATGTCGATGACCCGTACCTGGTGCCGGGCGGAACTCTGCAACTGCCGTGCGGCGGCGAGGAAACGCGGCACGTCGGCGACGACCTCCAGGGCACCGTAGCGGCCGGTGTCCTGCCTGGCCGAGCGGTAGAGGCGTTCGAGCTCGGCCCCGGCACGGCGCAGCCGGGCGTGACGGGCGGCGTCGCACCGCAGGAGCTCCTCGACCACCAGCGGCGGCGGCAGGGCGTCCCAGGTGCGGTCGGCATCACCCACCGCGACGACCGCCTCCTCGGCGGCGAGTTCCTCCAGCGCGGCCCGGACCCTCCGCGGGGGCAGCCCGGTCAGGTCCGCCAGCGCGCCGGCCGGGGAGTTCGGGTGCTCCACCAGGGCCCGGTACACGCGTCCGCCGTCGGAGTCGGGGTCCAACGCGCCGGGCACGGCAACCCCCATCGACGTGGTGACTCCGGTCAGCTCGACCCGCCCATCCTGGGGAGTATGTGGCCTGTGTGGGCCGTGGCACAACTGGGCCGGGACGGAACGCTGTCGTCCACCGGGGCTGTTGGGGTCAGATGGTCACCGCCCGGTTCGCGGCACCGGTGCGCGCCGTCCGCCATCCCGACTCCAGAGGAACCGTGATGAGCTCTCTCCTGCCCGGTGTGCGCCCGCGGGTGAAGGCGGTGGCGGCCGCCCTCGCCACGGTCGCGCTCCTGCTGGCGGCCCCGCTCGCGCACGCCGACCCCTCGGTCCCGCCGACCCTGGTGGACGGCTTCGGCCTGACCCAGGTCGGCGACGCCACCGGCACGTCCACCGACTTCGTGATCACCGTGGACACGCCCCAGGTCGCCAAGGAGCACCACATCAAGATCATCCTGCCGAGCGGCTACTGGTCCGATCCGACCAGGCGCTACCCGGTGCTGTACTTCCTGCACGGCTCACCCGACGACCCCGTCTACCAGAACTACCCGGCCCTGAGCACCGACTCGATGATCACCGTCATCCCGGACGGCGGGCCGAGAGGCTGGTATGCCGACTGGCGCGACCAGGACACCGCCGCCGGTGCGCAGAACTGGGAGACCTTCCACCTCGACCAGGTGGTCCCCTTCATCGACGCCAACCTCCGCACCATCGCCGCCAAGCAGGGCCGCGCCGTCGCCGGCGTGTCGATGGGCGGCTTCGGCGCGCTGCACTACGCCCAGGACCGCCCCGACCTGTTCGGCCAGGTCGCCTCGCTGTCGGGGGACATCGACCTGTCGGTGGACTCCATGGACCTGCGCCTGGCCGTGGTGGCCTCCCTGACCAACGCGGTCGGCGGCTTCTGCGGTTCGACCCCGCTCTCCGGCTCCGGCGACTGCACCGGCCTCTACACCCCCGCGGTGTCGAGTGATGCCCTCTTCGGGTCGCCCTACCCGGTGTTCGACGCGGACCGGCTGTGGAACGACGCCGACCCGTCCACCCACATGGACAGGCTGTCCGGCGTCGGCATCACGATCTACACCGGCGACGGCGGCGGCGACCCCACCTCCCTGGAGTTCTGGGTCGAGGGGGCGAACACCCACGCCAAGGAGCACCTGGACGCCCTCGGCATGCCCTACCGCTACGTGGACTACGGGGACGGCTCCACCTGGGGCAGCCAGTGCGACGGAGGCCACGACGCCGGCTGCTGGGCCCAGGACCTCGTGGACTACGTACCCCGCCTGGAGCAGGCGTTCGCCGCCGCCTGAGCCGCACATCGCCACCCCGCCCGAGCCACCCCGCCCCGAGCGGCGCGGGCAGCTCCGGGGACGCCGACGCGCCGCCGACGCAAGAGCCGTCCGCGGCCGTACGGAGGGCCGAGGCCCCGCGCCCCGGCGCCACGCACCACCACCGCCACCGCCACCGCCACCGGCGTCGAGCCGGAACCCGATGAAGGGACCTCCCATGCCCGCCTCAAGGAAGAGGAAGCACGTGACGATCTCCAGGAGAGTGCTCGCCGTCCTGGTCGCGGCGGCCTGCGTCGTGCTGGGGCTCGCGGCCTCCACCGCCACCGCGGTGCCCCGGCAGGCGGCCGACGTCTCCACCCTCGGCCAGATCACCTTGCAGTCCGTCAGCAACGGCCGCGCCCTGGACGTCCAGAACGGAACACCGGGCGCCGGCTCCATCCTCGTCACCAACTCGGCGCCCGGCTACGACGAGTCCTGGCACGTCGGCGCCGAGGGGTCCGACGCGTCCTTCACCGTCGTCAACAACACCACCGGCGAGTGCGTCGACTCCGGCCTCCCGCTCCGGCAGCAGCCGTGCGACGGCCGGGCGAGCGAACTGTGGTACTTCCAGCCGATCGCCGGGTCCGCGCAGCACGCCTTCATGATCCGGCACGAGGGCGACAGCAACTGCCTGGACCTGTGGTACAACGCACAGTACGACGACGCGTGGACCGACAGCTACGGATGCAACGGCTCGACGGCGCAGCAGTGGGTGCTGCCCGCCACGGCGTACCAGTCGGCGTGGAACCTGGCCGTGGACCACGCCGCCACCCAGTGCCAGGGCACCCCGTCCTCCTGCTCGTGGACGGCCACGGCCCAGTCCCCGGCCGCCCCGCTGCCGACCGTGTGCGTCTCGCCCGTCTGGTACAACGCCACCTCCGCGCCCGTGCCCTGGACCTTCTCGATCAACAACACCACGGGCTGGGCGAGCACCATCGGCTTCAGCCTGACGTCGGAGCTGACCGCCGGCACCGCCGCGGCCCTGCAGGCGAAGGTCAGCACCACCGTCAGCGGTTCGACGACCCTGAACATCAGTCAGACCCTCGGCAACAGCCTGACCCTGACGGTACCGACGGCCCAGTACGGATGGGTGGCCCTGTCGGAGCTGGCGACGCAGATCACCGGCGACTGGACGTTCGACACCCAGGGCTTCCCCTGGACCGCCGACGACACCGTCACGGTGCCGCTCACCACCGACCCGAGCGGCGCGGCCAGCATCTACGTCGCCCGCACCAGCCCGACGTTCACCTCCTGCTCCGCCTAGGCCCTGTCTGACACATGATGTCGTCCGCCCGTATAGGCGGGGTGGGCGGTGCCTGGTGCGTGCGATGGCACAGCGGAGAGTGGGGGTACCTCCCGGGCCGCCAGGCCCAGGGGGAGGGAGCCCGGCGGGCTGCGCCGACGACCGGCAACGCGGCAAGCGTGCGTGCCAGGCACCGCCCACCCGACAGGATGTGTCAGACACGCCCTAGGTCGTGTCTGACAATGACCAGGTTGTGGCGGCTTTCTCTGCGGAGTGGGCTGGCTGCCTGTGGGAGGATCCAGCATGTGATCAGGCAGGATGGTGTCCGGGTCCGCGAGTTCGTACTCGTGGACGGGTTTCGCCCTGCGGACGTTGCGCGTGTTCATCGCGAAGCGCTTCATGTGCTGCGTTCGAGCATCGACGCAGCCCACATCGACGCCTATAGCGGTGACCTCTGGCCGGTCGAAGTCCTGCACTCGTATGAGCGTGCGCTATCGCTGGCTCGGCAGGATGTCGTGAGCGGTACCCGGTCCAGGCGCTCCGATCCTGGGATGGGGATCGACCTTGATGTCCGAGACGACGGGCACTTCAGGGTGCTGTCGGACTTGGCTCCCTACACAATCCACGCCGAAGGCTGGCGGGACGGCCGGCTGGTCTTCAGCGCCAGCGACTCGGGAACGGCCCTGTGGGTTGAGGTCACGCAGGAACAGGAAGCAGCGCTCCTGTCCCGATTGGGTCAGCTGGGGATCCCATCGGGTGTGCTCGCCGTGCTGCCACCCGCGCGCTAAACGCGTGCCGACGCGGGCTCGCGGAGCCAGAGGATCAGCGAGGCGAGGCGGAGTCCGGCCTGGTAGCGGTCCGCGAGCTTGTCGAAGCGGGTTGCTACCGCGCGGAACTGCTTGAGCCGGTTGAAGCACCTCTCGACGACGTTGCGGTGCTTGTACGCTTCTGCGTCGAAGACGGGAGGCCGGCCGCCTTGGGAGGCCCGACGGAGCCGGTTGGCGACCTGGTCAGAGCGTTCAGGGATCGTAACGGCGATGCCATGACGCCTGCACCAGGCGCGGATCGCCCGGGACGAATAGGCCTTGTCCGCCAGGACCCGGTCCGGGCGGGTGCGTGGCCTTCCCCGCCCGGCGCGCGGGACACGGACGGCGTCCAGTACCGCTTCGAACAGGGTGGAGTCGTTGACGTTGCCGGGCGTGAGCACGAGCGACAGCGGCAGGCCGCGGCCATCAACCGCCAGGTGGACCTTGGTGGTCAGGCCGCCCCGGGACCGGCCGAGGGCCTGCCGTGCCGCCGAGCGTTCCGGATCTTCCAGTTTGTCCCCGTCGGCCTCCCCTTTTTGCGGGCGCCTGCCGCATGTTGATGGGCGCGATTGATCGTGGAGTCCACCGAAACCGTCCACTCCACCGCGCCCACCGCGTCATCACGGACCTGGATGTGCTCCAGCAGCTTCGCCCAGGTACCGTCCGCATCCCAGCGGGCGAACCGCTCATAGACCGTCTGCCACGGCCCATACCGCTCCGGCAGATCACGCCACGGCGCACCCGTCCGCAGTCGCCACAGCACCCCGTTGACCACCTGCCGATGATCCCGCCACGGGCGTCCACACCCGTCCGCGCCCGGAAGCAGCGGCTCTATCCGCTCCCACGCTGTATCCGTCAGCTCGCCTCGACCCGTCACAAGATCATTATCAGACACGGCCTAGCGGCGCCTTCCGGTCCCGGCCTCACGAGGCCGGGACCGGAAGGCGCCGGGACACGCCCCGCGGGATGCGTCGGCGTCGCGGACCCCCGTCCGGTCGCGGACCCCCGTCCGGTGGTGCGACCGGCCGCGGCGCGAAGGGGGCACGGCCGGGCTGCGGTAGGGCCCGGTCGGCGGTAGCGGCTAGGCGCCCTGGCGCAGCGGACGCAGTGCCGCCTCGACCCGGACCAGCTCGTCGAGCATGGTCTTCGAGGCGGCGGCGACCACCTCGTTGGGCTGGAACTGCGCCTCGTCGTCGATCATCTGGTGGACGAAGGGGATGCTGACGGCCTCCACGAGCGGGGTCATCTTCAGCGTGGTGACGACCTGCTTGATCGCCTGCACCGCGCGGGTGCCGGCGGACACCCCGCCGTAGCTGAGGAAGCCGACCGGCTTGTAGAGCCACTCGTTGTGCAGGAAGTCGATGGCGTTCTTCAGCTCGGCGTTGTAGCCGTAGTTGTACTCCGGCATCACGAACACGAGGGCGTCGACGCCGGCGATCCGGGCGCTCCAGTCCCTGGTGTGCTGCTTGGTGTACTGGCCCAGGCGCGGGTGGTTCGGCTCGTCCATGAACGGCAGTGCCACCTCGGCGAGGTCGATCAGCCGCACCTCGTCGAAGCCCCCGTGGGCGCGGGCATCCCCCTCGAACCACTGGGCGATCGGCAGGCCGATCCGACCGGGCCGCGTGCTCGCCACTATGATCCCGAGCTTCGACATTCGCGCACTCCTTCTGCGGCCGCCCTGCCCGGCGTTCCGGCGGCGGCCAACGGCACCGCGCAGGGCCTGTGAAGCCCTGACGGCGTAAACGGCAGGACGCCCGGCCAGCCCGGGCGCGCTCAGGATAACCGAGTGCTCCCGCCCGCCTCAGAGGCCCCCGCGGCCTCCGGACGAGGCGCGGACGAAGGGACGGCAGGCGGAAGGCGGAAGGCGGACGGGAGGGCTGCCGGGAAGGACGGGCCGGAAGCCGGCCGGCGCCGGCGACACCGTGAGGCGCGGCGAGGCGGACAATCACCACCGGACGGGGATCATCGCCGCATAATGCCGTGAACGGTGTCGTTTCCCGGTGTCCTCGTCCGCGGCGGAGGTCCCCATGGCCACAGCGGTGCCGCCCGGCGACGGGCGGAGGCCGGACCGTGGGCGGGTGCGGCGGGTGCGGCGGTTGCGGAGCCGGGCGGAGGAGGCGCGGCACACCGCCGAGCGGCGCTTCCCGGTGATCACCGAGCTGACCGCGCGGCTGCTGTCGGTGAACGTGCTGGACGCCGCCACCCGGCTGGCGGCCCAGCTGTTCCTCACGGCCGTTCCGTTCATCGTGGTCACCGCGGCCTTCGCGCCCCAGTACGTCCGCTCCCACCTGGCCGACTCCGCGCAGGACCTGTTCGGGCTGAGCGGGGCCTCCGCCACGCAGTTCCGCGAGGTCTACCAGGCGGGCGGCGCCGACACCGCGACGGTCCGGCAGGCCACCGGCTGGATCGGACTGCTCACCGCGCTGCTGGCGGCGACCGCGACCAGCCGGGCGGTGGCGCGGGTCTGCGAGCGGGCCTGGCGGCTGCCCCGGGCGTCCGCCCGGCTGGTGGCGTGGCGGTGGTTCGTCTGGATTCTGGCGTGGGTGGCGGTCCTGGTGCTCCAGGGGCCGCTGCGCGGCGGCGTCGGGGCGGGGCCGTGGCTCGGCGTTCCGCTGATCTTCCTCACCGACGTCCTGGTGTGGTGGTGGACGCAGCACCTGCTGCTGGGCGGCCGGATGCGCTGGCTGCCGCTGCTGCCGGGCTCGGTGCTCACCGCCGCGGCGATGACCGCGGCCTCGGTCACCGCCAGCGTCTACATGCCGACCGCCCTCAACCGCAGCCTGGCCACGTACGGTCCGCTCGGCGCGGTGTTCGCGGTGCTGTCCTGGCTGATCGCGGTGTGTGCGGCGCTGACCTTCACCATCACCGCGGGCGCGGTCCTCGCCACCGAGCCCCCGCTGGCCCGCCTCCTCGGCGGCCGGGACGGCGGCCCGCACGACCGCCCCGGCGCCGCCGACGACCCGCGCGAAGACCCCGACGGCGATCCGTACGACGACTCGTACGGCGGCGGGCCCGTCGGACGCGACGTCCGCGCAGGCGGACCCCGGGACGGGGAGGGCAGCCGTCCGGGCCCCGACAAGCCGCGGCACCGGCCCCACGGCCCCCGTCGGTAGGGTCGGCGGGCGGGCCGGGCCGTACGGCCCGGCTGTCGAAGGGCGGTGCTCCGGGCACCTCCGGGAGGGTGCGGACCAGTGGACGGTGAACGGTTCGGAGTGGGTGGCAGCGGTCTGGAGCAGCGCTCGCGGGTGTCGGCGTACGCGGTCGCCGTGGACGAGGGGCGGCTGCTACTGACCCGCTTGTCCTCGGCCTCGACCGTCTTCGCGCCGGGCCTGTGGCACCTGCCCGGCGGCGGGGTGGACCCGGGCGAGCGAGCAGCCCGCGGACGCGCTCGTGCGCGACCTGCGCGAGGAGACCGGACTCCAGGTGGCAGAGGCCCGGCTGGCCGACGCCCGCAGCTACGTGGAGGTACGCGGCGGGGTCGAGTGGCACGTCGTGGCGCTGTTCTACCGGGTGCGCCCGGCACCGGGACCACTCTCCGTGCAGGAACGCGACGGGACGACGGCCGAAGCCGCCTGGACGCCCGTGGCGGAGCTGGCCTCTGACCTGCTCTCCCCGCCGACCGCCGACGCGCTCGGACTGCTGGCCGCGGACTGACCGCGGGCAGGCCCGGCCGACGACAGCGAGCAGCCGCCGGACCCGCCCACCGCGAGAGCCCGCCGCCGGACACGGGCGCGTCCCGGTCCGGCGCCAGGCTCACCCCGGGACCCGCTCAAGGGGACCGGCTCACCAGGGGACCGGGGTGCCGTCCCAGTCGAAGAAGCCGGCGGTGGGGCCGTCCTCGGGGAGCAGGGCCAGCCGCACGGCGCCGGCCGCGCCCTCGGCGGGGTCCCCGTCAGCCGCGGCGGCCCGCGGGTTCAGGCCGGTGCGGCGCAGGCCGGGAGCCAGGGCGTTCACCTTGAAGCCCTCCGCGGCCAGGGACTGCGCGTAGAAGACGGTCAGGGCGTTGAGCGCGGCCTTGGAGGAGCGGTAGGCGGCGCCCCGACCGTTCGCGTCGAAGACCGGGTCGGGGCCGGTGCTCCGTCCCAGGGAGCCGGTACCGCTGGAGATGTTGACGATCCGGGGCGCGGTCGAGCGGCGCAGCGCGGGCAGGAAGGCGTTGGTGACGGCCAGCACGCCGAAGAGGTTCACCTCGTAGGTGCGGCGGAAGAGGTCCGGGGTGCTCTCCCCGGGCGCGCCGTCGTCGAGCATCACGCCCGCGTTGTTGACCAGGACGTCGAGCCGTTCCACCTCGGCGGCGGCCCGCTCGACGCCGGCCGCGTCGGTGACGTCGACAAGCAGCGGGCGGGCGCCGTGGCCGATCTCCGCGGCGGCCCGCCGGCCGCGCTCGGGGTCGCGCGCGCCGACCAGGACGGTCAGGCCCGCCTCGGCGAGCTGCCGGGCGATCTCCTTGCCGATGCCGGTGTTGGCGCCGGTGACCAGGGCTGTGGAAGTGTTCATGGTGTCGACGATGCCCCCGCCGGCCGGGGGCAGCCAGGCACAACCTGTACCCGGCTGTGTGCGGCGGCGGGGGGCGAGGAGGTGGCGCGATGCCACGGCAGGAGCTGGCCCGTTTCCTGCGGGAGCGGCGTGAGGGGATGCGGCCCGCCGAGTCGGGGCTGCCCCCGGGCGGCCGGCGGCGCACGCCGGGCCTGCGCCGCGAGGAGGTGGCGGGGCTCGCCCACCTGTCCGTGGAGCACTACGCGCGGCTGGAGCAGGCCCGCGGTCCGCGTCCCTCGGCGCGGGTGCTGGCCGGGCTGGCGGGGGCGCTGCGGCTGGACGCCGCCGAGCGGGCCCACCTGTTCCGGCTGGCGGGGGTCGTGCCGCCGCCCCCGCCGGGACCGCCGCGGCAGGTGCGGCCGTACGTGGCGGACCTGCTGCGGCGGCTGCCGTGGACCGGGGCGGTGGTCACGGACGCGGCCTACGACGTGGTGGCCTACAACCAGCTGGCGGAGGCCCTTCTGGGCGGCCTGGCCCGGCATCCGAACCTGGCCCGGCGCCGCTTCCTGGGCGGCGGCGGCCGGCAGACCCGCGAACCGGCGGACGATGCCGAGGAGTTCGGCGGCTACGCGGTGGCCCGGCTCCGAACGTCCGTCGAACGGTACCCGGACGATCCACGGCTGGCCGGGCTGGTGGCCGAACTGCGTTCGGGCAGCGGTGAGTTCGCGTCGCTGTGGGAGGCCCGCCCGGTGCGCGCGCCCGGCCACCGGGTGAAGACGCTGGACCACCCCGGAGTGGGGCCGCTGCGGGTCGAGTGCGACGTGCTGCCGCTGCCCGAGGACGACCAGCAGGTCGTCTTCATCACCGCCGAGCGCGGCTCGGCGGCGGAGCGGGCCTTCCGCCGCCTCGCGGGGGCCTGACGAGGCCGACCCCCCGCCCCGCTCCCCGGCCCGCTCGACGTCCCGCTCGCCCGCCCCGCTCCCCGGCCCCTGTTCAGCGCGGCGGCAGGCTGGAGCCGCGGACGACCAGTTCCGGCTGGAGGACGACCTGCCGGTGCTCGTGCCCCTCCGCCGCCGAGGTCTCCTCCAGCAGCAGCTCCGCCGCGAGCCGCCCCATCGCCACCGCGGGCTGCCGGACCGAGGTGAGCGGGACGGCCGCCGCCGCGGCGAACTCGATGTCGTCGTAGCCGACGATGGCCATCTGCTCGGGGACGCTGACCCGCGCCGCGAACAGGGCCTGGAGCACACCCAGGGCGAGCAGGTCGTTGGCGCAGAAGACGGCGGTGGGGCGCGGGGACAGGCCCAGCAGCCGGGCCCCGGCGTCCCGGCCGGCCGCCACGTCGAGGCGTTCGGCGGACACCTCGGTGAGCGCCTCGGCGGGCAGGCCGGCCTCGGCCAGCGCGGTCAGCGCACCGGCCCGGCGGTCGCGGACCTGCTGGAGTTCGCCGGGGCCGCCGACGTACACGATCGAGCGGTGGCCGACGGAGAGCAGGTGCTGGACGGCGAGCCGGCCGCCGACCACGTCGTCCACCGACACCGAGCAGCCGGCGGCGTCCTGCGAGACGCGGTCGACCAGGACGAAGGGGATCTTCTGGCGGCGCAGCGCGTCCAGGCTGCGCCCGCTGGCGTCGACAGGGGTGACCAGCGCCCCGCGCACCCGCTGCTCGGCGAAGAGCGACAGGTACTCCGCCTCCTCGCCGGTGCTCTGCGCGCTGTTGCAGACCATGACGCCCAGGCCGGCCTGGCGGGCGGCCCGCTCGGCGCCCTTGGCCACGTCGACGAAGAACGGGTTGCCCATGTCGAGCACCAGCAGCCCGACGATCCGGCTGGCGCCGGCCCGCAGTTGGCGCGCGGACTCGCTGCGGATGTAGCCGAGCTTGTTGATGACGGACTGCACCCGGGTGCGGGTCTCCTCCGACACCAGGTCCGGGCGGTTGATCACGTTGGACACGGTGCCCACCGACACGCCGGCCTGCTGGGCGACGTCCTTGATGCCGACCATGGACTCCACTTTCGTCCCACCCGCCCGAAGCGGGGCTTATTGAACGTATTCAATCACAGTGCCCGATGATCTCCGCACTCCGGCGTGAATCGATTCACATCGACGCAGGCCGGAGCACGGGCCGGCCGGGCGCGGGCCGCGCACCAGCCGGAGGGGCCGGGGACGGCTCCGCGGGGGGGGTTCAGAAGTGGTACTGGCCGATGTCGGACTTGTCGAAGACGGTCGGCTTGCCGAGGTTGACGACGCTGTCCTGGCCGATGGTGAACGAGCCCATGTCGCCGGCCGTGAAGGTCTGCCCGGGCGCCCGGTGATCTGCCCGGAGGCGAGCGCGACGGCGGCGTACCCGGCGAGCGCGCCGAGCTTGGCCGGGTCCCACAGTTCGAAGGACTGGACGGTGCCGTTGGTCACGTACGCGCGCATGTCGTTGGGCGTGCCGAGGCCGGTGAGCTGGACCTTGCCCTTGTACTTCGAGCCGGCCAGGTACTGCGCGGCGGCCTTGATGCCGACGGTGGTCGGGGAGATGATCCCCTTCAGGTCCGGGTACTGCTGGAGCAGCCCCTGCGTCTGCTGGAAGGACGCCTGCGGGTCGTCGTTGCCGTAGGCGATCTTGACGAGCTTGATGTCCTTGTACTCGGGCTTCTTCAGCTCGTCCTTCATGTAGCCGATCCAGGTGTTCTGGTTGGTGGCCGTCTGGGCGGCCGACAGGATCGCGATCTGGCCCTTGTTCCCGATCTGCTTGGCCATCAGCTGCACCTCGGTGCGGCCGAGGTCCTCGGCGCTGGCCTGGGAGACGAACAGGTCGCGGCAGTTGGTGTTGGTGTCGGAGTCGTAGGTGACGACCTTGACGCCGTTCTTGCGCGCCTGGTTGAGCGCGGTGCACAGCGCCCCCGGGTCCTGCGCGGACACCGCGATGGCGCTGACCTGCTGCTGGGTGAGGGTGTTGACGTACGAGACCTGGCCGGCGGTGTCGGTGCCGCTGCTGGTGCCGACCTCCTTGTACTTCTCGCCCAGCGCCTCCACGGCCGTCTTGCCGCCGCTGTCGGAGCTGGTGAAGTACGGGTTGTTGACCTGCTTGGGCAGGTAGGCGATGGTCAGGCCCTTCTTCAGCGCGGCGCCCGGGTCGGCGGTCGCCGAAGCGGCCGCCGAGGTGCCGCCGCCCGCCGCGTTGTCCGCGTCGGTGGACTTCTTGGTCGTCCCGCCGCACGCGGTGGCGCCCAGCGCCACCAGGGAGACGACGGCGACCGCGGCGAGGGCGCGGGTACGGCGGGCGGTCGTGGGTGTGACGGACATGCGGGGTTCCTTTCGCTGCCGCACGGCAGGGTGGCCGTCGGGCCGGTGGAGGTTCGGAGGGTCGCGGGCGGGCGGGTCGGCCCGGGCGAGGAGGCCGCCGGGGCCGGGAGGCCGGCCCGGGCGGTGAAGGGATGGAGCTGAGGAGCGTGGAGCGGAACAGAACAGGGCGGGGCGGGGCGGGCGGAGCGGGTGCGGTGTCAGCCGGCGGCGGGCACCGGGGTCGCGCCGGGCGGGGCAGTGGAGGCGGCGGTGGTGCGGCGGGCGCGGGCGGCGCCGATCCGGCGGGCGACCCGCGGCGCGAGGACGGAGACGACCAGCAGCACGCCGGTGACCACGGTCTGGGACTGGGCGGAGACGTTGACCAGGCTCATCACGTTCTGGAGCGCGCCGAGCAGGAACACCCCGGCGACGGCGCCGCCGAGGGTGCCCCGGCCGCCGTCGAAGTCGATGCCGCCCAGCAGCACCGCGGCGATGACGGACAGTTCGAGTCCGGTGGCGTTGTCGTATCGGGCGCTGGCGTAGTGCAGGGCCCAGAAGACGCCGGTGAGGGCGGAGACGGTGCCGGTGGCGACGAACATCGACAGCTTCAGCCGCTTCACCCGCACCCCGGCGAACCGCGCGGCCTCCTCGGAGGCGCCGACCGCGAACAGCGAGCGTCCCACCGGGGTGGCGTGCAGCACCAGGACGGCGACGGCCAGCAGCACCGCCCACGGCACCGCGGCCTGCGGGACGAAGGTGCCGCCGATCCGGTCGGAGGAGAAGGTGAGGTACTGCTGCGGGAAGTCGGTGACGGAGTTGGAGCCGAGCACGATCTGCGCGATGCCGCGGTAGGCGGCCAGGGTGCCGATGGTGACGGCCAGCGAGGGCAGCCCGAGACGGGTCACCAGCAGGCCGTTGACCAGGCCGCAGACCACGCCGAGCAGCACGCACAGCGGGATGATCGTCTCGATCGACATCCCCTCGTTCCACAGCTTGCCCATCACCGCGCCGGACAGCCCCACGGTGGAGCCGACCGACAGGTCGATCTCGCCGGAGACGACCAGCATCGTCATGGGCAGCGCGATCAGTGCGATGGGCAGCGTGTTGCCGATGAGGAACGACAGGTTGAGCGCGTTGCCGAAGTTGTCCACGAAGGTGAAGGAGCACAGCAGCAGGACGACGAGCAGCACGCCGACGGCGGTGTCCCAGCGGACGGCGTCCCGCAGGTGGAAGCCGTGCCGGCCGGCGTCCGGCGCGGGGGTCGGGTCAGCCATGGTGGGCACTCCTTGTCTGTGCGGCCCTCTTGCGGAGCAGTGCGGCGACCCGCAGCGCGACCACCCGGTCCACGGCGATGGCCAGCAGCAGCAGGACGCCGTCGATGGCCTGCACCCACACCGAGCTGACGCCGATGGAGGGCAGCACGCTGTTGATCGAGGTGAGCAGCAGGGCGCCGAGGGCGGCCCCGTAGACGCTGCCGGAACCGCCGGTGAAGGCGACGCCGCCGACCACGACCGCGCTGACGACGGTCAGTTCGTAGCCGTTGCCGGTGCCGGAGTCGACGTTGCCGAACCGGGCGAGGTACAGGGCGCCGGCCAGTCCGGCCAGGGCGCCGCAGGCGACGTAGGCGGTCAGCAGCCGCTTGCGGACGGCCACGCCGGCCAGCCGCGCGGCCTCGGGGCTGGAGCCGAGCGCGTACAGGTCGCGCCCGCTGCGGTAGCCGCGCAGGTAGGAGGCCGCGACGACGAGCACGGCCGCGGTGAGCAGGGCGAGGTAGGGGACGGCGCCGAGGCCGTCGTGGCCGAACCCGACGAAGCCCGAGGGCAGGTCGGCGGCGGTGATCTGGCGGGAGCCGAACCAGACGGAGTCCAGGCCGCGGATGATGTAGAGGGTGCCGAGGGTGACGACGAGGGCGGGCACCTGGCCCAGGCTCACCAGCAGGCCGTTGACGAGGCCGAAGCCGGCGCCGATGGCGACGGCGATGACGATCGCGAGCACCGGGTTGCCGCCGCCGCGCAGGAACTCGCCCGCGGCGAAGGCGGTGACGCCGAGGGTGGAGCCCACCGACAGGTCGACGTTGCGGGTGATCACCACCATCGACTGGCCGACGCCGACCAGGACCAGGATGGTGGCGTTGAGCAGCAGGTCCTTGATGCCCTGCTCGGACAGGAAGGCGCTGTTGTCCAGCTGGGTGGCCAGCAGCATCAGCACCAGGACGACGAGGATGGCCAGTTCGCGGACCTTGAGCACCCGGTCGAGGAGGCCGCGGCCGGCGGTGGCGGGGCCGGCCGGCGCCGCGGCCGGCTTGGCGGTCATGGTCATGCTGCGCTCCTCGCCCGGCCGGTGGCCGCGGCCATGACCGTCTCCTCGGTGGCGTCGGCGCGCGCGATCTCCGCGGTGAGCCGGCCCTCGTGCATCACCAGCACCCGGTCGGCCATGCCCAGGACCTCCGGCAGGTCGGAGGAGATCATCAGGACGGCCAGTCCGTCGGCGGCCAGTTGGGACAGCAGCCGGTGCACCTCGGCCTTGGTGCCGACGTCGATGCCGCGGGTGGGCTCGTCGACGATGAGCACCCGGGGGCTGGTGGCCAGCCACTTGGCCAGCACCACCTTCTGCTGGTTGCCGCCGGAGAGGGTGCCCACCAGGTCGGCCAGCCGGGCGTACTTGACCTGGAGGCGCAGCGCCCAGTCCACCGCGCGGCTGCGTTCGGCGCCGCGGTCCATGACGCCGGCCCGGCTGGTGGCGCGCAGACCGGTGAGGTTGATGTTCCGGGCGATGGACATCTCCATCACCAGGCCCTGGGCGCGGCGGTCCTCGGGCACCAGGGCCAGCCCGGCGGCCATGGCGAGACTGGGCGCGCCGGGCTTCAGGCGGCGGCCGTCGACCTCCACCTCGCCGGCGTCCCAGCGGTCCACGCCGAACACCGCGCGGGCGACCTCGCTGCGGCCGGCGCCGACCAGTCCGGCCAGCGCGACGATCTCGCCGTGCCGGACCTCGAAGGAGACGTCGGTGAAGACGCCCTCGCGGGTGAGCCTGCGCACCCCGAGGGCGACGTCCCCGATGCGCGCCTCCTGCTTGGGGTACAGCTCGTCGAGGTCGCGGCCGACCATGCGGCGCACCAGGTCGTCCTCGGTGAGGCCGTCGACGGGCTCGGTGGCTATCCAGGCGCCGTCCCGCAGGGTGGTGACGCGCTGGCACAGCGCGAAGACCTCCTCCAGGCGGTGCGAGATGAACAGCACCGCGGCGCCGGCCTCGCGCAGCGCCCGCACCACGCCGAAGAGCCGGGAGACCTCGCTGCCGGTGAGGGCGGCGGTGGGCTCGTCCATGATGAGCACCCGGGCGTCGAAGGAGAGCGCCTTGGCGATCTCGACCAGCTGCTGGTCGGCGATGGACAGGCCGCGGGCGGGCTGTTCGGGGTCGAGGTCGACGCCGAGGCGGGCGAACAGCGCGGCGGCGGCCTCGCGGACGGCCCGGTGGTCCACCCGGCCGAGGGAGCGGCGGGGCTGGCGGCCGACGAAGATGTTCTCGGCGACCGACAGGTCGGGGAAGAGCGTGGGTTCCTGGTAGATCACCGCGACTCCCGCGTCGCGGGCGTCGGCCGGCCCGTGGAGGACCACGGGGTGACCGTCGATCAGGACGCTGCCGCTGTCCGGCCGGTGCACCCCGGCCAGCGTCTTGATCAGCGTCGACTTGCCGGCGCCGTTCTCGCCCGCCAGGGCGTGCGCCTCGCCCGCGTACAGCCGCAGGGAGACGTCGCGCAGGGCTCGTACCGCGCCGAAGGACTTGCTCACCCCCTCCAGCGCGAGGACCGGAGTCCGTTCCGGTGCGGGGTCGGTCATGGCCACTCCTGGGTCTCCCGGTGTGCATCAGCCGTGAAATGTTTCAATTGATTTGCCGGGACGTTAGCCCTGCCCCGTCGGCCCGTCAAGACTTCCGGCACGCCCGGTCCGGCCCGGCACCGCTCCGAACTGGCCTCGAACCCGTCAACCCGAGGATTTTCCCTTCACTCAAAGGTGCTTGAGGGTTGCCTGGAGCGGCGATGACACGATTCAATAACAGCCCCCGCGCCCCGGCCGCACTCGCGCGCCGGGGACATTGACAGCGCACAACCCCCGCCATAGGGTTCGCGCTAAATGAAACGATTCACAGAGGTTGCCATGACAGACCTGTCGGCCGTGAAGGCGGCGCTGAAGGCCCAGCGGATCGAGACCCCGTCCTGGGGCTACGGCAACTCGGGCACCCGGTTCAAGGTGTTCGCGCAGGCCGGGGTGCCGCGCGACCCGTACGAGAAGCTGGCCGACGCGGCGCAGGTGCACGCGACCACCGGCGCGGCGCCCCTGGTGTCGCTGCACATCCCGTGGGACCGGGTCGACGACTACGCGGCCCTGGCGGCGTACGCCAAGGAGCAGGGCGTGGCGGTCGGCGCGATCAACTCCAACGTCTTCCAGGACGACGACTTCAAGCTCGGCTCCGTCACCCACCCCGACCCGGCGGTGCGCGCCAAGGCCCTGGCGCACCTGCTGGAGTGCGTCGACATCATGGACGCCACCGGCTCGCGCGACCTCAAGCTGTGGTTCTCCGACGGCACCAACTACCCCGGCCAGGACGACGTGACGGCACGTCAGGGACGGCTGACCGAGGCGCTGTCCGCGGTGTACGAGCGGCTGGGCGAAGGCCAGCGGATGCTGCTGGAGTACAAGCTCTTCGAGCCGTCCTTCTACACCATGGACGTGCCGGACTGGGGCACCGCCTACCTGCACTGCGCCCGGCTGGGCCCGAAGGCGCAGGTGGTGGTGGACACCGGGCACCACGCGCCGGGCACCAACATCGAGTTCATCGTCGCGCTGCTGCTGCGCGAGGGCAAGCTCGGCGGGTTCGACTTCAACTCCCGCTTCTACGCCGACGACGACCTGATGGCCGGGGCCGCCGACCCGTTCCAGCTCTTCCGGATCATGCACGAGGTGGCCAAGAACGGCGGCCTGCGGGAGGAGACCGAAGTGGCCTTCCTGCTGGACCAGTGCCACAACATCGAGGAGAAGATCCCGGCGGTGGTCCGCTCGGTGATGAACGTCCAGGAGGCCACCGCCAAGGCGCTGCTGGTCGACCAGGACGCGCTGCGCGCCGCGCAGACCTCCGGCGACGTGCTCGGCGCCAACGCGGTGCTGATGGACGCCTACAACACCGACGTCCGCCCGCTGCTGGCCGAGGTCCGCGAGGAGCAGGGGCTCGCCGCCGATCCGGTCGCGGCCTACCGGGCCACCGGCTACGGCGAGCGGATCAGGGCGGAGCGGGTCGGCGGGCAGCAGGCCGGCTGGGGCGCCTGAGCCACCCGGCCGGCCCCGCCCCCGCTCGGGCCCCGCCCCCGTGCTCTCCCGCCCGGCCGCCCCGCCCCGGCCGGGCGCCCGCCGCCAGGTCGGTCACGCCCGTTGCGCGGAGGGGGTCTCCGCGTACCGCTCACCCGTACCCGCTCCCCGCCGCCACCCGCTCCCGATCCCGCCGCCCACGCCGCACCCGCCGCCGTAGAACCGCTCCCGCGAAGGACACCTCGATGGCCTCCACCCCGCACCAGGACCAGCACCAGGACCAGCAGCACCCGGCCGTCGCAGCGCTGCTGGAGCGCTCGCACCGGCTGGGCGCCGACCCCCGCAACACCAACTACGCCGGCGGCAACACCTCCGCCAAGGGCCTGGCGCCCGACCCCGTCACCGGCGCGGACACCGAGCTGATGTGGGTCAAGGGCTCGGGCGGGGACCTCGGCACCCTCACCGGGCCGGGCCTGGCCGTACTGCGGCTGGACCGGCTGCGCGCGCTGGCGGACGTCTACCCGGGGGTGGACCGCGAGGACGAGATGGTGGCCGCCTTCGACTACTGCCTGCACGGCCGGGGCGGCGCGGCGCCGTCCATCGACACCGCGATGCACGGCCTGGTCGACGCCGCCCACGTCGACCACCTGCATCCCGACTCCGGCATCGCACTGGCCTGCGCGGCCGACGGCGCGGCGCTGACGAAGGAGTGCTTCGGCGACCGCGTGGTCTGGGTGGACTGGCGCCGGCCCGGCTTCCAGCTCGGCCTGGACATCGCCGCGGTCAAGGCCGCCAACCCGCAGGCCGTCGGGTGCGTCCTGGGCGGGCACGGCATCACGGCGTGGGGCGCCACCAGCGAGGAGTGCGAAGCCAACTCGCTGTACGTCATCCGCACCGCCGAGGCGTTCCTGCGCGAACGCGGCAGGGCCGAGCCGTTCGGCCCGGTGCTGCCCGGCTACGAGCCGCTGCCCGAGGCGGAACGGCGCGAGCGGGCGGCCGCGCTGGCCCCGCTGCTGCGCGGCCTGGCCTCCACCGACCGCCCGCAGGTGGGACACTTCGCCGACGGCGACGAGGTACTGGACTTCCTCTGCCGCGCCGAGCACCCGCGGCTGGCAGCCCTGGGCACCTCCTGCCCCGACCACTTCCTGCGCACCAAGGTCCGCCCGCTGGTCCTGGACCTGCCGGCCACCGCGCCGCTGGAGGAGGCCGCGGCGCGGCTGCGCGAGCTGCACGCCGAGTACCGCGAGGAGTACGCGGCCTACTACCGGCGGCACGCCGAGCCCGGCTCCCCCGCGATGCGCGGCGCCGACCCGGCGGTCTTCCTGATCCCGGGCGTCGGCATGTTCACCTACGGCAAGGACAAGCAGACCGCCCGGGTGGCCGGCGAGTTCTACGTCAACGCCGTCAACGTGATGCGCGGCGCGGAGGCGGTCTCCCGGTACCAGCCGATCGAGGAGGCGGAGAAGTTCCGCATCGAGTACTGGGAGCTGGAGGAGGCCAAGCTGCGCCGGATGCCCGCGCCCAAGCCGCTGGCCACCAGGATCGCGCTGGTCACCGGGGCCGGGTCCGGCATCGGCCGGGCCATCGCGCATCGGCTCGCCGCCGAGGGCGCCTGCGTGGTCGTCGCCGACCTGAACGCCGAGGGAGCGCGGACCGTCGCGGAGGAGATCGGCGGGCCGGACCGGGCCGTCGCGGTCTCCGTCGACGTCACCAGCGAGGAGCAGATCGCCGAGGCGTTCAGGGACGCGGCACTCGCCTTCGGCGGCGTCGACCTGGTCGTCAACAACGCGGGCATCTCGATCTCCAAGCCGCTGCTGGAGACCACCGCCCGCGACTGGGACCTCCAGCACTCGATCATGGCCCGCGGCTCCTTCCTGGTCTCCCGGGAGGCAGCGCGGGTGATGGCCGAGCAGGGCATGGGCGGGGACATCGTGTACATCGCCTCGAAGAACGCGGTCTTCGCCGGCCCCAACAACATCGCGTACTCCGCCACCAAGGCCGACCAGGCCCACCAGGTGCGGCTGCTGGCCGCCGAACTGGGCGAGCACGGCATCCGCGTCAACGGCGTCAACCCCGACGGGGTGGTGCGCGGCTCGGGCATCTTCGCCGGCGGCTGGGGCGCCAAGCGCGCCGCGGTCTACGGGGTGCCGGAGGAGAAGCTCGGCGAGTTCTACGCCCAGCGCACCCTGCTCAAGCGGGAGGTGCTGCCCGAGCACGTCGCCAACGCCGTCTTCGCGCTGACCGGCGGCGACCTCACCCACACCACCGGCCTGCACGTGCCGGTGGACGCGGGCGTGGCCGCCGCCTTCCTGCGCTGACGCCCGCGGCGGCCCCGCCCAACCCGTCCCGACCGCCGTGTCCCGACCGCGGTCCCGACCGCCGTGTCCCACCCCGCCGTCCCGCCCGCCGGTCCGTGCCCCGGGCCGGACCGGCGGGCGGGACGAGCCCGTACCCGGCGGCGCCCGGCGCGCCGCCCCTCCCCCGCCGAGGACGCCCCACCGTGACCAGCACCGCCCCGCAGCCCGCCGCCACCGCCGCGTTCGCCGCCGCGGACCTCGGCGCGACCAGTGGCCGGGTGATCCTCGGCCACCTCGGGCCCGGCCGGCTCGACCTGGCCGAGCTGCACCGCTTCGCCAACCGCCCGGTCCGGCTCCCCGGCGGCCTGCACTGGGACCTGCTCGGGCTGTACGGCGAGGTCCTCGCCGGCCTGCGGAGGGCGGCGCGGGCCGGCGGCGCGGCCTCGGTCGGCATCGACAGCTGGGCCGTGGACTACGGCCTGCTCGACGCCGACGGCCACCTGCTCGGCCTGCCGCACCACTACCGCGACCCGCGGACGGCGGGCATCGCCGAGCGGGAGCGGGACGCCGTCGGGGCACGGGAGCTGTACCAGGTCAACGGGGTGCAGCACCTGCCGTTCAACACCGTCTTCCAGCTGGCCGCCGCCCGCGGTTCGGCGGCGCTCGGCGCGGCCCGCGCCCTGCTGCTGGTGCCCGACCTGCTCGCCTACTGGCTGACCGGCACCCTCGGCGCCGAGACCACCAACGCCTCCACCACCGGCCTGCTCGACGCCCGCACCGGCACCTGGGCCACCGGCCTGGCCGAGCGGTTCGGCGTGGACCCGGCCCTGCTGCCGCCGCTGCGCGAACCCGGCTCCCCGGCGGGCACCCTGCTGCCGCACGTGGCCGCCGCGACCGGGCTGCCCGCGTCCACGCCGGTCACCACCGTCGCCTCGCACGACACCGCCTCCGCGGTGGCCGCCGTGCCCGCGACCGGGCCGGGATTCGCGTACATCTCCTGCGGCACCTGGTCGCTGGCCGGGCTCGAACTGGACGCGCCGGTCCTCACCGAGGCGTCCCGGGCGGCCAACTTCACCAACGAGCGCGGCATCGACGGCACCGTCCGCTACCTGCGCAACATCATGGGCATGTGGCTGCTGGAGGAGTGCCGCCGGGTGTGGGCCGGGCGCGGGCTGCCGGCCGAGCTGCCGCGGCTGCTCGACGAGGCGGCCCGCGCCCGGCCGTTCGCCGCCGTCTTCGACCCCGACACGCCCGGCCTGCTCGCCCCCGACGACATGCCGGCCGCCATCGCCGCCGCCTGCGCCCGCACCGGGCAGCGACCGCCCGACGGCCAGGCGGCGCTGGTGCGCGCGGTCCTGGAGAGCCTGGCGCTGGCCCATCGGCGGGTGCTGCGGCAGGCCGCCGAGCTCGCCGGGCGCGACATCACGCGCGTCCACCTGGTCGGCGGCGGCAGCCGCAACGACCTGCTGTGCCAGCTCACCGCGGACGCCACCGGGCTGCCGGTCGCGGCCGGCCCGGCCGAGGCGACCGCGCTCGGCAACATCCTCGTCCAGGCCCGGGCGCACGGGCTGGTCGGCGACCTGGCGGGCATGCGGCGGCTGGTCGCCGACACCCAGCCGCTGCGGCACTTCACCCCCCAGGGCGACCCGCGCGCGTGGGACGCGGCCGAGTCCCGCCTCACCGCGAGCTGACGCCGACCGCCGCGCAGCCGCGTGCCAGCGGGTACCCGGCCAGGCCCGCGAACGGGTCGGGGCCGGTCAAGACCGGTCGGGCCCCGGTCAGGGCCCGGTCGGCAGGGGTGCGGTCAGGGCCCTGGCACCGCGCGCCCCGAACCCCGTCGCCGCCCGCCCGGCGAACCCTCATCGCACACACGTTCGAGTCTATGCCAGAATCCAGCCATGCCCCACTCCTTCCCCCACGACCTGGTCCAGGCCCAGCGCGACTGGTACACCACCTACCGCGAGCTGGCCGCGGGCGGCGGCCCGGGTTCCCGTACGACCGCGCTGCGCCGCCGGCTGGTGCGGCTGTCCGTCCGGATCAGCGCCCACCCCTACTGGTCCACGCTCCCGGACAGCTCCCCCGCCGCCCGGATGGCGCTCAAGGAGCTCACCTGGACCGACGGCGGCTGACCGGACCGTCCCGACCCCAGTCCGCCCGGCCCACCCGGCCCGCCCGGCCCGCCCGGCACCGATGACGCCCGCGGACCGGGGCGGGCGGGCGGCGGAGGCCGCCGGCTGCCTCCGCCGCCCGTGCGCTCAGGTCAGACCACCATGGCCATCCCGCTCCACGCGAAGCTCGCCGCGCCGGAGTCCCAGACCTGGACGGGAGCGTTGAATCCGGCACCGGTCGAGGTGAAGGTCCACAGCCCGGAACGGCTGGTGGTGCCGTCCGCCTTGACGCCGTAGTCGTACATCGCGCCGACGTCGGACTTGCCGTCGCCGTTGAAGTCACCGGCGACCAGCTTGGTACGGTCCCAGTTCCAACTGGTGGTACCCGTGTCCCACAGCCTGACGGGCGGGTTGAAGCCAGACCCCGTCGAGGTGAAGGTCCACAACGCGGAGTGCAGCGAACCGTCCGCGTTGGCACCGTAGTTGTACAAGGCCCCGACATCCGACCTGCCGTCGCCGTTGAAGTCACCGGCGACCAGCTTGGTACGGTCCCAGTTCCAACTGGTGGTACCCGTATCCCACAGCCTGACGGGCGGGTTGAAGCCGGACCCCGTCGAGGTGAAGGTCCACAACGCGGAGTGCAGCGAACCGTCCGCGTTGGCACCGTAGTTGTACAAGGCCCCGACGTCGGACCTGCCGTCGCCGTTGAAGTCACCGGCAACCAGCATGGTGCGATCCCAGTTCCAACTCGTGGTACCCGTATCCCACACCTTCACCGGAGCATTGAAACCAGAACCGGTCGAAGTGAACGTCCACAACGCCGAATGCAACGAACCATCCGCATTGGCACCGTAGTTGTACAAGGCCCCGACATCCGACCTGCCATCACCGTTGAAGTCACCGGCAACCAGCATGGTGCGATCCCAGTTCCAACTCGTGGTACCCGTATCCCACACCTTCACCGGAGCATTGAAACCAGAACCGGTCGAAGTGAACGTCCACAACGCCGAATGCAACGAACCATCCGCATTGGCACCGTAGTTGTACAAGGCCCCGACATCCGACCTGCCATCACCGTTGAAGTCACCGGAGACCATCTTGGTACGGTCCCAGTTCCAACTCGTGGTACCCGTGTCCCACACCTTGACGGGAGCGTCGAAGCCGGCGCCGTTCGAGGAGTGCACCCACAGCGCGGAGTGCAGCGAACCGTCGCTGAGCGCGCCGTAGTCGTACAGGTAGGAGACGTCGGACCTGCCGTCGCCGTTGAAGTCGTTGGCGCGAGGGGTCCCGGTCTGTCCGGTGATCCAGGAGGCCAGGTCGTCCACGCGGGTGTCGACGGCGCTGTCCGGAGTGCCGTCGGCGGTATCCACCCCGTAGCAGCCCACCTGGTAGGAGCGGCTGTCCAGGGCGACCAGCTCGGTCCTGCCGCCGGTGGTCCGCAGGACCGGACCGCCGGCGTCACCGGTGCACACGGTGGCGCCGTCCTGGCCGCTGACCCGCACGTCGCTCCCGTTCACCGCGTCGACGGTGAAGACGCCGCTGTGCAGCTTCGTCGGGGACAACTCGTCCGCGGTACGGCCGTACCCGGCGGTCACCAGCTGCTCACCCGCGACGGGGGCCGTGCCGCCGAGTACCGCGGGGGCGATGTCCAGGACCGGGGCGGACAGCTTGGCCAGCACGACGTCCCGGCCGGAGTACGGCACGAGTTCGACCACGTCGCGCACCTCGCCGCCGGTGCCGGTGAGGTCGGTGCGGCCGATGGTGGCCACGGTCGGCTGCGCGGGCTTGCCCGCGGGCACCGCCAGGCTCGCCGCCGGATCGTCGGCGAAGCAGCCGGCCGCGGTGAGCAGCCAGTCCCGGTCCACCAGGACGGCCGAGCAGCCGTGCTGGTAGTGGCCGACGGCCAGCTGCGCGGTGAACGCGTAGGAGTCGTCCGGCTGCGCGGTGCCCGTGACGGCCTGGGCGGGCAGGGCGAAGAAGGTCGATGGCGCCGCCACCAGTACCGCGGTCAGGACGGCCACGGCGGCGGATCGGGCCTTGCGTACGGCTCTCAAAACCGGTTCCTTATCGGTGAGTGAACGGGGTGAGGGTCGGTGACGTGGTGGCCGGTCAGCCACTGGTGACGATCTCCAGCAGCTCGTACTCGTGCCCCGGGTCGGCGCCCTCACCGACCGCCGTATAGGTGTCCTGCGGAACGTCGTACGCGCTCTGCTCCCCGTCATAGGTCATCGTGACCGTGCCGGAGGTGTCGCCCGCGCCCTTGACGAGGTAGACCGAGGGGACCTCCAGGCTCAGGTAGCCCGGCCCGGGCGTCACCCGGAAACACACCTCCTCCTGGGCCAGGTCGCGGGACCAGACCTCCATCAGTCCGGTCTCGCTGCCGCAGTCCGCCAGCAGGATGCGCCCGTTGCCCCGCTTGAGCACGATCCCCTGCTCCGCGAGGACCTGGTCCGCGTGCGGATACGCGTAGTCCTCCACCGCGTACGCCGGAGCGTCCGCCGCCGCCGGTGCGACGGCCGGACCGTCCCCCGGGCGATGCGCCGCGCCGAACACGGTCCCGAGCGCGACAGCGCCGGCGGCCAGGCCCGTGAGCAGCGCACGAGTCAGAAATCTCATGAGTGTCCTGTTCTTCGCCTCACCGGTGGGCGAACGGCTCACCGGCCTCTCAAAGACGCGAAATTCGCACACGCCCCCCGGCCGGGCAACCACCGGAGATCGGAAACCCGCCAGATCCCCCTCGCACGGAAGCACTCCACCCGCGCCACCGGAATCCGGCGGAGGCAGCCTGCCGGTCGACCGTCCGGGTGGCGCGGACCGCACCACATGCCACACCTGCCACACAGGCACCACCAATCCGCCGCCGGCACATGCGATACCGGAACAACGTCAACTTTTTCCCAAGGATCGGCATAGTCGCCCCATCTCCTGTCCCGCCGTCACGGGATGTCACATCCGGGGGCGGAAATCCCAACTGGTGGATCAGCCGGCCGGAGGAAATTGGCTCGAACCGACAACAGGAAACGCGGAAAGCGAACGACCCCGTTGACCTTGCCGAATCGGCCCTGCGAGCATCCCCTGCCACTTCGAACAGCCGATTCAACAAACGGCAATGCGGAATTCAACCGTCCGCCAACAGGCGGTTGTGCCGGCGACAGTTGTGCCACCGGTCGCCGACTCGCCCGCCGGCCTTCATGACGAGGACAGGGACAACACGCTTATGCAGACCACCTTCTGGAGCCGGCGCCGGTTCCTCGGCGCCATGGCGGCGGTCACGGCCGCCGCGGCCTCCCCTCTGGCGCTGGCGCCCGTGGCCCGCGCGGACGGTACGGACGCCGGGACGGCCGATCCGCTGCCGGACACCGACCGGGCCCGGGCGGTCCGGGCCTGGACCGCGGGCGGACAGGGCGTCAGAGCCGCCGCGGCCGACGCCCTCTACGGCACCGACGCCGACGTCCGGTCCTTCCTCGCCGCCGGCCTTCCGCAGGCGACCGCGCAGGACAACCGCAGCGCCGTTCTCGCCTACCTCGCCGTCGCGGGCACGGGACTGCGCCGGGCGTCGACCGACGCCCTGGGCGGAAGCGACGGTGACGTGGCCGCCTTCCTCGCCGGCGGGTACCGGTCCGCCGTGGTGGAGGACCTGCGGGTGGCCACCGTCAACGTCGCCAGCACCGGGGGCACGTCCGTCACCAAGGCGGCCACGGCCGCTCTCAGCACCGACACCCAGGAGGCCTTCGAGGGCTTCCTCCTGACCAGCCAGTACTCCGCCCGCCAGTCCGACATGCGGGTGCAGATCAGCCAGTTGCTGGTCAGCGCCGGACCCGAGGTGAGGAAGTACGCGGGCCGGGCCCTCACCGCCGACACCGTGGAGGAGTTCGAGTGGTTCCTCGACACCGGCCAGCACATCGCCCGCGCCCGTGACCAGGAGTTGGCGACGATCGACGAGCTGATCGAGGTCGTGGACCGGGAGGGCAAGTACGCCCAGGCGCAGACCGTCCTCGCCGTCGAGGCGTCCGACCGGGCCGCGACCGCCGCGACGGAGGCCAGGGCCGCCGCCGAGGCGGCGGCCGCTGAGGCACAGGAGGCGGAGCAGGACGTCGAGAAGTCCGGGGCGGCCGCCCGCAAGGCGGCCGCCGCCGCGAAGGGCGCGGCGAACGCCGCCCGGAACGCCATCAAGGCCTCCACCTCCGCCGTGGCCGCCTCCCGCCGTGCCGCCACCGCCGCCAACTCCGCCTCGCACGCGGCCGCGGCCGCCGGCGGCGCCGCCGCGAAGGCGTACAACTCGGCCATCGCCGCGTCCAAGGACGCCTCCAAGGCCGACGACGCGAAGGACGCCGCGGTCGCCGCCCGCGACGCCGCCGCGAAGGCCCGGTCGGCCGCGCAGGCCGCCGACTACGCCGCGACCGCCTCCGCGCAGGCCGCCGGTGCCGGCTCGGCCGCCGCCGCCGCGGCCCGCGACGCCGCCGCGGCCGCCGACGCCTCCGCCCAGGCAGCCGCGGCCTCGGGCGCGGCCCAGGAGGACGCGGCCGTGGCCAGGCGCGAGGCCGCCACCGCCGACGCCGCCGCCAGCCAGGCCACGACCGCCGCGGCCGCCGCGCAGTCCCAGGCCGACACGGCGGCGACGGCCGCGCGCACCGCGCGCGACGCCGCCAACGACGCGGCGGACCACGCGGACGCCGCGGCGGACGCCGCCGAGGAGGCGGCGGAGTACGCCGGCCAGGCACGCGACTACGCGAACCAGTCCACCGCCCACGCCACCGCGGCCCTGGCGGCCGCCGACACCGCCACCCAGGCCGTCGAGAACGCGATGACGGTGGCCCAGGCGGCGCTGGACGCGGAGCTGGCGCGGGTGGAGGCGGACAAGCAGCAGGGTCTGAGCGAGGCCGCGGAACTGGCCAGGATCGAGGCGGACCAGCAGGCGGCGTACGAGACCAACCGCACCCAGGCACAGCAGACCTCGCAGGCTCTGCTGGACCTGATCGCCCAGGCCGAACAGGCGCTGGCGGGCAACGACCCGGATTCGGCGACGGCGCTGGGCCGCAAGGCCGCCGTCGGCCTCCTGGAGGCGCCGGGCTCCTGGACGCGGCAGGCCGCCCAGTTCGCCCTGTCCGGCTCGGACAGCGACCTCCACGCCTGGATAGGCGCCGACCGGGCCATCGCCCAGGGCCAGGACGACGCGGAGTCCGCGCTCTACCTCGCACAGGTCTCGACCCCCGACGTCGCCCAGGCCGCACAGGTCGCGCTGTCGAGCGACGATCCGGCGGCGGTGGGGGCCTTCCTCACCACCGGAGTGATCGAGGCCGCCGCGGACGACAACCGCGTCGGCATCGCGCAGGTCCTCTCCGCCGGCCCCGGAACGGCCGTCACGGCGGCGGCACGGTCCGCCCTCGACGCGGCCACCGCGCAGGCGCTGCACGACTTCTTCGCGACCGACTACGCCGTGGCCGTCCGCGGCGACGACGGCGTCGCCACCGCTCAGCTCCTGAACACCGGCGGGCCCTACACCAAGGCCTTCGCCACGGTGGCGATGGAGGGCCCGACGTGGATGCGGCGGAACTTCGTCCAGCAGGTCCAGCACAAGTCCGCACAGCTCGACCACGACTTCGCGGCCCACAACGCGGCGATCACCGCCGCGACCACCGGCGCCGCGAAGGTCGCCCAACTCGCGCAGCAGGACGCGGCGCTGGCGTCGCAGGCGGCCGCGGAGGCCCGCGACGACGCGGCCGAGGCCGCCGACTGGGCCAGCAAGGCGCAGGCGTCGGCGAACCAGGCGGCCCAGTACGCCACGCAGGCGAGGCAGAACGCGGATGACGCGGACACGTCCGCCGCGGCCTCGCAGGCTTCGGCGGACCTGGCCCTGGCCGCGGCGGCCACCGCGCAGGGCGCCGCCCGCTCGGCGAACTACTCGGCCAACAAGGCGGTCGACTCGGCCCGCAGCGCCCAGAGCTCCGCCGCCGGCGCCCAGGCGTCGGCGTCCAGCGCACGCCAGTCCGCGCTCACCGCGGGGCAGGACGCGCAGACCGCCGCGGCGGCGGCCACCGCAGCCCGCCGCACCGCCGCCGACAAGCGGAAGGCCGAGGCGGCCGCGGCCGCGCGGGCGGCAGCGGCGGCGGCGCAGAAGGCCCGGCAGGACGGCACCAACCCCGCCGACAACGCCGTCAACGACCAGGTCAACGAGAACGGGACCAGCGCCGACGAGCTGCCCTGGTGGCAGGAGGACTCACGGGAGTTCGCCGACGTGTCGGAGTCGCTCGCGCTGGCGGGCTCGCTCAGCGCCCTCGGCTGCTACGGCATGGCCGGCTACTCCGCCCTCACCGGCGACGAACCAGGGGCCCTCCTGCTGGTGGGAGCGGCGGAGGTGCTGGACGAGGCGTCCGTGGCGGGCGACATCACCAGCACCATATTCACCGGGATCGGGTACGGGGTGACCAGCAGCGAGTTCGCCCACTCCGCCGGGTTGACCGCCCTGTCGCTGATCACCTTCGGCCAGGGCCGGGCGGTGGAAAACGCCTTCAAGGACGTCGCTCCGGTGGGCACGAAGGTCGTGTCCGGCCTGCACACCCTCGCGTCCACGAGCGTCCACCTGCTGTCGGGCGGCTGGCACTGGTGACACGCCGCGGGGACCGGTCGTCCCCGCTGTAGCCGGGGGCCCGCGCGGAACGCGTTCCGCGCGGGCCCCCGCGTCCGCGTCCCATGGGACCCGCACACGCCTGCCGCACCGGGATCAACCGCTCAAGCAGGCCGGAGCCCTTCGCCGGTCCCTCCCGCGACCGCACCGGTGCGGCACCGGGCGCCCGCACCGTCCGAGCGCCGGGACCGGCCTTCTCCGACGACCGGGCCGGGCGCCGTTCGGCCAGGACCGGTACAACGCCTGTCCGGCCAGAACCCGTTGGGCGCCGCTCCGGCCAGGACCGGTACGGCGCGCGGAGCGGCGGCTCCGGTCCCGCCGCCGCGTCCTCGCCTTGACCGGGGCGTCACCCCGCCGTGACCTCATCCGCCACGCCAGCCCCGCCCAGCGCTGCCGCGCCAACCGGAAGAGAGCGCTCTCACCAGCTGCCCTCCGGGCCTTGACACGCAGCCCCGAGCAGCCCAGGGTACGTCGCAGAGAGCGCTCTCAGCGGGTCCCCACCGGCCTTCCGGCGCAGTGGGAACGCACCGCCCGGCCGCACCCGCGAGCGCCCGCCCGCACCGTGGCACGCCCGTGCCGTCCGTACAGAGGTTGGTCATCCGCCATGTCTTCAAGCAGGGCCGCAGGCACCGCAGCACGGGAGCCGGGCGGCGCGCCCGCGGCCCGGTCGCAGAGCGCGCTCTGCCGGCGGAGGTCCATGACCGCCGCCGCGCTGGCCACCACGGTGCCCGCGGCCGGGGCGGCCGCCCCCGCGGATGCGGACGCCCCCGTCCGGGCCCGGCGGGCCGCGCAGCCGGACCTCGGCCCGAACGTCAGGGTGTTCGACCCTCGGACCCCGGCCGAGGAGATCCAGGCGGCCCTGGACGCCGCGGCCGAACAGGCGGGCGCCGAGTTCGGCACCGGCCGGTACGCGTTCCTCTTCAAGCCCGGCAGCTACGACGTGGACGTCCGGCTCGGCTGTTACACCTCGGTGGCGGGGCTCGGCACGCACCCGGACGACGTGACCGTCAACGGCGCCGTGCGGGCGGCGGGGCGGGACCGGCCCGGCGACGGGGACGAAGCGCCGGCGAACCCCTGGCGGTCGGCCGAGAACCTGGCGGTGGTGCCCGCCGGCGGCGACCACCTGTGGGCGGCCTCGCAAGGGGCGCCGCTGCGCCGGGTGCACGTCCGCGGGCGGCTTTGCCTCTCCCCCGGCGAGGGCGGCCGCGACGGCGCCGGGTTCGTCGCGGACTCGGTGGTGGACGGTCCGGTCGTCGACGCGGCAGGGCAGCGGTGGCTGTTCCGGGACAGCTCGGTGGCGAATTGGTCGACCACGGCGGCGGGCCAACCCGACGCGACGGTCGGCCAGGTCTTCGCCGGTGTCGAGGAGGCGCCGGCGCGGTCTCTCCCGGCCCCGCCGTGCGGCACGCTGCCCACCAGCCCGCTCAGCCGCGAGAAGCCGTTCCTGTACGTGGACGGCGCGGGCGCCTACCGGGTGTTCCTGCCGGCGCCGCACCGCGACGGGGTGGGGCCGACGTGGGCGGCCGGCCCGCCCGAGGGGACGTCGGTGCCGCTGGAGCGGTTCTTCGTGGCGCGGCCGGAGGACTCGGCACGCGCCGTCAACCGGGCGCTGGCGCAGGGCAGGCACCTGCTGCTCACCCCGGGCGTGTACCGGCTGGCCGACACCATCCGGGTCAAGTGGGCGGGCACGGTGGTGCTGGGGCTCGGCTACGCGACGCTGGTCCCGCAGGACGGGGTGGTGGCGATGACGGTCGCCGACGCGCGCGGGGTGCGGATCGCGGGGCTGCTCTTCGACGCCGGGCCGTGCGGGTCGCGGGCGCTGCTGGAGGTCGGCGACCGGTGCGGCGGGCGCGTCGATCCGCGCGAACCGGCCTCGGTGCAGGACGTGTTCTTCCGGATGGGCGGCGCGGACGCCGGCCTGACGGCGGCGGCGCTGGTGGTCAACAGCGACAACGTCCTGCTCGACCACGTCCGGGCGTGGCGGGCCGACCGCGGCGCCCGAGCGGGCCGGGCAGTCGGCACGGCGGCCGACGGCGTGGTGGTCCACGGCGCCGGCGTGCTGGCCACCGGACTGTCCGCGGAGCACTTCCAGCAGCACGACGTGGTGGGGAACGGAGAGAGCGGCCGCACCGTGGTGTTCCGGAACGAGCCGCCCTGCGATCCGCCGGACCGGGCCGCGTACCGGCGCCCCGACGGCACGGCCGGGTGGACGGTGGGCGCGCTGGGCGCGGACGCGCGGCACCACGAGGCGTAGGGCCTCGGCTCGTTCTGCCGCTCCGGCACCGATCCCCCGATCCGCACCGCCCGTTCCTTCGAGGCGCCGGAACGGCCCGGGGGGTCTTCCACGACCTGCTGGCCGTCTCCCTCGACGGGGACAGCGTGATCGACCACGTGGTCGACGACCACGGCAGGCTCGTCCCGGGCGCCGGCACCGTGCCGGCGAACGTGGCGCGGAATGCATCCGGTTGACCCGTGGCCCAAGGATGCGAGGGGGCACCGCGCGGGCCGGCCCCGTCCCGCGCTGCGGCAGCTTCGGCCACCGGCGCCGGTACCGGCCGCGGACGGGCGTGGGCGGGCGTGGGCGGGCGTGGGCGGGCGTGGGCGGGCGCGGACGGCCATACGGAGGCGGGGGCAAACGGCAGCCTGACCCCGCGTCGGCGGCTCCCGGCGCCCGCACACCGCCGCGGGGAAGCCGCCACGACCAGGGCCGTGCGCGGGCGGGCGCGGCCCCGCGGCCTCGGGCGCCTAGGCTGTGCGCATGTCCGACGTCCCGCGCACCCCGGTACCGGCTCGGTGAACCGGCGCCCCGACCGCCCGCGCTCCATACCTCCGCACGGGCCCGCGCCCGAGGACGGTTCCGCGCGGGCCCCCGTGGACGTCCCGGGCGACACCGCCGACACCGCCGAAACCCCCGTCGACACCCCCGCCGACACCGCCGACGCCCTCGCCGAAACCCCGGTCGACGGGGCCTGCGGAGGCGGCCCGGACAGGTCGGCGCGCCGGCCGTTCCCGTGCCGGCGCCGGCCCCTGGTGGTCGCGGTCGGCGCGGTCGCCGCGGCCACCGTGCTCGCGCTGGTCGCCGACGTGGCGCTGGAGCACACCGCCCGGCACCGGATCGCGCAGGCCGCGGCCTGCCGGCTGCGGCCGTCCGGGCCGGTGCGGGCGAGCCTGTCGGGTGACCTTGCCGGGCTGCGGCTGCTGACCGGGCGGGTCGGGTCGGTGCACATCGAGGCCGCCGACGTACGCCGTCAGGGCATGGACATCGCGGTGGCGGTCGACCTGCGCGGCGTCACCACCAAGGGCGCCGTGAGCGGCGGCACCGCAACGGCCACCGTGCCCTACGCGGACCTGCGTTCCCGGATGGGCGCGGCGGCGGCCGGGCTGCGCCCCTCGGGGGACGGCCAGGGCAACCTGGTCCTGACCGGTACCGCCGCCGGGGTGCCGCTGCCGGTCACGGTGCGCACGAGGATCACCACCGCCGCCGGCACGGTCACCGTGACCCCCGTCGACGTGAGCGTGTTCGGCTCGGACTTCCCCGTCGCGGCCCTGGCCTCGCACGAGCTGACCAAGGGGCTGGCCGGCCGGCTGGCCCCCCGTACCGTCCAGGTGCCGCCGCTGCCCTCCGGTGTGACGCTCACCGGCGCGCGGGCGGGGGCCGACGGACTCGACCTGACGCTGACGATGGCCCGGACCACGGCTCACTCCGGCAGCAACGGGTGCCCAGCATAACGATCATGACAACCCGTCAGCTGATCTCCCCTGCATAACGACATCGAACAGCCGTCTCGACCAGGGGATTGCCGCTGCCTAGGATGAAGGGCGTCCAACAGTCGCAGAATCAAGCGCAGTCGAGATATCCAGAGGGGCCCATGCCGAACGGGGACGCATCGCTGACCGACAAGATCGACGTGACGGTGCCCAGCGTGGCCCGCATGTACGACTACCTTCTGGACGGGAAGGACAACTACCCGGCCGACCGCTCCGCGACCGAGGAACTGCTCCTGACAGTACCGAGCATGAAGGTGCTGGCGCTCAACAACCGCCAATTCCTGCGCCGTGTGGTAAGGGTGCTCGCCGAGGAGTACGGCATCAAGCAGTTCGTGGACCACGGCTCCGGCCTGCCCACGCAGGACAACGTGCACGAGATCGCGCAGCGCGTCCACCCGGACGCCCGTGTCGTCTACACCGACATCGACCCGATCGTGCTGGCGCACGGCCGCGCCCTGCTGGAGCAGAACGAGAACACCGCCGTACTGCAGGCCGACTTCCGCGACACCAAGAGCATATGGGAGAGCCCCGAGGTCAAGCGGCTCATCAACCCCGACGAGCCGGTGGCGGCGCTGTTCGTGTCGGTGCTGCACTGCATCAAGGACGCCGACGCCCCGGACGCCGTCATCCAGCGGGTGCGCGACCGGCTGCGGCCCGGGAGCTTCCTGGTGGTCTGCCAGCTCGTCAGCGAGGACCCCGACGTCCGCCGGCAGGTCACCGAGTTCATGGCGCAGGAGACCGGGGACCACTGGGGCCAGGTGCGGCGGGAGAGCGACGTCGCCCACTACCTGCGGGGCACCGAACTGCTCGAACCGGGTCTGGTGGAGGTCTCCACCTGGCAGCAGAACAGCGATCTGGCGCTGGAGCAGCCCAGTTACGAGTGGATCGAGTTCGGCGGCGTCGGCCGCATCGTCTGACACCGGCGGCGGCGATACGGCGTCACCGCACGGGCCGGGGCCAACGGCCCGCCAGGGGTCCTGGCGGGCCGTTCGCCCCGGCGGACGCGGCCGGGCGGGTGGGCGTACCACCCGCCCGGCGGACGCGTTCAGGAGGTGGTGCTCCAGATGTCGCTGATCGGGGCGAGGCCGGCGCTCTTGCCGACGGCCTGGAGGCCGTACATGGACTCAAGGGTGGCGAGCAGGTTGTAGTGGTTGACGGTCTCGCTGTAGTGGCCGGTCTTCACGCCCTGGCCGACGATGATGGTGGGGATCTGGTTGTTCTCGGTGTAGTCGTCCTCGTCCCAGGTGACCACCAGCAGGCTGTTGTTGGCCTTGGCCCAGGTGGCGTAGGCGGACAGGTGCGAGTTGAGCCAGGTGTCGGCCGCCGGGATGGTGCCGTCGTGCATGTCGTCGTTGAGGTTGGGGATGACGAACGACAGCGTCGGCAGCTTGGAGTAGTCCGTCGGGAAGGCGGTCATCGGCTGCTGGTCGGCGGCCGGGATGTTGCTGAAGTTGACCCACGGGGAGTGCTTGCGCGCGTACTTGCCCGAGGTGCAGGTGGTGGAGCCGGCCGAGGGCAGGCCCTCCGAGTAGCCGGTGAACGTCTTGCCCGCGGCGATGAGTTCGGAGCCGAGGTTGGCCGCGTTGCCCTCGCTGACCGGGCAGGTGTCGGCGCTGAGCCCCTCGGTGCTGCCGCCGAACAGGGCCATGTAGTTGGGCTCGCTGGGGTGCGTGACGCCGAACGAGCCGGTGAGCAGGGCACCCTGGCTTGCCAGGCTGTTGAAGTAGGGGGCGCTGGAGGTGTTGCCGATGATGTCGGCGTAGGAGTGGTTCTCCTCCATCACCACCACGACGTGCGAGGGGGTCGGCACGGTCGTCGCCGCCTGCGCGGATTCGGACCCGCCGAACCCGACACCAGCCGCCACCGCGGCGCCGGTCAGCGCCAGTGCGGCGGCCGCGGCGGGCAGGGACCAGCGTTTGCGTACTGCCATGGTTCCTCGTCCTTCGGGGGAAGGGGGGCGCCCGGAAGGCGGGCCCCCGGGGGACTCGCCGGCCTTCGCCGGGAAGGCCGTTGGAGGTGGTGCTGGGTGCCGCGTGGAGCGGTCAAAGTGTGGCGGCCCAAGGGGTCGCGGGAAGGGCCAGCCAGTCAAGGGATGGTCAAATAACGTCCTGGTGAGCGGGGTTGGAGCGGCATTCGGCAAGGCTCACATCCTGTTCACCGGCGAGTCATGGACACGCCATCGCCTGGCGGTTCTGAACCCGCACCGTGCGGCTGACACCCCGCACCCCGCACCCCGCACCCCGCACCCCGCCCGGCTCCGAACGATCACCCGCCGCCCGCCGCCCGTCCGACCCCCGGCGGCCCCGTCCGACCGCCGCCCCGTCCGACCGTCCGCGCCCGCCCGCCCGCACCGGAGTCGCCATGCGCCCCTTCCCGCGCCGCCCCGCCACCCGGCGCGTCCGGCTGCTGCTGGGCGGCCTCGCCGCCGTCCTGGCCGGACTGCTGTCGGTCACCGGCTCCACCGTCCTCGGCCAGGGCGGCGGCAGCCACGGCGGCCCGCTGACCGTCACCGCTTCGGCCTGCGGCAGTCCGGCCCGGCACCTGGCGGCGGGTCCGGTGGCGTTCGAGGTCACCGACCGGGCGCCCGGGTTCGCGCAGGTCTACCTGGTCAGCCAGGACGGCGCGCTGGCCTACGCCGAGATCCCGTGGCTGGCGTCGGCGCACACGCTGCCGCTGACCGGCACCCTCGGCGCCGGCCGCTACGCGGTGCGGTGCGTGCTCAGCGACGGGACCGTCCGCACCTCGCGGCCCTTCCAGGTCACCGGCCGCACCACGGGCGCGCTGCGCGGCTACCGGCCCCTGCCGGACCTCCAGTTGACGCCCGCGGTGCAGCGGTACCGCGCCTGGGTCGACGCGGCGCTGCCCGGCCTGGTGCGGGCGGCCCGGACGCTCTCGGCCGACCTGGACCGCGGCGACCTCCGGGCCGCCCGCGCCGACTGGCTCCCGGCCCACCTCGACTACGAGCGGCTCGGCGCCGCCTACGGCTCCTTCGGCGACTTCGACGGCGCGCTGGACGGGGCGCCGGGCGGGCTGCCGAAGGGCACCGCCGACCCGTCCTGGACCGGGTTCCTGCGCATCGAGTACGGACTGTGGCACGGCCAGTCCGCCGCCGGGCTGCGGCCGCTCGGCCGGCGCCTGGTCAGCGACGCCGAAGCCCTGGCCAAGGACTTCCCCAGCGAGGACATCGACCCGGGGAACCTGCCGCTGCGCACCCACGAGATCCTGGAGAACGCCCTGGAGTTCCAGCTCAGCGGCCGCCGCGACTTCGGCAGCCACACGGTGCTGGCCACCCTCGACGCCAACGCCCAGGGCACCGGCGAGGTGCTCGCCGTCCTCGCCCCGCTCATCACCCCGCGCGATCCGGGCCTGCTGGCACGGTCCCGCTCCGGGCTGACCGCCCTGCGGTCCGCGCTGGCCGCCGACCGCGCCCGCGCCGGCGGCTGGCCCGCACCCGCCGCGCTGCCCACCGCCGAGCGCGCGGGGCTCGAAGCGCGGCTGGACGGGCTCCTCGAACAACTCGCCAGAGTCCCCGACCTCCTCGCCTCCAGGAGCTCCGCATGACGACCGGCTCCGAGCCAGCCGCCACCCCGCCTGCCGGGAACCCCTCTCCCGGAAGCCCCTCCGCCGAGGGCCCGTCCGACGCGAACGCCCCCGTCGAAGGCTCGCCCGACGCGGGCGCGCCCAGCAGGACGGCACCCGCCGGAGCGCGGCCCGTCGGCCGCCGCTCCTTCCTGCGCGGCGCGGCGGCCGGCGCGGGCGGCGCCGCCGCGCTGGCCGTTCCAGCCACCGCCGTGGCCGCGTCGCCCGGCGGCGCCCGCCGTGACCGGCGCATCCCGTGCGAGGGGCCGCACCAGGCCGGGATCACCACCCCCCAGCAGAGCGCGGCCACCTTCGTCGCCCTGACCTGCACCGCTGCGGACCGGGCCGCGCTGGAGGCGCTGCTGCGCACCCTGACCGGCCGGATCAGGGCACTGACCGCCGGCGGGCCGGTGCCCGCCACCGACCTGGCCTCGCCCCCGGCCGACAGCTCCACCCTCGGCCCGTCGGCGCCCTCCGACGGTCTGACCGTCACCGTCTCGGTCGGCGCGTCCCTCTTCGACGCGCGCTACGGGCTGGCCGCCCGCCGCCCCGCCCGGCTCACGGCCATGCCGGTCTTCCCCGACGACGACGTGGCCGGCTCCACCGAGCTCCACGGCGACCTCGGCCTGCAGATCTGCGCGGACTCCCGGGACACCGTGATGCACGCGCTGCGGGACATCGCAAAGCACACCCGGGACGGCATGGTGCCGCTGTGGAAGGCGGACGGCTTCCGGCCGGAGGCCCGCCCGGCCGGCTCTCCCCGCAACACACTGGGCTTCAAGGACGGCACCGCCAACCCGGACGTGGCCGACCAGCGGGTGGCGGACGAGCTGGTCTGGACCGCCGGCGGCACCGGCGGCGAGCCCGGCTGGACCAGCGGCGGCTCCTACCAGGTGGTGCGGATCATCCGCACCCTGGTCGAGTTCTGGGACCGGGTCTCGCTGCACGAGCAGGAGGTGATGATCGGGCGCCGCCGCGACTCGGGCGCCCCGCTCGACGGCCGCCGCGAGACCGACCAGCCGGCGTACGGCAAGGACCCCGAGGGGCGGATCACCTCGCTCGACGCGCACATCCGGCTGGCCAACCCGCGCACCGCCGCCACCGAGGCCCAGCGCCTGCTGCGCCGCAGCTACACGTACGACCGGGGGCTCGACACCGACGGCAACCTCGACGTCGGGCTGCTGTTCTGCTGCTACCAGCGCAACGTGCGGCGGCAGTTCCAGGCCGCGCAGGAGCGGCTGGCCGGGGAGCCGCTGGTGGACTACGTCTCGCCGGTCGGCGGCGGCTACTTCTTCGCCCTGCCGGGGTTCGGGCCGGGGGCGGACTTCCTCGGTTCCGGGCTGCTCGCCTGAGCACGCGCGGCTGGGGCGGCGTCACCGGCGGGGCAGCCGCACGGCGCCGTACCGCCGGCACGGGCGGGGCCGCGCCGCGCGGCGTACCGGTCACGTGTACCGCTTGAGCGTCTCCTCCAGCATCGCGCGGCTCTCGGCCGGGGTGGCGGCCAGCGCGCTGAGCTCGTCCAGCGCGGCACGGTAGCGGTCCACGTCGTCCAGCCGGTCGAGGTAGACGGCGCTGGTCATGTGCTCCAGGTAGACCACGTCGGGCAGGAAGCCCTGGGCGAACCGCAGGTAGCTGACGGCCGTGCCCGGGGTGGCGGCGGCACTGGCCGTGTAGGAGGCGATCTGCAGCCGCACGCCGGGCCGGCGGAGGACGTCGATCAGGTAGACGAGCTGATCGTGCATCACCTCGCGGCCGCCGACCGGGCGGTGCAGCACGCCCTCGTCGATGAGCGCCCAGAGCACCGGGGCTCCCGGCCCGCTCATCCGGCTCTGCCGCTCCTGGCGCAGGGCGACGCGCTGTTCGATCTCCGCGGGCGGTGCCAGCCGGTGGCCGCTCTGGACCACCGCGCGCGCGTACGCCTCGGTCTGGAGCAGACCGGGCACGAACTGGGTCTCGTAGGTGCGGACCACATGGGCGTCGCGCTCCAGGCCGATCAGGTTCTGCAGCCAGTCCGGCACCACCTCGCCGTAGGGATGCCACCAGTCCGGCCGGGCCGACCGCTCGGCCATGCCGACGATCTCCTCGCGCTCACGCGGGTCGACCTTGTAGAGCTCCAGCAGGTCCGCCACGTCACGCGGTTTGAGCGTGACGTTCGCGGTCTCCATGCGGCTGATCTTTGACGCGTGCGCCCTGATGTGGCGGCCGGCTTCCACGGGCACCAGGCCGCGGTTCTCGCGCAGCGCCCGCAGATAGTTGCCGAGCACCCTGGACATGGCCTTCGCACCCATGTCCGGGCGGCGTTCGAGTAGCTGTATGGGTGAGATGAGCTGCGGCGACGCGGACATGCGGGCTCCCGAAAAAATCTGGACGGGTCAGTATTGCACCCGAGAGCCCGCATTGGCTGCCCAACGACGTTGTTTATGGGCCTACTTCACGTTCCGTAGACCCCAGGGCCGTCAGCCGGTGAACGGGTCGAAGTCCCCGTCCTTGGCGCCTCCGACGAACGCGGTGATCTCGGCCTTGGTGTAGACGAGCGCCGGACCGTCCGGAAAACGGGAGTTGCGCACCGCGACGTCTCCGTTGGGCAGTTGCGCGACCTCGACGCAGTTGCCGCTCTGGTTGCTGCGACCGCTCTTGGTCCACCGGACGCCCTGGATAGCACTGGCCTGCACGCCGTTGTCGAACTGCTGCATGGGGGATCACTCCTCATTGGGTGTCTCTTGAACGCCAGCTTCCGCTTGCGTCGCACCATTCACGATAGAGACACAGCCGCCCTCCGCGCACTTGCTGCTGCAATTTCCCATGCAATTGCAACGCGCAGACTCCGGAGGCGGTACTGTCGTGGCGACGTGACCTGACGGGCACCACGGGTCCCGTCGGGCCTGGCGCTCCCTCAGGTGCCGGGTCCGGACACCACGCGTCGGCACCCGTCGTACGAGGGAACCACCTGGCTGACCGCCCCACCGTCAGGCAGGAGAAGCCCTGGTCGGACGGGGCGTCACCGCACGTGTGACGCACGGCGGCCGGGTACCCGAAGGGCGGGTTCCCCCGCGGGCCTCGGCCGGAAGCGTTCGGCCGGAGGCCCTCGGGGCGCACCGGCAGAAGGGCGGCGCTCCCGGCTTCGGCCGGACCAGCGGTGTCCCGAGCACCCGGTCGCCCGCCGGCAATTGCACCGTCCGCCTGCCGCCGACGGCGCTCGCGCGCAGGGGCGTTGGTCCCACTTCCGGCCAACGGCGCTGCGGGAGAGGGGCGTTCGCGGTTCCTGTGGGCGCCGGCCGATCGGGACCGGTGGCAGGCGGCCCGGCCGCCGCAGACGGGACGGCCGGTGGTCCGGCTCAGGGGGCTGGATCACCGGCCGGCCGCCGTGTCCCGGCGGCGCAAGGCGGTCGGGCGGGCAGTGGACGCCCGCCCGGCCGCCGGTTCACCCGGTTCAGCCCGCGTGGACCGCCGCGACCCGCTCCACCTCGACCAGGATCGCCTGCTGCGGGTTGAGGGAGGGCATCGGCAGCCCGGCCGTCGCCAGCACCGCGCCGGGCAGCTCGGTCCAGCCCTCCAGGGCCGACGGCAGCCAGCTCGGGTGCGCGGCCTGGTGGAACGAGGGCAGGCCGAAGTCGCGGCGCACCCGCAACCGGTAGCGGGCGTCCGGGTCCAGTCCGGGCAGCGTCACCCGGCCGGACTGCGCCTCGGCCGAGGTGACCGTCCTGGCCCAGCAGTACAGCGCCGCCGAACCGTCCTGGGCGACGACCCCGTGCAGCAGCCGCGCCTCGTCCTCCAGGTCGGCGCGCACGGTCCGGCCGGTGTGCAGCAGCGGCCGCAGCTCGCGGTAGAGCGCGCCCCAGGCGGTCAGCCGCTCCAGCTCCTCCTCGGAGCAGGCGGTGAGGTCCTGCTCGACGCCGGCGTGCCCGAACAGCGCCGTGGCCAGCCGGAAGGTGTCGACGGTGACGCGGGCGGTGGTGTGGCTGCGGGCGCCGCCGACGTGGCTGCCGGAGAGTTCGGGCGGCAGCAGCTGGCCGGTCCAGCGCTGGATCGCCTGGCGCTCGACGGGGTCGTTGCAGTCCGAGGCCCACACCCGGTCGGTCCGCGCGAGGATGCCGAGGTCGACCCGGCCGCCGCCGCTCGCGCAGCTCTCGATCTCCAGCGCCGGGTGCCGCTCCTTGAGGGCGTCCAGCAGCCGGTAGAGGGCCTCGACCTGGGCGTGCGAGGCGGGCCGGTCGGCCGGGCCGTGCACGGCCTCGTGCAGCTCCCGGTTGTGGTCCCACTTCAGGTACGCGATCGGGTAGGCGGTGAGCAGGTCGTCCAGGGCGCCCAGCAGGTAGCCGGACACCTCGGGGTTGGCCAGGTCCAGCACGTGCTGGTGGCGGGAGGGGAAGCCGGGGCCGGCGGCCGGGGCCAGCACCCAGTCGGGGTGCGCGCGGGCCAGCTCGGAGTCGAGGTTGACCATCTCCGGCTCCACCCACAGGCCGAAGTCCATGCCGAGGTCCCGGACCCGGTCGGCGAGCGGGCCCAGGCCCCGGGGCCACACCTTCGGGTCGACGGTCCAGTCGCCCAGGCCCTTGGTGTCGTCGCGGCGGCCGGAGAACCAGCCGTCGTCCAGGACGAACCGCTCGACGCCCACCCGGGCCGCGCGTTCGGCCAGCTCCAGCAGCCGGTCGAGGTCGTGGTCGAAGTAGACCGCCTCCCAGCTGTTGAGGATCAGCGGGCGGGGGCCGGCCGGGTGGCCGGGACGGGCGCGCAGGTGCTGGTGGAAGCGGTCGGCGGCACCGTCCAGGCCGTCGGCGGACCACACGAAGTGGACCCGCGGGGTGCGGTACGACTCCCCCGGCGCGAGCCGGATCTCGCCGGCCCGCAGCAGCTCCCCGCCGCCGAGGACGGCGGCGTGCACCCCGGCGCCCTCGGGCAGTTGCTCGGCGAGGTAGCGCTGGTCGCCGCTCCAGGCCACGTGGACGGCCCACACCTCGCCGTCGCGGAAGCCGAATCCGGGCCGGCCGGCGGCGAGCAGGTAGGGCGAGCCGGCGCCGGGCTTGCCGCGGCGCACCTCGCGGGCGTGGGTGCCGTGGAACAGGGTGGTGCGCTGCGGGCTGCGCTCTCGGCTCCACTTGCCGGTGAAGTCCAGCAGTTCGGTGGCGCGGCGGGGCAGCGGCAGCAGCAGGGCCGCCCCGGCCAGGTCGTAGGGGCCCGGGTCGGCGTCCGGCCGGCGGGTGAGGACGGCCTCGGCGGTGAGCACCCCGTGCGGGTCGAGGGTGTAGGTGAGGGTGATGTCCAGGCCGGCGCCGTCCTCGGCCAGCTCGATGGTGATCCGGCCGCCGCCCTCGGGGGCGGTCTCGTGGCCGGCGCGGGTGAGCACCGGGCGGGGGCGGCGGCGGTGCCGTCGAGGTGGCCGTGGTGGCCGGGGGTGCCGGACCAGCCGTCGGACTCGGTGGGCCAGACGGTGAACCGGCGGGCCATGTCGGGGGCGTTGTTGAGCACGGCCGGGTCGGCGGTGCGGGCGAGCGCGGCGAGGTCGGCGTCGGTGAGGTCGCCGAGGTCGGCTCCCCAGTGCAGGACTCGGGGCACCGGCTCGGCCAGTTCGACGGCGAAGCAGGTACCGCCCGCCCGCAGGCTGACGGTTCGGGCGGAGGTGGTGGGCATGAGGGAGTCCTCCCTTTCACAACGGTCGCGTCGAGCGGACCGGAGCGTGGTGCGGCCCGGGCGGGGGTGCCCAGGCGGAAGCAACTGCGACGGCGCCGGCTCGCGGGTTCGCCGCCCTCGGAACGTACCGTTCCGAGGGCGGCGGATTCGAGTAACTTTGCCGACCCCGTCAGCGATCGGACCGGCGGCCGGGCCGGCCGTACCAGGTCAGACGGTGATTCGGTCGAGATCGGGGGCGTTGCCGCCCGGGTTGCCGACCGAAACGGTGTTGACGCCCGCGTCGAGGTGGACGGCCACGGTCATGGACTGGGCGGTGCTCCAGTCGTTGTCGTTGCTGCCGGCCACCGGGACCTGGACCGCGGTGCCGTCGACGGTGAGCACGGCGACGCGGCTGGAGTCGCCGTCGACGTAGTCCAGCCGCAGCAGGTAGGTGCCGTCGGCCGGGGCGGTGACGTCGCTGATCGTCACGGAGTCGCCGCTGCCGCCGAGGTTGCCGACCTTCTTGCCGCCGGAGCAGCCGGAGCAGCCCGCGACACCGGCGGAGCCGGCGAGGGTGTTGCCGGGTGCCTCGGCCTCGTAGGCGGTGGGCCCGCCGGCGGCCGGGGTGGTGACGGGGACGGCCGCGCTCGGCTGGGAGGCGCGCCCCTTGGCGTCATGGGCGACGACGGTGAACGTGTGGCCGGTGGCGGGGGCGAGCCCGCCGACGGTGGCGGTGGTGCCGCTGGTGGTGGCGACGGCCCGGCCGCCGGAGTAGACGGTGTACCCGGTCGTGGCACTGCCGGTGTTGACGGGCTGCCAGGCCAGGGAGACGCTGCCGGGCGTGGAGGCGGTGCCGTGGACGCCCAGCGGGGTGCCGGGGGCGTCGCCGTGCGCGGCCGGGGTGAAGGTGAACAGCCGGGAGCCGTGCGGCGGCAGCTGCTCCGTCAGGTGGCCGGACACGGTGCCGAGGTCCTTGCGGCTCCACAGGTCGCGGACGGCCGCCCGGCCGGTGATGCCGAGGTCGGAGAAGTCGGCGGTGACGTCGCTGTAGCCGGCGCCGAGGTTGAACAGGGCGACGGTGTAGCTGCCGTCGGGGTTGCGGGTGTACCAGGTCTGCTGGTCGGTGGCCTGGCTGACCGGGCGGGCCGGGCGGCCGGCCTGGTCGACGGCGATGACCTCGTCGTCGGTGAGCAGCTTCAGGCCGTAGGAGTCGAGCTTGGTGAGGTCGTCGCCGGTGTAGAGCGGCGCGGACTCGATGGCCCACAGCGTCTCGTAGCTCTGCCGTTCGACGTCGGTCAGGCCGTCCATCGGCCCGACGCCGACGTCGAGGGAGTCGAGGTTGTTCCAGTTCCCGGGTCCGGCGTCGTCGATCCAGGGCACGACGTCGTCCCAGCGGCCCTTGACCGAGTTGTCCCAGGTGACGAGGGTGTCGCAGTAGCACTCGACGTCGGTGTCGACGCGCCAGCCGTCGGCGTCGGCCTGCCACGTGGCGGCCTGGGTGTGGCTGAGCGACCAGGACAGGGTGAGCTGGATCGGGCGCCCGGTGGCCTGCAGGGCCGCGTGCCAGGCGTTGATGTCGGGGACGTTGTCGTGGGCGGCGTCGCCCTGGCCGGAGCCGGGTCCGACCCCGTCGATCTTGAGGAAGTCCACTCCCCAGGAGGCGAGTTCGTCGGCCTCCGAGTCGATGTACTTGACTGTGCACGGGCTGGAGAAGTCCAGCTGGTAGGAGACGTCGTCCCAGCCGCTGGTCTTGCGCAGGTCGGGGTAGACGATGTCCTTGGTGGTGCAGCCGGGGGCGCCGTAGATCGGCGTCCGCCCGTCGTTGTAGGCGTCCTGGTAGAGGCCGACGGCCAGGTAGACGCCGAACTTCAGCCCCTTCTTGTGGAGTTGGTCGCCGAGGTACTTCATGCCGTGCGGGAACTTCTTGGTGTCGGCGGTGGGCCGGGCGTAGGCGTCGGAGACGGTGGTGCCGTTGTCGACGTTCCAGCCCGCGTCCACGTTGACGTAGTCGTAGCCGTGCTGCTTGAGCTTGGCGGAGAGGACGTCCGCCTGCTGGAGGACGTGGTCCTCGGTGAGCCAGTTCTCGCCGCCGAAGCCGGGGAAGTTGGTGGACTCCAGGCTCCAGCTGCTCCAGCCCATGTACGGCTTGGCCGCGGAGGCGGAGGCGGAGGCGGAGGCGCCGGCAGCGGTGCCGGCGGCCGTCGCGGGGTGGCTCTGCGGCGGCGCCGCGGTGGCGGAGGTGGGCACGAGGAGGGCCGCCGCGAGGGCGGCGGCCGCGGCGACGGGGAGCGCGAGGGTGCGCAGCGTGCCGCCGGCGCGGCCGAGCGGCTGGAGCGGAGGTCGTAGGGGTCCTGCGGGACGGATCATCGGTCACTCCATCTCGGCGCGGCGGCACGGCCGTTCGGGCCCGGCGGGGTCGGCCGCCTTGAGTGGGATGCGTGTGGGATGCGTGCGTGGCGGTCGGCGCCGGCCACCACGTCGCGGAGCGCGGCGAATGTAGCCAGAGTTTCCTTCCGTCGTCAATATATTCTTCGCAGGTCGACGGCCAACCGACCGTCGTCCGGCTGCCTTTCAAGCGGTGTGACACGACGGCGCCGACATCGTCCGAGCTGCTCGGACGGCGGAATCAGCACGGCCCGCACGGAGTTGAGGCCAGAAGCTCCGGGTCGGGCGGGCGGCTTCCTTCCTTTCCGGAGGAAATGTAGTGTCGGTCCATGAGCCTCGCCGACCAGCCGCCGGCCGCCGCGCTGGTCTTCCAGACCCTCCTCGTCCACGGCCCGCTCACCCGGGCCGAGGTGGGGCGGCGCACCGGCCTGTCGCCTGGCGCGGTCACCAAGGCGGCGACCCCGCTGCTGGCCGACGGCTGGATCACCGACCTGGGCCGGCCGGCCGCCGGGCAGGCCAGCGGGCGTCCGGCCACCCTCGTCGCGGTCCGGCCCGAGCGGGCCCGCGTGGCGGGCGTCAAGATCACCGGCGACGAGCTGATCGGCGTGCTGGCCGACCTCACCGCCCGCTCGCTGGCCACCGCCCGCGCGCCCTTGCGCTCGCGCGACGTCGGCACCGTCGTCCAGGCCGTGGCCCGGTTGGTGGAACGGCTGCACGAGCAGGCCGGCGGCTCGGCGGCCGAGCCGCCGCACGGTGTCGGGGTGACCGTCTCCGGCGACGTGGACGGCCGGGCCGGCACCGTGCGGTACTCGCCGTTCCTGGACTGGCGGCGGGTGCCGCTGGCCCGGCTCGTGGAGGAGGCCACCGGGGTGCCCGCGGTCGTGGACAACGACGTGCGCGCGCTGGCCGTCGCCGAGCAGTGGTTCGGCGCGGGGGTCGGCCTCTCCTCCTTCGCGCTGGTCACCGTCGGCGCGGGCATCGGCTGCGGGATCTTCGTGGGCGGACAGGTGGTCTCCGGCGCCCACGGGGTGGCCGGCGAGCTCGGCCACCTCCCGGTCGGCGGCACCGACCGGGTGTGCACCTGCGGCAACGCCGGCTGCGTGGAGGCGGTCGCCTCCACGCACGCCGTCACCGAGCAGGCCCGGCAGGCGGCCGGCGACCCGGCGCTGACCATGGCCCAGGCGGTGCGCCTGGCCCACGCCGGGCACCCGGCGGTACGCGAGGTCTTCGCCCGCGCCGGCCGGGCGCTCGGGCTGGCCCTGGCCTCGGTGGCCAACCTGATCGGCCCCGAGCGGATCATCATCTCGGGTGAGGGCGTGGCCTCGTACGACCTGTACGAGGACGAGATCCGCGCCGCCTTCGCCGCCCGCGCCTTCGGCGCCGCCGCCGCGTGCGACCTGGTCGTCCGGCCGCTGCCGTTCGAGGAGTGGGCGCGCGGCGGCGCGGCGCTGGCCGCTCGGCGGCTCTTCGCCCCGGCCCGGTAGGCACCGGCGGCGGAACCCACCCGCCAGGCCTGGCACGGCGGTTGGGTCCGGGTGGCCGAGAGCCGGGCACGCGGCGGCGGGAGGGCGCCGTGCGGCGGGGCACCGCACCGCGTGCCGGAGGGACAATTCAGACATAGGGTGCAACCTGTCGCCCACCGGCTTCCAGGAGGACCTGATGTCCGAGCTCATCGTGATCGGCTACGACGACCACAAGACCGCCGACGACGCCTACACCGCGGTGCAGAACCTCCAGAAGGACTACGTGGTGAACCTCAACGGGCTCGCCGTGGTCACCGTGGACGCCGAGGGCAAGACCCACGTGGACACCCCGAGCCGGATCGTCGGCGTCTCGGCGGCGTCCGGCGCCCTGTGGGGCATGATCTTCGGCTTCCTCTTCCTCGTCCCCGGGCTCGGCCTGCTGGCCGGCGCCGCCATGGGCGGCCTCTTCGGCAAGCTGGGCAAGTCCGGCATCGACGACTCCTTCCGCGACCAGGTGCAGGAGATGCTGCACCCGGGCGGCGCGGCCGTGGTGATCATGGCCTCGAAGATCACCGAGGACAAGTTCGCCGACGCCATGCAGCCCTACGGCGGCACCATCCTCAAGACCTCGCTCAACGACGAGGACGAGAAGGAGCTGGCGGCACACCTGGGCGCCCGCGGACAGCAGTAGGAGGGGGGACGCCCCGGCGCGCCGGGGCGGGCGGCCCGGTCCTCGCCCCGCCGAGGCGGACGGCCCGCCCGGCGCCGCGTCCGGGCGCGGACAGCACCGGCGGAACACCTCGCTCCCCCGGCGACGCCCCCGGGCGCACTCCCCACATCCGGCACACCCGGCACGCTCAGCGCACCCGGGCACATCCGGGCGCATCGGCACCCCGGCCCGCCCGGAGCACCCCGCGCATCCCGCGTATCCGGCGCACCCCGCGTATCCGGCCCACCCCCGCTCCGCGGCCCGTCTCAGCCCGGCAGCGCCGCCTCGGCCGCGGGGTCGAGCAGCCCGGCGAGCAGGTCGCCGGCGCGCTCCAGCCGGTCCGGCATCCGGTCGAGGGTGAGCCCGGCCGCGAACTCCGCGCCGCCCGGTTTCCGCAGCTCCTCGACCTCCTCCCACGCCAGCGGCGCCGAGACGGTGGGACGGGGCCGGGCCCGTACGGTGTAGGGGGCGGCGGTGGTCTTGCTGGCGGAGTTCTGGGACCAGTCGATGAAGACCCGGCCGCGCCGGTCCGCCTTGGCCATCCGCGCCACCACCCGCGAGGGCTCGGCCCGCTCCAGCTCCGTGGCGATCCGCCGCGCGTACCCGCTGGCGGCGCGCGAGGTGGCGCCGCGCAGCCCGGCCAGCAGGTGGAGGCCCTTCGAGCCGGTGGTCTTGGCCCAGGCGGTGATGCCGTCGGCGGCCAGCCGCTCGCGCAGTTCCAGGGCGACGCGGGCGCAGTCGGCGATGCCGGCGCCGGGACCGGGGTCGAGGTCGAGGACCAGCCGGTCGGCGCTGTCCGGATCGGCCGTCTTCCACTGCGGGGTGTGGATCTCGACGCACGACAGGTTCCCCGCCCACACCAGCGTGGCCAGGTCCGCCACGTCGACCTGGGACATCAGCTCGCCGCCGCTGCGCACCCGCTCGGTGGTCCGCACCCAGTCGGGTGTGCCGGCGGGCGGGCGTTTCTGGAAGAACCGCTGGCCGTCCACGCCGTCCGGGGTGCGGACGAAGCTCGCCAGCCGTCCGCGCACGTGCGGCAGGAGGACGTCGGCGGCCGTCACGTAGTAGTGCAGCAGCTCCCCCTTGGTGGTGCCGGTGGCCGGCCACAGCACCCGGTCGAGGTGGCTGAGGGTGATCCGGCGCCCCTCGACCTCGGTGATCGGCATACGATTAAGATCCCATAGGCTGACAAAAAGGACATTCCTATGCGCAGTGTCTGGACCGGGAACCTGGCCTTCGGGCTCGTCTCGATACCGGTCAAGCTCGGCTCGGCCGTCAGCAGCCACCGGATCGGCTTCCGCCAGATCCACCGGGAGGACCAGGGGCGCGTCCGCTACCAGAAGACCTGCGAGCTGGACGGCGAGGTACTGGAGACCGCCGAGATCGGACGCGCCTACGAGACGCCGGACGAACGCCTGGTGGAGGTGAGCGACGCCGACCTCAAGGCGCTGCCGCTGCCGACCGCGAAGACGATCGAGGTGACCGGCTTCGTGGACGTGGGCTCGGTGGACGCGATGCAGCTGGCCACGCCGTACTTCCTCGCCCCCGCCTCCCCAACGGCGCACAAGCCGTACGTGCTGATGCGCCAGGCGCTGGCGGAGTCGGGCAAGGCGGCGGTCGGCAAGTTCGCCATGCGCAACGCCGAGCACCTGGCCCTGGTCCGGGCCCGCGGCGACGTGCTGCTGCTGCACACGCTGCGCTGGCCGGACGAGCTGAACGCGCCCGCCGACTCCGCGCCCAAGGGCCGGGTGGCGATCAGCGACTCGGAGCTGAAGCTCGCCGACACGCTCATCGACACCCTCGGCGAGGCCGACCTGGCCTCCTACCACGACGAGTACGCGCAGGCGGTGGAGGCGCTGGTCGCCGCGAAGCTGGAGGGCGCGGAGCCGCCCGCCGCCGCGGAGGAGCCCGGCGGCCAGGTGGTGGACCTGATGTCGGCGCTGCGGGCCTCGGTGGAGAAGGCCCGGCCGGCCGAGGACGGGTCCCGTCGCGGCGGCCCGGCCGCCGGGGGGCGCGGTGGCGCCGGGAGGACGGCCGGCAGGGCCGCGCCCGGGAAGCCGCGGAAGACGACCGCGAAGAAGGCTGCGGCCAGGAAGAAGCCGGCGAAGGAGCCGGCCAGGAAGGCGGCGCCGCGGCGCAAGGCGGGCTGAGACCCGAGAGGGCCGGGCAGGGCTGCGTGGGGCGGGGCGGGCACCTCGCGACGGGCCGGCGGGATGGGCCGCCCGGGCGATCCGTGGCGGCCGATGCCGGGCAGCGGGATTTTCCGGGGCCGGGTCGGACGTTGTCCCCATGAGCCGCGCGAGGGCCGCGCGAACGAAACGGAGTGAAACGCCGCCGATGTCGACCAGCCTCCAGCCCCCGTACGACCCGCTGCCGCCCGTACCGGCCTTCCCCCAGGCGATGGCACCCGCCGTTCGGGAGGCCGCGGCGCGCGGCGGCCACGTCCTGGACAGCCCGGTCTGGACGGCCCTCGGCGGCGCCCACCGCCACCTGGGCGTGGAGCTGGGCCTGGCCCGGCGCTACAGGGACGAGGTCGCGCCGTTCGCGGCGCTCTCCGACGCCGCCGATCCGCGCGCCTGGACCGATCTGGCCGAGCTGGTCGGCCCCGGCGGCACGGTCACGCTCGTCGGGGTGGAGCAGCTGCCGGAGGGCTGGAGCGGCGAGCCCATCCAGGGCGTGCAGCTGGTCGCCACCACCGTGCGGGGCGAGCGCGACGCCGAGGCCGTGGCGCTCGGCGCGGCCGACGTCCCGGAGATGCTGGACCTGGTGGCCCGCACCCGGCCCGGCCCCTTCCGGCCGCGGACCGTGGAGACCGGCTCCTACGTCGGGATCCGCCGCGGCGGCGAGCTGGTGGCGATGGCCGGCGAGCGGCTGAGCCTGCCGGGCTGGACCGAGATCAGCGCGGTGTGCACCGACGCCGGCCACCGCGGGCAGGGCCTGGCCGGCCGGCTGGTGCGGCACGTGGCGGCCGGGATCGGGGCCCGGGGCGACACGCCGTTCCTGCACTCGGCCGCCGAGAACCCCGGCGCGATCCGGCTGTACGAGGCGCTGGGCTTCACCCGGCGCCGCGCCACCGTCTTCCACCTGGTGACGGCCCCCGGCGCCGCGGGCTGAGCCCGCGGCGCACGGGGTACCCGGAGCCGCGCGCAGGGCGCGCTCAGCGGTGGAAGCCGCGGGGCGCGCCGTACCGCCGGCTCAGCCGCGCAGCGTCTCCAGCAGCCGCAGCCACACCTCGCTGATCGTCGGGTAGGCCGGGACCGCGTGCCACAGCCGCGCCACCGGGACCTCGCCGGCCACCGCGACCGTCGCGGAGTGCAGCAGCTCCCCGACGCCCGGTCCGACGAAGGTGACGCCGAGCAGCACCTGCCGGTCGAGGTCCACCACCATCCGCGCCCGCCCCCGGTAGGAGTCGCCGTAGAGGCTCGCGCCGGACACCTGGGCGAGGTCGTAGTCGACCACCCGCACCCGCGCCCCGGACCGCTCCGCCTCCGCCGCGGTGAGCCCCACCGAGGCGATCTCCGGGTCGGTGAAGACGACCTGCGGCACCGCCGCGTGGTCGGCGGTGGCCACGCAGGAGCCCCAGGGCGCGTCGTCCACCGGCTCGCCCTTGGCCCGGGCGGCGATGGCCGCACCCGCCATCCGCCCCTGGTACTTGCCCTGGTGGGTCAGCAGCGCCCGGTGGTTGACGTCGCCGGCCGCGTAGAGCCAGCCGTCCGCGACGGCCGTCACCCGGCAGGTGTCGTCGACCTCCAGCCAGCCGCCCGGGGTGAGCCCCACCGTGTCCAGGCCGATCCCGCCGGTGTGCGGATCCCGCCCGACGGCGAAGAGGATCTCGTCCGCGCTCAGTTCACCGCCGTCGTCCAGGCCCACCCGCACCTGGCGGCCCTCCCGCACGGCGGAGGTGACCGACACACCGAACCGCACCTCGGCCCCGGCCTCCCGCAGCGCGTCGGCCGCCAGCTCCCCGGCGAACGGCTCCATCCGGGCCAGCAGGCCGCCGCCGCGCACCAGTACGGTGACGCGCGCGCCCAGCGCCTGCCATGCGGTGGCCATCTCCACGGCCACCACGCCCCCGCCGACCACCACCAGGCTCTCCGGCACCTTCTTGGCGCTGGTGGCCTCCCTGCTGGTCCAGGGCTCGACGTCGGCCAGCCCGGGGAGGTCCGGCAGCGCCGCGGTGGTGCCGGTGCACACGGCGACCGCGTGCCGGGCGGTCAGCCGCACCGTGCCGCCGTCCGGCGTGTCCACCACGACCTGGCGCGGGCCGTCCAGCCGGCCCCGGCCGCGCACCAGGTCGATGCCGGCCGACTCCAGCCAGGCGACCTGGCCGTCGTCCTTCCAGTGCGAGGTGAACTCGTCGCGCCGGGCGAGGACCTGCTCGGAGTCCAGCGGCCCGGCCACCGCCCCGGCCAGGCCCGGCAGCCGCCGCGCGTCGGCCCGGGCGATCACCGGCCGCAGCAGCGCCTTGCTGGGCATGCACGCCCAGTAGGAGCACTCGCCGCCGGCCAGTTCGCTCTCCACGATCACGGTGCTCAGCCCGGCCGCGCGGGTGCGGTCCGCCAGGTTCTCCCCGACCGGTCCCGCTCCGATGACGACTACGTCGTAAGGGCGGGGTGCGTCGTTCATTCCGGCTCCTGTACTGGTCGCTTGGCCGGTCCGGCGCGGACCGGCCGCCACGGGAGCGGCGCCGGGCCGCGGGCGTGCCGGCCGGCGGGGGCGCCCGCACCTCATCGTACTGACGGTGCGTGAGGGGAAGCCTTTCGCACCGCTGGCTGTTCACCGAACGGCGGCACGCACCGAACCCCGGCGGACGTGCCGTTTATGATCGCCGGGGGGAACGCGCACGGCGCAACAGGAGGTGTCCTATGGGTGAGCTGGTCCTGATCCGGCACGGCGAGACCGAGTGGACGCTGTCGGGACAGCACACGAGCTACACGGACCTGCCGCTGACACCGGACGGCGAGGAGCAGGCCCGTTCCCTCGCCCCGCTGCTGGCCTCCCGTCACGTCTCCTGCGTCATCGCCAGCCCCCTCCAGCGCGCCCAGCAGACCGCGAAGCTGGCCGGTCTGGACCGGGTGCGGGTCGACCCCGACCTGCACGAGTGGGACTACGGCGGCTACGAGGGCGTCACCACGCACGACATCCACCGCGGCCGTCCGGGCTGGGACATCTGGGCCGACGGGGTCGCGCCGGGGCCGGAGGGCCACCCGGGGGAGACCCCGGAGCAGGTCGGCGAGCGGGCCGACCGGGTGCTGGCCCGGGTGGAGGCGGCGTTCATCAACGGCGACGGCGGCGACGTCGTCCTGGTGTCGCACGCGCACTTCCTGCGGGTGCTCACGGCGCGCCGCCTGGGGCTGCCGCCGGCCGACGGCGCCCTCTTCCAGCTCGCCACCGGCACCGTCAGCCGGCTGGGCGTCGAGCACGGCCGGCACGTGCTGACCGCCTGGAACCGGCAGGCCTGACCGTACCGGCCCGGCCCCCTCTCCGAGCCGCGCGCCGATCGCCCCCCGCCCGCCTCACCGAGCCGCGCGCCGATCGCCGCGGGCCGCCCCGCCGGCCGGTCACGGCGGGCCGCGGGTCCCCCGAACGGACCCACCCGGCCGGACGGACCGGCCGCACCCGCACACACTGGGCAGGACGGGGTCCGCGCGCCGGGCCGGGCCCGGGACGGAGAGGTGCGGTCATGGCGTCGTCCGACTGCCGCAAGGACCTGGGACTGCTCGCGCTGCGGCTGGGCGCGGGGTCGGTGCTGTTCGCCCACGGGGCGCAGAAGCTGTTCGGCTGGTTCGGCGGGGGCGGTCTGGAGGCGACCTCCGGGGCGATGGAGCACATGGGCTTCCGGCCGGGCAAGCCCGCCGCGCTGGCCGCGGGCCTGGGCGAGGCGGGGGCGGCGCGCTGCTCGCCCTCGGGCTGGCCACCCCCGCGGCCGGTGCGGCGGCGGCCGGCGCGATGGCGGGCGCGGTCACCGTGCACGTCCCGGCCGGCTTCTTCGCGATGTCGGGCGGCTTCGAGTACCCGGCGTTCCTGGGCTGGACGGCCGCCGCCCTCGGCCTGGCCGGCCCGGGGCAGTACTCCCTGGACTCGGTGACGGGGCACTGCATGGACCGCCCGTGGGTGATCGTCTCCGCGTTCGCCGCGGCCGCGGCCGCCACGGCCGCGGTGGTGACGGTCCGCCAGCGGGCCGTGGCGCAGGACGCCCGGGCGGCGGCGCTGGGCGGCGGGTTCGGCGAGGAGGACGTGTAGGGCCCTCCCGCCGTCAGCACTCGGCTGCCGCGCGCTCACCAGCGGCCTCGAACGACCAGCCCGAGGACGACCGGCGGGAAGCGGTTGGCACACTGGGCCGGTCAACAGCCGACACGGAAAGGACGATGCCGCGTAGACGGCCGTCCGAGCTCCGCGCCGCCGGCACCCGGCGGAGCAACCGACCACCAGCCCGCCGCGCGCCGGGGCTGCCCGCGCCGCCGGCACTCTCGCCGCGGCGGTCGTCCTCCTGGAACACCAGCGGCTGTGGCCCGGCGCGGTCGCGCAGGCCCTGCGGGAGTGGTCCCGGACAGCCCGCCGGCCGGCGCTCGCCCTCTCGGGCGGCTGCGGGTGCCCGCTGTGCCACCCCGTCCACTCCAGCGAGGAACACTCGGTCCTCGAAACCGCTCTGCACGCGCTCCCGCCGCGACCCGCCCGTGAACTACGGCGCGCGGTCGAACCCCTTGACGACCTCTCCCTCCCGCGAAGCCGGCCCGACCCCTTCGCTCCAGCCGACGACGGATGGTGGGCACGCCGAAGCTGCGGCTGACCGACCGTCCAGGACCCGGCGCGAGCCGGGCGGGCGTCGCCCCCCGGATCTTCGGCGGGGTGGAGCCGCCGCCCGCGACGAGGGCAGCCTGGACGTCCACGAGCGGGGTTTCCGGGAGGGGCCCGGCGCCACTTCGGTGTCGGCTCCGCGGACCCGTGCGCGAGCCCGGCGGCTTGGCGGCCGCGGTGGTCCCTCGGGGCACCGGAACCCGGTGAGCCCTCGCGGTCACGGCGCCGGCGGTGGATCAGGCGCGGGTGACCGGCTCTCCGGTGATCTCGGCGACGATCCGCTCGCACAGCTCGTGGGTGCGCAGCGCGTCGCGGCCGTCCAGCACGGTGCCCTCGCGGACGGCGTCGAGGAAGGCGAGGGTGATCTGCTCGATGCCGCGCTGGCGGGCCACGGGCACCCAGTCGCCGCGCCGCCGGAGGGTCGGCTGGCCGCGGTGGTCCACCACCTCGGCGAGGTTGAGCACCTGGCGGCGGGCGTCGGCGCCGCTGACGTCCAGGCTCTCCTCGGTGGAGCCGCTCATCCGGTTCATCGAGCCGATCGCGGTGAAGCCGTCGCCGGACAGGTGGAGCACCACGTGGTGCAGCAGGCCGTCCCGCACCCGGGCGGATACCAGCACCTGCTCGACCGGGCCGGGGGCCAGGAAGCGGAGGGTGTCGACCACGTGCACGAAGTCGTCGAAGACCACCGTGCGGACGTCCTCGGGCAGGCCCACCCGGTTCTTCTGCATCAGGACCAGGTCGCGGGGGTGGTCCAGGCACTGCGTGTAGCCGGGCGCGTAGCGGCGGTTGAAGCCCACCATGAGGGGCACCCGGCGCCGCTCGGCGAGGTCCACCAGCGCGCGGGCGCCGTCGGCGTCGTAGGCCAGCGGCTTGTCGACGTAGAGCGGCACGCCGGCCTCGACCAGCCGGGTGCCGATGGCGACGTGGTCGCCGGTCGGGGCGTGGACGAAGGCGGCGTCCAGGTCCGCGGCGAGGAGGTCGTCCAGGGTGGTGTGCCGGTGCGGCAGCCGGTGGGCGTCGCCCACCGCGTGCAGGGTGGCCGGCGTGCGGGTGTGCAGGTGGAGCTCCAGGCCGGGTTGGGCGGCCAGCACGGGCAGGTAGGCCTTCCGCGCGATGTCGCCGAGCCCGATGACGCCGATCCTCAACGGTGCCCTGCCGCGTGCCATGGGGGTGCTCCTGTCTGCTGCGGGTTGTGCCGGGACTGCCAGGGGCCGCCGCCGGCCCGGTGCCGCTCCGCCGCCGGTCCGGAGCCGGTCCGGAGCCCGTCCGTTGCCGGCCCGGTCGCCCGCCGCCGACGGGTTCCTTGATCACGCAGCCTACGGGATGCCTCAGGGTTCACCCGTGCGGGGAATGGCGCCGGGCTTCCGGTTGCGGTTGAGTTGTCCAGGTGCGTTGCCGTACCAGCCTTTTCACGCTGCTTGCCCAGCTCTGTACGCCTGTTGCGCCCTCACGCCCTGCTCCACCCGCCGTTCCTCTGACGGCGTCCGGCTCGGGAGCGGGAGCGGCCGAAGGTCGATCCGGGGGAGGCCGTCCGCCATGGGCGCGTCCACCCAGGACCGCCCCCGCTCACCCGGTCTCCCGATGGCGGCGGTCCGCTCTGCCTCTGGCGGCGGCGTCGATCGCGGTGTGCGCCGGGCTCGCGGGGTGCACGGAGGTGTCGGGGCGGCCCCTGGCGCCGGGCGCCGCGGCCCGTCCTGCGGCTTCGCACGGCGCGGCGGCGGCCCGGCCGGACGAGGAGTGGACGGCGCCCGCCCCCGAACACCGGGTACTGGCCACCGCCGAACCGCCCGCACCGTCCTCCGGGAGCCGGAAGGCACCGGGCACCGCGGCCGGAGCGGCACCTTCCGGCGGCGGTGCGGCCGCACGGCAGGGGGCGGAGGCTCTGGAGTCCGTCGGGCACGGCCCCGCGCTGCGGGGCAGGAGCCGCTCCACCCCCGACATCTGCCGGCTCGGCCAGTCCTACGGCGGCTGGGCGCCCGGCAGCCAGGCTGCCACCATCTGCCGGCGGGCGTACGGTCGTTGACCCCGGGCGGCGCGCGCGGGGTGCGCCGCCGGGGGTCAGGAGGTCACCGGGAGAGGTCCGGGACGCGCCAGTCGATCGGCTCGTGCCCCTGGGCCTTCAGCGCCTCGTCGATCCGCCCGAACGGCTTGCTGCCGAGGAAGAGCTTGGCCGACAGCGGCGAGGGGTGCGCGCCCTCGATGACCGTGTGCCGGGAGGTGTCGATCAGCGGGAGCTTCTTGCGGGCGTAGTTGCCCCACAGGACGAAGACGGCGGGCTGCTCGCGCTCCGAGACCGCCCGGATCACGGCGTCGGTGAACTTCTCCCAGCCCTTGCCCTTGTGTGAGTTGGCCTCCGCCTGGCGGACGGTGAGCACCGCGTTGAGCAGCAGCACCCCCTGGCGGGCCCACGGCATGAGGTAGCCGTTGTCGGGGACCGGGTAGCCGAACTCGTCCTTGAGCTCCTTGAAGATGTTCCGCAGCGAGGGCGGCGTGCGCACGCCCGGCCGCACGGAGAAGCACAGCCCGTGCCCCTGGCCCTCCCCGTGGTACGGGTCCTGGCCCAGGACGAGGACCTTCACCTCCTCGAACGGGGTGGCCTCCAGCGCCGCGAACACCTCGTCGCGGGGCGGGAAGACCTGGTGCGTCCCCCGCTCGGCCTCGACGAACTCGGTGAGCTGCTGGAAGTAGGGCTTGTCCAACTCCCCGCCGACAACGGCCTGCCAGGAGTCGGGCAGCATGCTGGGCACGTCGGGAACCTCCGGTGCGGATGATCGGGTGGCGCGGGTCGCGGACCTCTCTCCAGGAGAACGTACCGCCGACCACCGACACTCCCCCGCCCTCCCCTCGGCCGGCGTCCCGTTCAGACGTTGCCGGCGCGCAGGAAGAGGCCGCCGTCCACCACGAGGTTCTGGCCGGTGATCCACCCGGCCTGGTCGGACAGCAGGAACGCCGCGGCCCCGGCGACGTCCTCCGGGACGCCCAACCGCTTCATCGGGTAGCCCTCGGCCGCCTCCGCCTCCCGCCCCTCGTACAGCGCGGCGGCGAACCGGGTCTTGACCACGGCCGGGGAGATCGCGTTCACCCGCACCGCCGGCGCCATCTCCGCGGCGAGCTGGACGGTGAGGTTGACCATGGCGGCCTTGCTCATCCCGTAGGCGGCTATGAAGGGGGAGGGCGTCAGGCCGGCGACGGAGGTGATGTTGACGATGGCGCCGCCGTTCTCCTTCTGCCAGGCCTTCCAGGTCTGCTGCGCGAAGCCGAGCGCGGAGACGACGTTGGTCTCGTAGACCTTGCGGACCACGGCCAGGTCGACCTCGGCGAGCAGGCTGTAGACGGGGTTGGTGCCCGCGTTGTTGACCAGGTGGTCGACGCGGCCGAACGCCTCCATCGTCCGTTCCACGGCGGCGGCCTGGTGCGCCTCGTCGTGCGCCTTGCCGGCGACGCCTATGGCGCGTCCGGGGCCGAGCCGTTCGACGGCCTCCCTGAGCGCGTCCTCGTTGCGGCCGGTGACGCAGACGCGGTCGCCGCGGGCCACCAGGGCCTGGGCGATACCGAAGCCGATACCGCGGCTGGCTCCGGTGATCAGGGCCACCCGTCCGGTGTCCGCGGCGGGCCTGGGGTCCCCGGTGTCCTCGGGGAGGTGGCCGGCCTGGGGGTCCTGGGGGTTCTCGGTCATGGCGGTGCGGTGCCTTCGCTGTTCGTGGGCTGGTCGGGGGCCGTTCAGGGGCCGGTCCCCGGGAGCCGCTCGGGGGCTGGTGTCGTCCGGACGGCGGTCTCGGGGGCGCGGGTGCCGGGCGGCCGGAGCCGGGGGCCGGGGGTGGTGGCCCGGCCCCGGCCCGCCGGGTGGGGAGGACGGAGCCGGCGTCAGTCGAGCGGGCCGCCGGCGATGTACAGCACCTGGCCGGAGACGAACCCGGCGTCCTCGCCGGTGAAGAAGGCGACGGCGTTGGCCACGTCCTCGGGGCGGCCGACGCGCTGGACCGGGATCTGGCTGGCGGCGGCCGCCTGGAACTCCTCGAAGCCCATGCCGACGCGCGCGGCGGTGGCGGCGGTCATGTCGGTGGCGATGAAGCCGGGGGCGACCGCGTTGGCGGTGATGCCGAACTTGCCCAGCTCGATCGCGAGGGTCTTGGTGAAGCCCTGCATACCGGCCTTGGCCGCGGAGTAGTTGGCCTGGCCCCGGTTGCCCAGCGCGGAGGACGAGGAGAGGTTGACCACCCGCCCGAACCTCGCGTCGACCATGTGCCCCTGCGCCGCGCGGGTCATCAGGAACGCGCCGCGCAGGTGGACCCCGAGCACGGTGTCCCAGTCCGCCACCGACATCTTGAAGAGCAGGTTGTCGCGGAGCACCCCGGCGTTGTTGACCAGGACGGTCGGGGCCCCCAGCTCGCGAGCCACCCGGTCCACGGCGGCGGTCACCTGCTCCTCGTCGGAGACGTCCGCGCCGACCGCGACGGCCCGGCCGCCGGCCGCCGTGATCGCCGAGACGGTGTCCTTGCAGGCGCTCTCGTCGAGGTCGAGCACGGCTACGGCCCGGCCCTCGGCGGCCAGCCGCACCGCGGTGGCGGCGCCGATACCGCGGGCGGCCCCGGTGACGATCGCGACGCGCTGCTCGGTGGTGGACATGTGTGACTCCTCAGCCCGGGTGCGGTGGCCGCCCTGCCGCCCGTGGGACCGCGTGAGCGACCGCTTAGTAGGTACCTCGAACCGTAGGATCGCCGTGACCCACTGTCAACGCCACCGCGCCCCCGCGGCCCGGCATCCGCCGACCCGCGCCCGCCCCGCCACCGGGCACGGCTCACCGCACCAGCAGGTCCAGCAGCCGTTCGACCTCCGCCCGCGCGTCGGCGGTGAGCCCGGTGTGGATGGGCCCGGGCTGGACGACGGTGCTGCGCGGGGCGGTCAGCCACCGGAACCGGCGCCCCGGCTCGTCGCCGCCGGCCTGGCCGGCCGCCGCGCCACCCTCGCAGACGCCCAGGTAGCCCCCCAGGGCCGCCCGCACCCCCGCCACGTCGACGCCGGCGTCCAGGCAGCGCAGCCGCGCCTCGTCCAGGTGCACCCGGCCGCCGACGAACCCCTGCGCCCGGCAGTAGACGAGCACCCCCGCGTTGATCATCTCGCCGCGTTCGACCCTCGGCACCACCCGCAGCAGCGCGTACTCGAACACGTCGCGCCGCACCGCCCCGCCGCTTCCCCCGCTCACTTCGCGTTCTTCCCTTCCACCCAGGTGCGCAGCCAGGCCGGCGGCGGTTGCTTCTCGTGGCCCTTCCCGGTGGTGATCCGGGTGTGGATGTCGGCGGCTCGGGCGCCGAGCACGTCGACGTAGGCGGCGCGCACGGCGTCCGGCCCGTCGAACCCGGGCTCGTCCACGAGCCACTCGTCGGGCACCAGCGCGGTGACCTCGGCCAGCAGCCCCGGGGTCACCAGCGCGGCCATGGCCGGCGCGACCGCGGCCGGGTCGGGCGAGAAGCGGGCCAGGGCGTGGTCGGTGGCGTCGTACGGGCGGGCCGCGGCGGCGGGCGCGGAGGCCCAGTTGTGGTGCCAGATGAGGGAGGCGCCGTGGTCGATCAGCCAGGTGTCGCGGTGCCACACCAGCATGTTGGGGTTGCGCCAGGACCGGTCCACGTTGGCGGTGAGGGCGTCGAACCAGACGATCCGGCTCGCCTCCTCCGGGTCCACGGTGAACACCAGCGGGTCGAAGCCGAGGGACCCGGGCAGGAAGTCCATCCCCAGGTTGAGGCCGCCGCTGGCCTTCAGCAGGTCCTGGACCTCCTGGTCGGGCTCGCCGAGCGCGATCACCGGGTCGAAGCCGAACCGGACCAGCTCCGGTACGCGCAGGCCGAGCCGCCGCCCCAGCTCCCCCGTTATCACCTCGGCCACCAGCGCCTTGCGGCCCTGGGCGGCGCCGCTGAACTTCACCACATAGGTGCCGAGGTCGTCGGCCTCGACCAGGCCGGGCACCGAGCCGCCCTCGCGCAGCGGCGTCACGTAGCGGATGCCGGTCACTTCTCTCAACATCCCCCCAGGTTATGCGGTGGAGTTCCGTGCCCGGCCCGCTGGAGACTGCCCGCATGGACACCACCGCGCCCGACTCGCCCGCCGCCGCCCGCCCCGGGCGGGACCCGCGCCGCGACGCCTTCCCCGGCCAGTACGCCCGCACCCAGCGCCTCACCCTCGGCCTGCCGCACTCGTTCACCCTGGCCCCCGACGGGCGTTCGGTGCTCTTCCTGCGCAGCCGGGGCCCGGAGGACCGCGCCGGCTGCCTGTGGCTGCGCGACGCGCGCGGCGAGCATCTGCTGGCCGACCCGGCCCTGCTCGCCGGCCCCGGCGGGGAGGTCCCGGAGGCCGAGCGGACACGGCGGGAGCGGGCCCGGGTGCGCGGCACCGGCATCACCGGGTACGCCGCCGACGCCGCCCTGCGCCGCGCGGTGTTCGCCCTCGACGGCGCGCTGTGGGTGCTGGACCTGCCCGGCGGCGCGCCCCGCCGGGTGCCCGCCGCCGGGCCCGTGGTCGATCCGCGGCTGGAGCCGGGCGGGCACCTCGCCGCGTACGTGACGGGCGGCGCCCTGCACGTCGTCGGGCTCGACGAGGACGGCCCCGCCGACCGGGCGCTGGCCGAGCCGGAGGGCCCGGAGGTCGGCTACGGCCTGCCCGAGCACGTGGCGTCGGAGTCCATGCACCGCTACCGGGGCTACTGGTGGGCGCCGGACGGGCGGCGGCTGCTGGTGTGCCGGGTGGACGAGTCACCGGTCCAGCGCTGGTGGATCGCCGACCCGGCCGACCCCGGGCGCCCGCCGCGCCGGGTCGCCTACCCGGCGGCCGGCACCGCCAACGCCGTCGTCACCCTGCACGTGCTGGACGTGGACGGCGGCCGGACCGACGTCGGCTGGGACCGGGCGGCCTTCGAGTACGTGGCCGCCGCCGGCTGGGACGCGCACGGCCCCTTCGCCTCGGTGCAGAGCCGCGACCAGAAGACCCTGCGGGTGCTGGCCGTCGACCCCGGCACCGGCGCCACCCGGGTGCTGGACGAGCGGCGCGACCCCGCCTGGGTCCAGCTGGTGTACGGCACGCCCGCGCGTACGGCTTCCGGGCGGCTGGTGCACACCGCCGACGCCGGCGACACCCGCCACCTCGCCGTGGACGGCGCCGCGGTGACCCCGGACGGGCTCCAGGTGCGCGAGGTGGTCTCCGTGGACGGCGAGTCGGTACTCTTCGTGGCCAGCGAGGAGCCGACCGAGGAGCACCTGTGGTCCTACGAGCCCGGTGCGCCCGAGGGGCCAGGCCGGCTGGTGCGGCTCAGCGACGGGCCCGGCCTGCACACCGGCCGGCGCGCCGGCGACGGCCTGCTGCTGCACTCCCACACCCCGGCCGGGCACACCTTCCGGCTGCTGGCGGGCGGCACCGAGCTGGCCGTGGAGAGCCGGCAGGCACGGCCGCTGCTGGTGCCCGCCCCGGTACTGCTGGAGGCCGGCGGCCTCGGCATCCGCACCCTGCTGCTGCTCCCCTCCTGGCACCGGCCCGGCTCCGGCGCCCTGCCGGTGCTGATGGCCCCGTACGGCGGCCCCGCCGGGCAGCTGGTGGTGCGGGCCCTGACCGATCGGCTGGCGGAGGCGCAGTGGTTCGCCGAGGAGGGCTTCGCCGTGGTGGTGGCGGACGGCCGGGGCACCCCGGGGCGCGGCCCGCGGTGGGAGCGGACCGTCCACAAGGACAGCCTCAGCGCGCCGGTGGAGGACCAGGTGACCGCCCTGTGGGCGGCCGCCGCGCACTGCCCCGACCTGGACCTGGGACGGGTCGCCGTCCGCGGCTGGAGCTACGGCGGCACGCTGGCGGTGGCGGCGGTGCTGCGCCGCCCGGACGTCTTCCACGCCGCCGTCTCCGGCGCCGGCCCGAGCGACCAGCGGCTGTACGACACGCACTGGCGCGAGCGCTTCCTCGGCCACCCGGACGAGGACCCGGCCGCCTACGACCGCTCCTCGCCGATCAGCGAGGCCGCCGCGCTGTCGCGTCCCCTGCTGCTGGTGCACGGGATGGCGGACGACAACGTGGTGGCCGCGCACACGCTGCGGCTGTCGGCGGCCCTGCTGGCGGCGGGCCGCTTCCACCAGGTGCTGCCGCTGTCGAACGCCACGCACGCGCCGAGCGACCCCGCGGTGGTGGAGGGCCTGCTGCGCCATCAGGTGGAATTCCTGCGCCAGGCGTTGAACATCACGCCGCCCGCTGCCGTATGACCGTAGCGCGTGACAGCACGCCGCCGGCCGGGGCACCCCGGCCGGCCCCGCCAGCGGACAGGACGCACCCCATGGCCGACACCACTCCCCGGTTCCCGCACTCCCCCACCCGCCGCGGCGTCGTCGCGGCGGCCGGCGGCGCCGGTCTCGCCGCCGCGCTCACCGCCTGCGGCGGCTCGGACTCCTCCGGCAAGGCCGCCCCGCAGGACGACCGGTCGTCGGCCGCCTCACCGTCGGGTTCGGCGGCCGGGACGGCGGGATCGGGCTCCGGGGGCGGCACCGTGCTGGGGAAGTCGTCGGACGTGCCGGTGGGCGGCGGCACCGTCTACGCCGACCAGAAGGTCGTGGTGACGCAGCCGACCGCCGGCCGGTTCACGTGCTTCTCGGCGGTCTGCACCCACCAGGGCTGCACGGTGGCGAAGGTCTCCGACGGGCTGATCCAGTGCCCGTGCCACGGCAGCGCCTTCCACATCGCCGACGGCAGCGTCGCCACCGGTCCCGCCGTGGCGCCGCTGCCGGCGAAGCAGATCACCGTCTCCGGCGGCGAGATCTCCCTGGCCTGAGCGGCGGAGGCCGCCTGGGGCAGCCCGCCACCGCCGGCGCCCGTGCCCGTTCCAGGCGGCCTCAGGCGGCCTCAGGCGCCTGCGGCGTCCCGGGGCGCGCGGTGGACGGGAGGGTCCGCGCCGCCGCGCCGAGCGCGTCGACGGCGGCGCGGATCGCCGGGCGGCGGTCGGCGTCCGCGCGCCACACCGCGTAGACGTGGCGCCGCATCGTGTGGCGCACGGGGACGATCGCCACCCCCTCCGGGACCGGGCCGCGGCCGAGGCGCGGCATCACCGCGACGCCCAGCCGGGCCGCGACCAGGGCCAGGACGGTGGCGTGCTCCTCGGCGTGGTGCGCGACGCGCGGTTCGATGCCCTTGCCGCGCAGTGTGAACAGCAGCCACTCGTTGCAGAAGCCGCCGTCCGGCCAGGCGATCCAGTCGTCCCCGGCCAGCTCCTCCAGGTCGAGCGCGGAACGGCCGGCGAGCGGGTGGCCGGCGGGCACGGCGGCGTCGGCGATGTCGTCGTAGAGCGGCGCCTTGGCCAGCCCGCCGGGCAGCGAGAGCGGCTTGTTGTACCAGTCGAGCACCACCGCCAGGTCGATGTCGCCGCGGGCCAGCCGGGCCAGCGACTCGTGCGGCTCCAGCTCGTGGACGGAGGTCCGCAGTTGGGGGTGGTCGGCGCGCAGGGCGGCCAGGGCGTGCGGGAACAGGCCGCGCACGGCGGTCGGGAAGGCGCCGGCCAGCAGCTCGCCGACGGCCGCGCCGCGGTGCGCCTCCAGGTCGGCGTGGGCCAGTTCGACCTGCGACAGGATGCGCCCGGCGTGCCCGGACAGCAGCCGCCCGGCGTCGGTGAGCCGGACCCCGCGCCCGCTGCGGCCCAGCAGCGCCTGTCCGGTCTCCCGTTCCAGCTTGGCCATCTGCTGCGACACCGCGGACGTGGTCACGCCCAGGACGTCGGCGGCGGCGCTCACCGATCCGTAGACGTCGATGGCGTGCAGGACGCGGAGGCGATCCAGGCTCAACATGTTAGGAATTCTACGTCGTCGGCAAAGGAGAACTCTCTTGTACTAAGGAGTCGCCGCCGTCATGGTGGACGGCATGAGCGCATCCGCCGAGAGCCGCCCGCCTGTCGCCGCACCCCCAGCGGCCCCCGCGCCCGCCGCGCCGTCCTCCTCCCCCGCCTTTCCCGCCGCCTCGGGAGGGCGGGCGCGACGGCTGCTGGACTGGCGGCTGCGCTTCGTCTCGCTCGGTGTCGTGTGGGGCTTCAGCTTCCTGTTCATGAAGGTCGGCAACGAGGCGTTCGCGCCGCTCCAGGTCACCTTGGGGCGCCTGGTGTTCGGCACCGCCGTGCTGGCCGCCGCGGTCGTGGTGCGGCGGGAGCGGCTGCCGCGCTCGCCGCGCACCTGGGCGCACCTGGCGGTGAGCGCGTTCTTCCTCAACGCGCTGCCGTTCAGCCTCTTCGCCGTCTCCGAGCAGACCATCTCCTCCGTGCTGGCGGGGATGTGCAACGCGGCGTCCCCGCTCTTCTCGATCCTGGTCTCCCTGGTGGCGCTCTCGGAGGACCGTCCGAGCCGCCAGCGGCTGGCAGGCGTCGGCATCGGCTTCGTCGGGGTGCTGGTGGTGCTCGGCGCGTGGCAGGGATTCTCCGGGGAGGACCCCAAGGGCACGCTCATGGCGCTCGCGGCCGCGTGCAGCTACGCCGTGGGCTGGGCGTACGTGCGGCGCACCGTCGCCGGCGGCGGGGACTCCCACCTGGCGTCGTCCACCGGCCAACTGCTGGTCGGCACGGTGGAAATGCTCCTGGTCACGCCGTTCTTCACCTCGATGCCCTCGTCCTTCCCCCTCCGGTCCGTGCTGTCGGTGGTGGCGCTGGGCGCGCTGGGCACCGGCCTGGCCTTCCTGGTCCAGTACGGCCTGGTGGCCGAGAAGGGCCCGACCATCGGCGTCATGGTGACGTACCTGGTCCCGATCGTGGCCACCACGGCCGGCGTGCTGCTGCTCGGGGAGTCGCTGAGCTGGAACGAGCCGGTGGGCGCGGTGGTGATCCTGGCCGGCGCCGCCCTCACCCAGCTGCGGCCGGGCTCCCTGCCCCTTGGCCGCGGCGCGCGGCGGGCCGGCGGCGGGGGCTCCGGGCGGAGGTGACACGGCGGGACGTGGTATCCAGTGCGGTGGGCCCGCCCACCCCCACGCACGCGCCCCACGTCCGTGTTCACGTCCCGATCCCCGAAGGAGGCCGGCCGCATGCCGGAGCCCGGCCGCATGTTCTGGAAGTCCCTGCTGACCGCGCGCCGTCCGGAGGGCGAGGAGCTCCTGCTGCGGCGCGGGCGCCGTCTCGGGATCGACCGGTCCCACGGCGACCCGCGGCTGGTGGCGGCGCGGGCGGCGGCCGAACGCGGCGCGGACGGCTGGCCGGAGGTGCGCGGGCCGCTGGCCGCCGCGCAGGACGCCGACGACCTGGGCTTCCTCGTCGAGGGGCTGGCGGGCGTCCCGGGCCTGGAGCGGTGGATCGGCGGCGTGGCCGAGGCGGACGGCGCGGACCCGCTGCCGCGGCTGCTCTGCGCGGCCCGCCGGGTCGAGCGGGCCGGTCGCGGCCGCTGGGGGACGGGGGTCGCGGCCCCGGACGGCCTGTCCGGGCCGGCGGTGGCGGAGCTGGAGGCGGCCGAGGCGGAGCTGCGCGAGGTGGCGCGGCTGCGGCCGTCGGGGGCGGTGCTCACGACGGCCCACCACCTCGTCCAGGTGTGCGGGCAGGGCCTGGGGGTGGACGCTGGGACGGCGCGGGAGCGTTTCGAGGCGGTCGTCGGCAGCGCGCCCGGCCACCTCGCGGCACACCGCACGTACCTGCGGCAGCTGGCCGGAGCGCCGGAGGGTTCGGCGGAGCGGGTGCTCGCCTTCGCCCGGCGGGCGGCGGGCGCCGAACCCGCGGGCGGCCCGCTGGGCGAACTCGTCGCCCTGGCCCGGCTGGCGGAGTGGGCCGGGCTCGGCCGCGACCCCGAAGGGCCGTCCCTGCGCCGGCCCGAGGCGGTGGCGGAGCTGCGGCACGCCGCCGAACGCTCGGTGCTCCACCCGGACTTCGTCCGGCGCCGGGACTGGGCGCTGACCGCCAACACCTTCGCGCTGGCCTGCGCGCTGGCGGGGGACCACGTCTGCGCCCGCCGGCTGTTCCGGATGCTGGGCGACCGGGTGACCGAGATGCCGTGGCTGCTGCTCGACGAGCGCTCGCCGGCGGTCCCGTTCACCGCCTTCCGGGCCCGCGTCACGGTCTGAACGGCCCGGACGGCCCGGACGGCCCGAGCAGTCCGAAGGGTCCGGACGGTCCGAGCCCCGCCGGGAGCCGCGCTGCTCTCACCCCAGCCGGTCCGCGCCCGCCCCGGCCAGGACCCGCGCCACCGCGTCGGCCAGCGGCTCGACGTCCCGCGCGGTCAGCGGCGAGACCGTCAGCCGCAGACCGGGAGGCGAGGCGAGCCGGAAACGGGAGCCGGGGGCGACGGCCCAACCGCGCTGGAGCAGCCCGGCCACCGCGCCGGTCTCGTCGGGTACGGGCACCCACACGTTGAGCCCGCAGCGCCCGCGCGCGGGGACCCCGCGCCGGTCGAGGGCGTCCAGCAGCGCCTGGCGGCGGGCGGAGTAGGCGGCCGCCGTGGCGGTGGTGTCCACGGCCCCGGTCTCCCACAGGTGGACGACGGCCCGCTGGAGCAGATGGCTGACCCAGCCGGCGCCGAGCCGGTGCCGGCCCCGCACCCGCTCGCTGGTGACCGCGTCGCCCGTGCAGACAGCCAGCCGCAGGTCGGGGCCGTAGGTCTTCGCCGTCGAGCGGACCAGCCACCAGTGGCGGGTGGCGCCCGCCAGGCTGTGCAGCGGGAGGCCGGCCAGGCCGTGCAGGTGGTCGTCGTCGATGACGAGGACGTCGGGGTGGCCGGCGAGCAGGGCGCGCAGCTGTCCGGCCCGGGCCGCGGAGAGGGCGGCGCCGGTCGGGTTCTGGCCGCGGTCGGTGACGACGACGGCGCGGACGCCGGCGGCCAGTGCCCGCTCCACGTCGGCCGGCAGCGGCCCCTCGTCGTCCAGGCCGACCGGCACCGGGCGCAGGCCGAGCGCCGGCACCAGGTCGAGCATGCTGCGCCAGCCGGGGTCCTCCACGGCGACGGCGTCGCCGGGCCGCAGATGGGCCAGCAGCGCCCGTTCGATCGCGTCGAGCGAGCCGGAGGTCAGGCTCACCGGGCCGGCGGGGACACCGTCGGCGTCCAGGTCCGCGCGGGCCAGGCGGGCGAGGTCGGCGTCGACCGGCGAGCCGCCGTAGAGGGCGGGGGCGGCCGCGTTGCGGGCCGCGGCGGCGGCGAGGGCGTCGGCCAGCGGGGGCAGCAGGGCCGGATCGGGGTTGCCGTCGGACAGGTCGCGCACCCCGGGCGGGAGCGCGATGGGGATGGCCTCCCGGCCGGTGGTGGCCGGCCGGGGCCGCACCCGGCTGCCGCGCCGGCCGTTGGTCTCGATCACGCCCCGGTCGCGCAGCAGCCGGTAGGCGGCGGCCACGGTGTTCGGGTTGACGCCCAGCTCCTGGGCCAACTCCCGCAGCGGGGGCAGCACATGGCCGGGCTCCAGGGCGCCCGCCGCGACCGCCGCCTCGATGTCGGCGGCAATAGCCGATGCGCCGCGCCCAGCGATCCGATATTCTCCTAGCACAAACAGCATTATGCACTAGTGCAAAGGATGGCGCAATGGACTCGTCCCCCACCACGCCGACCGCTCCCGCACCTGCCCCCGGGAGCGCGGGTGACGACCCCCCTGGCTACCCGCCCAGCGGCCGGACCGACCCCACCCGCGCCCGGCAGCGCGTCTCCTACGACCGGGCTCTGGTGCACGCCGTCCTGGACGACGGCTACCTGTGCCACCTCGGGTTCGTCCGCGACGGCGCGCCGGTCGTGGTGCCCACGCTGTACGCCCGCGTCGGCGAGCGGCTCTACGTGCACGGCTCGACCGGCTCCCGGGCCGTACGGGACGCGGGCGGCGCCGGCGGCGAGGGCCGGCCGGTGTGCCTGACCGTGACCCACGTCGACGGGCTGGTGCTCGCCAAGAGCGCCTTCCACCACTCGGTCAACTACCGCTGCGTGATGGTGCACGGCCTCGCCCACGAGGTCACCGACCCCGCCGAGCGGGCGACGGCGCTGGACGCGATCGTGGACCAGGTGGTGCCGGGCCGCGCCGCCGACTCCCGTCCGGGCAACCGCAGGGAGCTGGCGGCCACCGCGGTGGTCCGGCTGGACCTGCGGGAGGTCTCGGCGAAGGTCCGTACCGGCGGCCCCAACGACGACCCCGAGGACGTCGGACTCCCGCACTGGGCGGGCGTCGTGCCCGTCACACCGTTCTACGGTGCCGTCGTACCCTCCGACCGCGGCCCGCGCGTCGAGGCCCCCGCCTACCTGCCGTCCGGTGCGCATTCCCGGGCCCGGCGGACGGCGGGTGCGGCGTGCTGATCCACCCCTGGGACGCGGCGGCCGACGACGCCGAGTGGCGCGCCTGGCTGGCCGCCCACGACTTCGGGCAGCTCGCCGTCAACGGCCTCGACGGCGAGCCCCCGTTCGTCCAGCCGGCGCACTTCCTCTACGATCCGGAACCCGGACGGCTCGGCGAGGTGCTGCTCCACCTGGCGCGGCCCAACCCGCTGTGGGCCGCGTTGGCGGCCGCGCCCCGGGTGACGCTGAGCGTCGTCGACGACTACGCGTTCGTCCCCGGTCCCTGGCACGCCCCGGTGGACGCCCCGCCAGAGCACGGCACGCCGACGAGCTTCTACGCCGCCGTCCAACTCCTCGGCACGGCCGCGGTGGTGGACGACCCGGAGGAGAAGGCGGAGCTGCTGCGCCGGCAGACCGCGCACTTCCAGCCGGAGGGCGGCACCGCCCCCGTGGCGCCCGGCACCGAGCCGTTCGGCCGGATGCTGCCGGGCCTGCGAGGGGTGCGGATCGAGGTCACCGAGGTGCGGGCTAAGTTCAAGTTCGGCGCGAACAAGCCGGAGCCGGTACGCCACCGGGTCTCCGGCCTGCTCGCCGAGCGGGGCGCCCCCGGCGACCAGGGCGCCCTGCGCAACCAGTTGCGGCAACTGTCACGCGACTGACGCGGCCGCCCCCGGTCCTGCCTGGTCCTGCCCGCCCTGGCGCAGTTCCTGCCAGGCCAGGCAGGCCACGGCGGCCAGCAGCATCGACGTCCCGGCGACGGTGGCCGGGGTGAGCCGCTCCCCGAGCAGCGCGACGGCGATCCCGGCCGCCGAGACCGGCTCGGCCAGCGCCACCACGGAGACCGTCGCGGCCCGCAGCACGGCGGCTCCGGCGAAGTACAGGGCGTACCCCACCGCGGTCGGCACCGACGCCAGGTAGCCGAGGAGCAGCAGGGTGCGGCCCAGGTGCGCCGCGTGCGGCAGCGGCCCCTGGGCGCAGGCGACCGGCAGCAGCACCAGCGCGCACACGCCGAAGGCGCGCAGCGAGGTCTCCAGCGGGTCGCCGGCGGTGCCCGCCCGCCCGTGCCAGCGGGTGAGCAGGGTGACGCCCGCGTAGCCGGCGGCCGACAGCAGGGCCAGCCCCACACCCGCCGGCCGTACTCCGGCGCCCCCGCCACCGAGGACCAGGACGGCCAGTCCGGCCGCCGCACCGGCCACCGCGGCCGCGCCGCCGCGGCCCAGCCGCTCGCCCATGGCCGGCCGCGCGGCCAGGGCGATCATCATCGGCGCAGAGCCCAGCGTCACCACGGTGGCCACCGCGAGGCCGGTGGCCTGGACGGCGCAGAAGTAGGCGGCCTGGAAGAGCGTCAGCCCCGCGCCGGTCGCCGCGGTGTGCAGGACGGCTCGGCGCCGCCGCCCCGGCGCGTCCGGGCCGGAGCAGCCGGAAGGACCGGATGGGCAGGTTGGGCAGGTTGGGCCGGCAGGGCCGCTACGGCGGGCGGCGGGCCGCAGCGCGCGAACGGCCAGCAGCAGGACGAATCCGCCGGCGGCACGCCAGAAGGTCAGGGCGAGCGGGCTGAGGCCGCTGCTCCGGTACAGGAGCGACGCCGCGGCGCCGGCGGTGCCCCAGGACGTGGCGGCGGCGAGGACGTAGAGCAGTGCCCGGACCGTCGTGGCCCGGTTCGGCGGTGTCCGCTCGGCGGCACCAGGGTCGGGCGCGGCCGGTGCGACGGGACGGGGTGCCTGGGCAGGCTGAACGTGCTGGTGCGACAAGGGGGTCTCCCGCGAAGGGTGAGTCGGAGTCGGACGTCACCGTCTGCGGGCAGCGCCGCACCGCCGGGGGTGGCCGGGCCTCGGCCTCACCTCCGGCACCGATCAGCTGCGCGCCGCCCGCCTGTCAGGCGGCGGGAGGCGAAAGGACCGTCGCGTGCACGCCCCCACCGTAGCGGCTCCCGTCAACCCCGCGTGCGGTCAGCTCCCTTGGCGCCTCCGCCGAGGCGGGGCGGGCGGGCAGGCAGGCGGGCAGGCGGGGCGGGCGGCTGCGGGCGGGGCTCGCGGGGCCGGCAGCCGGGCTCACGGGTCGGCGGACGGTGCTCGGAGCCGCCGCACCGCCGACGCCGGCCCGCCGCGCGGCGGCGGTTCAGGGCCAGAGCAGGTCGCGGTCCCACGCGTCCGTGGCGGCGTCCCTGGTATAGCGCAGGCGCAGGTGGAACCGGGGCGGGTCGGCCTGCCAGAACTCCGCCCGTTCGGCGCGCAGTTGGTACAGCACGTGGGTGGCCGGCACCCGCTCCGGCTCGGCGGCTACGGTGCCGCGCGCCTCCGCCATGGCGCGTTCGTACTCCTCGGGCCCGGCCAGCGGCGCGCTCATCGGTCCGGCGAAGGCGGCGGCGCGAGCGTGCGGGCCGCGCCCGAGGAAGTCGCGCCGGGTCGCCTCGGGGCCGCGGACCTCGACCCGCCCGGCCATCCGGATCTGGCGTCCGTGCGCGGGCCAGTACCAGCTGAGCGCCGCTCTCGGGTTGGCGGCGAGGTCGGCCGCCTTCGGGCTGCGCGTGTCGGTGGCGAAGGCGTAGGCGCAGGCCGCGGTGTCGATGCCGCGCAGCACCAGCACCCGGGCATCCGGGACGGCGTCGGCCGAGGCGGTGCTGAGCGTCATGACGTGCGGCTCGGGCACCCCGTCGTCCAGGGCCTGCTCCAGCCAGGCGGCGAACAGGTCACCGGGGGAGGCGGGCGCGGTGCGCGGGTCGAAGGACGGCAGCGGGCCGGCCAGGACGGGCGCGGCCCGCGCCTTGGCGAGCAGTGCCTCGTCCGGCGCCCGGTCGCCGGCCGGCCGTACGCCGGCTCCGCCCCCGGAGGCGGCGGCCCGGGCCGTTACGCCTGCCGCCGGCCCGGCCGCCCTCCGCCGCCGCGCGTCGTCCGGTGCTCCGCCGTCGTGCCTGCCGGCCACGTGTCCCGCCTTCCGTTCCGCTCGCCCGATCACTTCCGGCCCGGTCCCCCCGATCCAGCCCACCGTCCCTGTTCCGGGCGGCGGGGCGGCGGGGCGGGCCTCGCGCTCCCATCCCACCGCACAACGGCCGGTCCCGGGCGGTACGACCCGCCCGGAGCCCGCCCGGACCCGGCCCGGAACCGCGGTTGCCGCCGGTGCCGCCGGTGATGCCGGGCCCTGTGGTGGGGTGCAGGGGCGATCGGCGGCACGCCCCGCGTGACCGTGCGCGAGTACGTCGCCGGACCGCTTCGACGACGTACACCGGCACACCAGGCCACCGGCTCCGGCACCGGAGTCGGCGACGTCCCGCGCCGGGCTGCGCCGTGCTCACGGGTGCGCTCGGCGGCCGAGACTGCCGAGAACCGCGAGGAACTCCGTTCCCTCACGGGGCGGTTCCCCGTGCGGGCGACCGGCGGATGCCGTGAACGTCCCGACCGGCCGGAATCCCCGCTCGGGATCTCTGCGACCGTCAAGGCTGTACGCGTGCGCCGTTTTGGCGCACGCTTGCCCCAGAGCGTCACGCGCCGGGTGCCGCCGTCCGTGTCCGATCACGCAGAACGGGTCTTGTGTGAACATCCGCGAACTCGCCCGCCGCAGCGGGGTGTCGACCGCGACGGTCTCCCGGGCGCTCAACGACCGGGCCGAGGTCAGCGAGGCCACCCGCGCGCGGATACGCCGGCTGGCGAGCGAACTCGGCTACGCCCCCAACGAGCCGGCCCGCACGCTGGTCCGCAGGCGCTCGGACACCATCGGACTGATCTGGGACAGCGGGCAGGAGGCGCGCGGGCTGCACAACCCGTTCCTGCTGGGGCTGCTGACCGCGGTGCGCGCGGCCCTGTCCGAGGCCGACTACCACCTGATGCTGCTCACCACGGCGGCCCCGCACGAGCCCGACACCGCCTACGTGCAGGCGGTGCGGCGGCACAACCTGGAGGGCGTGATCATGCTGACCACTCCCCCGGACGACCACTGCCTGCGCACGCTGGCCGCCTCGACGGTGCCGTGCGCCGGCATCGACACCTCCTACACCGGTCCGCTCACCGTCCGCGTCAGCTCCGACAACGCCGCCGGCGCGGAGGCGGCCGTACGGCACCTGTACGACCTGGGGCACCGCCGGATCGCCACGGTGACCGGGCCGCTGCACCTGCCGCCGGCCGCGGAGCGGCTGGCCGGCTACCGGCGGGCGTGCGCGGCCCTGGGGCTCGGCGTGCCGGAGGAGTACGTGGTGGAGGGGGACTTCTTCCTGGCCAGCGGGGAGGCCGCCGGTCGGCGGCTGCTGGCGCTGCCCGAACCGCCGACGGCCATCTTCGCCGCGGGCGACCAGATGGCGATCGGGGCGATGCACGCCGCCGCGGACGCGGGGCTCACCGTCCCCGGCGACCTGTCGGTGGTGGGCTTCGACGACATCGACGCGGCCTCGCTGGTCCGGCCGGCGCTGTCCACGGTGGCGCAGGACCAGCGCGCGCTCGGCGAGGCCGCGGTGGCGGCGCTGCGGGATCTGCTCGACGCGGGGCCCTCGGCGGGGCGGCGGGAGCCGGAGCCCGCGCCGGAGCCGCCGCGGATCGTGCCGACGCGGCTGCTGGTGCGCGGCTCCAGCGGGCCGCGCAGGTAGGGCGGGCGGCACCGGGACCGGGTCCCGGGTGCGCGGGCCGATGTCCGCGCGGGCATGACGCGGGCGTGACGCGGCCCCGCCGTACGCGCTCGGTGCGGCGTACAGCGGGGCCGTGGCGGGTCGGGGACAGCCGGGCGGTCCCGGCAGCCCCGGCGGGCTGCTTCAGCCCTCGTCCTCGTCGGCGAGGATCAGGTAGAGCCGCTTGCGGGCCTCGTTGACCACCTTGAGGGCACGCTCGCGCTGCTCGGGCGTACCGGTGGCCCACACCTGGCGGAACGCCTCGATCAGCCCCCCGCCGGCCTTCCTGACCTCGTTGAGCGCGTCCCAGTCGACGCCGCGCCCGGCGTCCTCCCAGGGCGCCTCGGGCCCGGCGTCGGCCTCGGCGCGGCCGGTGTCGGTGAGGGCGAAGAGCTTCTTGCCGCCCTCGCTCTCGCTGGCGATCAGGCTCTCGTCCTCCAGCAGCTGCAGCGTCGGGTAGACCGAGCCGGGGCTGGGCTTCCACGCGCCGCCGCTGCGTTCGGCGATCTCCTGGATCATCTCGTAGCCGTGCATCGGGCGGTCCTTGAGCAGCGCCAGGATCGAGGCCCGCACGTCTCCGCGCCTGGCCCGTCCGCGCGGCCCGCCGCGCCCCCGTCCGCCGCCGGGGCCGAACGGCCCGCCGCCGCCGAAGGGCGGCCCGAACGGCCCGAACGCCGCGCGGCGCCCGTCCCGCTCGCCCCACCCGTGCGGGCCGCCGCCGCAGGGTCCGTGGTGCCCGTGCGGGTGTGCGTCCGCCGGGCCGTGTCCATGTCCGTTTCCGTGGGAGTGCATGATGTCGCTCCTTCTTTCGTAGATCTTTCGCGATACCTCAACGATATATCGGAACCGATCGGCTGACAACAGCCTCCGACCTGCGCGGATGTTGTCCTGCCTTCGTCGACCTGGCCCCTGTCTCAGGTGATCTGGTCCGGTTCGTTTGTGGTCTCAAGTGATCTGGTTCTCACGGTGTACGGAACGGGTGGTCGCTCGATGGGGTGATGGCTTGTGGCTCCGGGGCATGGCCGCGTTTCGGGTGGCCGACGCTGACAGCGAGAGCGTCGGGGGAGGTGGCCGTGAGCGAGCCGGTGAGGTCGGGGTCCGCATGGGAGTACGTGTCGGACGTGCAGGTGGGTTTCGTCGGCGTCGACGGGGTCGGACGGCTGGGGTCACTGGCCCGCTGCTGGGACGAGCCCTTCGAGCGTGCTGCCCCGGTTAGGAGGTTCATCGCGTTCGAGGGGCAGAAGAACTTCACGGGTGAGTACTGGGCGGCGTCCTCGCGTGACCTGGTGGGTTACGAGTCGTGGGTCGAGCGGGATGCCGCGATGGCCCTGGACTTCGACCCTGCGGTGGTGGCCTTGGCCTCGCAGCCGTTCTGCCTGTCCTGGTGGGATGGCGATCGGGATCGTCAGCACACTCCGGACTACTTCGCTCGGCTGGCCGATGGCACCGGTGTGGTGGTCGATGTCCGGCCGGAGGGTCTCGTCGATGAGGAGGCCGCTGAGGTCTTCGCGTTCACCGCGGAGGTCTGTGCAACTCCGAGCCGCCGACCTCGCCGAGGCAGCCGCCGGCGACGAGCAGGACCAGGCCGACGACACCACCGACGAACAGGAGCAATGCGCGTGACGACCACCGTCCCCGACGCGCGCACGGCCCCCGCCCTGGCCGCCCGCCACCGCAGCACCGACGCCGCCCTCGGACGAGTCCGCGACGCCATCACCCGGCTCCGCCGCGAGAAGACCCAGATCAGCGTCGCCGCCGTCGCCCGCCGCGCCAACGTGTCCCGCACCTTCCTCTACGACCACCCCGACGCCAGAGCCGCAGTCGCCACCGCGATGGCCGAAGCCGGCGAACGACGGAGCCAGATGGTCACCGACCAGGACGAGGCACGCGAGGCGACCTGGCGTCAGCGGGCCCTGAACGCCGAGGACGCCCTCAAAGCCGCCCACGCCGAGATCCTCACCCAGCGCACCCGAATCGGCGAACTACTCGGCCAGGTACGCGACTTGGAAGCCGAATGGACCCAGGAAGCCATCCAGCGGATCACCGCCGAGAACACCACCCTCAAACAGCGCGTTCGCCAGCTCACCACCGACAACCGATCCTTCGACGAACGCCTCAAGGCCGCCCGATCCAACCTCAGATTCCAGGACCGCCGGGTCGCGGATCTGGAGGCTCGACTCACCGAAGAGCCCAGCAATGACCACGCAGACCGACAAGACCGGCTTCCTTGAGGATAATTCGATCGCGCTTCGGCCCGATGTCCACTACACAGGCTCGGTGACTGATCCCTATATCCTCCGCCCCGTCAGCGACAGCGAGTTCAACATCTGGGCCCGCATGGTCACTGACACCTACGGCGGTGACCTCTCCGATGAGGAACTCGCAAACGAACGCGCCACCATCGAGCTGGACCGCACAATAGGCGCGTTCGACGGGGACACCCCTGTGGGAGGCGCCGCCGTCCACCCCCGGTCCCTCACGGTTCCCGGCGCCGTGCTCCCGGTCGCAGGCGTCACCTGGGTCGGCGTGGCCCCTACCCACCGGCGCCGCGGCATCCTCACCTCGATGATGCGCAAGCAGCTCACCGGCCTGCACGAGTCCGGTGGTGAGCCGATCGCCGCACTGCGTCCCTCTGAGGCCGCGATCTACGGCCGCTTCGGCTACGGTCCCGCCACGCGCGGCAACCAGCTCCGGTGCGAGAAGCGGGCCATGCACTTCCGCCCCGGAATCGACTTCGGCGACGGGACCATCCGGCTCCTGAGCCGCGACGAAGCCCGGCCGTTGATGGAGAAGGTCTACGACCAGGTCCGGACCGGCTCAATCGGCTGGCCCGACCGAACCAACCGGTTCTGGAACAGCCGGCTGAACGACGCGCCGCACTCGCGCGGGGGAGCGACATCGCTGCGATTCGCCGTGCACCACAGCCCAGGCGGCGACGCCACCGGGTACGCGCTCTACCGGCTCAACAGCGCGCGGGACGCCCTGGGCAACAACGCAAGCGCGGTGCAGCTCGTGGAGCTGGCGACGGCCACTCGGTCGGCATACGCCGCGCTGTGGCACTTCCTCGCCGGGATCGACCTGGTGCCGTGGATCGAGTACGAGGCCGCCGTGGATGAGGCGTTGCCGCACCTGCTGACCGAACCGCGGGCGGTGCGCTCGACCGTGGTCGACCGGCTGTGGGTTCGGCTCGTCGATGTCGACCGGGCCCTCGCTGGACGCCGCTATTCGACACCGCTGGACGTGGTCCTGGACGTCGAGGACCACGTCTGCCCCTGGAACACCGGACGCTACCGGCTGCAGGCCGAGGGGGACACAGTCACCTGCGGGCGCACGAAAGCCCCCGCAGACCTGCACCTGACCTCGGCCGAGCTGGGTGCTGTCTTTCTGGGCGGCACGACGCTCGCCTCCCTCGCAGCCGCAGGCCTGGTCCAGGAACTGCGGCCCGGCACACTGGCCCGCGCCACACGTGCCTTCCGCGCCGATCGCGAGCCCTTCTACCCCGGTGGCTGGGCATTCCCCGCATACTGAACGCCCCCGCAGGCGGGGGCAACCCGACGGGCCGCCCCCGCCTCCTCATGGCCGTGTCACGGCAAACAGCCACTAAAAGAATCACCCCAACAGGCGACACCGAAGAGCCCCAACCCAGCGTCACGGACATGTAGTCTATGAATCGTCGCAGTTCAGAGCCGGTTCACGAGCTCCTGCGGTCGGTAAAGTGGACGAACTGCACAATCTCTCCCTCGCGACCCGCAGCGGAGCCGAGGTCTCCGACACCCTGAAGTACTTCTCCGAGCGCATCCCGGCCACTTTCGTCTATGCCGGAGTCGACCTGGAGGCAAATGGCCTGTTCAACGGCACCCGGGGACGTCAGATCGCGAGCCGGTTCGGAGTCATCGAAACCGTCGCGTTCCCCCGCACCGAGGAGTGGACCGGCCTGGTCACCACCCTCGAAGAAGCTCTGCGGCTGCACCACCACCGGCCGGGAACCCTGGAAGGGCTGGCCCACTACCTCCACGACCGCACCGGCGGCATGATCGGCTCGCTGTCCCACCTCATCCGCGGGGCCGCCCTCGACGCCATCCTGGACGGCACCGAGAAGATCACCCGCAAGTCCCTGCAGAACGTGAAACTCGACCGCGCAGCCGAGACCCGGAAGTCCAAACCGGCCTCATGAGCATCATCGAAAGCAGCGTGATCAGCGGAAATATCCGCCCGTTGCCCGTCCAGGTCCGCCCGCGAGGCGGCGAAGGAGTCCGGTCGTTCATCGTCCGCCTCGCCCATGCCAACCACCTGACCCCCGGCTATCTACGGATGTTTCTCTGCGAACCGCCGGATCATCGAGGCATCCCGAGCTGGTCGCGGCTGGCGGCCGTCACGGGCCGCGATCCGGACTTCCTGCGGATCACGCTGGAGACCCGGCACTGCCTAGAGTGCGGCGCCGCCATGCCGCCGCTCGGCATCCTCGGACGTCAAGCACTGCGCTGTTCGCAGGCTTGCCGCCAGAAGGCATACCGCAGACGCCACCCACTCAGCGAGTGGATGCGAGTGCCCTGCAGTCAGTGCGGCGAGATCATGCGAATCCGACCCGGACGGCGCCGCCACCTGTGCTCATCGCGCTGCCGCCGGGACGCCTACCTCGAACGACAGCGACGCCGCCCAGAACGATCCGACCAGGCCGAGGAAACCGAACCACCCCTGTGTCCCATCTGCGAGCGTCCCCTGCCGCCCGGAAGGCCCTCTTCGAAACGCCGAACGTGTTCCCAACCGTGTCGTCAGCGGGCATACCGCTGGCGAAATGCACCACCGCCTCACCCAGTTGCATCCCTGGCTGAAGGAGCAGAACTGTCGTCGCCGCCATCGCTAAGGCTCTGCGAGGTCTGCTCAGCTGCACTGCCCCTCGGCCCTAACCAGGCACAGCGGTAGCTATTCACATGGGGTGGCGAGCGGGTTCGTCTCGCCCGGGCTCCGGCTCATGGCTCGGTAACGGTCGAGGTTCCGGATCGTTGAGCATGTTGTGGATATGGGGCTGGAGGCGCTGGATCGCGGCGAGTTGGTCGCTGCGCTGGTCACGGCCCTTGGTCGGATCGAGGAGCTGACTGCTCGCGTCGCCGAGCTCCAGGACCGGTTGAACCGGGACTCCTCGAACTCCTCGCAGCCTCCGTCCTCGGACGGCCCGTATCGCAAGCCGCCACCGAAGGCGTCGGCAATGCGGAGAAAGTCCGGGCGCAAGCCGGGCAAGCAACACGGCGATCCCGGGGCCACCCGCCGCCAGGTCGCCGATCCGGACGAGGTGATCGAGCGCCCGCCACCGGAGTGCGGAAACTGTGGGACCGACCTGGCCGATGCCACAGTGTTCGGTGTATCCAAGCGGCAGGTGTTCGAGGTGGCCGCGCCCCCGCCGCCCCTGGTCACCGAGTACCGGGTGATCTCCAAGACCTGCCCGTGCTGCGGCACGGTCACCGTCGGGCCGACGCCCCCTGGCGCAAGCGGCCGGGTGCAGTGGGGTCCGGGAGTGAAGACCCGGGCCGTGCTCACCGTGATGGCCCATCACCTGCCCTCCGGCCGCGCGAAGCGGCTGCTGCGGGACCTGGCCGGCATCGACTGCTCGACCGGCTGGCTCGTCAACGTCCGCCGCCAGGCCGCCGCCGCTCTGGAGCCGTTCATGGCCCACATCCAGCAGATCCTGCACCGGGCCCGGCTCCTGCACGTGGACGAGACCACCGCGCGGTCCGCCGGGAAACTCGCATACCTGCACGTGGCCTGCGACGACACGTTCACCGCCATGCACGTCGGAGGACGCGGCATCGCCGACATCGACGCCGGGAAGATCCTCGACGGCTTCGCCGGGATCCTGGTCCGCGACGGCTACGGCGGCTACACCCACCTCGTCGACGCCGTCCACGTCTGGTGCGGCGCCCACACGCTTCGAGACCTCAAGGCCGTCCACGACGCCGACCCCGGCCACCAGCAGGGCACCGAGGCGATGGCCAACACTCTGGTCCTCGCCCTGAAGGCAACCCACGAAGCCCGCCGGGCCGGCCGCGAGGCGCTCTCAGAACAGGAACTCACCGAGATCCGCTGCCGCTACGCGGGCGCGATCGCGGCGATGCGCTCGGACAACACCCCCGGCAGGACCCCACTCCAGCAGCGGACCCTGACCCTGGCAGCTCGCTTCGACAAGCACCGCGACATGATCCTGGCCTTCATCCACGACCTGACGATCCCCTTCACCAACAACGCAGCCGAGTTGGAAGTAAGAGGGGCGAAGATCCGCCAGCGGGTCTCGGGGTGCTGGCGAACCCTTGCCGGACTCGCCGACTTCGCCGTCATCTGGTCATACCTGTCCACCGCCGCGAAACACGGCATCGAGCACCTCGACGCCCTCGTCCGCCTCTTCACCGACGGGCCTTGGCTGCCACCGCAGCCGACCGCCACTTGACTTGGTGAACTGTTCCCCGTCCGTGGAGAAGTCAGCTCTGGTCGCGAGCCGGTCTCGCGGTTGTGGCCTCTTCACGGATCGAGCCGGGCGATCCCGCCGCGCCATGGCAGCTCGTCCTCGAAGGAGCATGCGGCCACCGCGGGGATACCCGCACCCCACATCGCCGTAATAACCCTTGCGGCGGTCCCTGCGACCCACTCGTTGGTGGCGTCGGTGTCGGCCTCGATCTCCACGAACGTCGGCCAGCAGACGAAATCTTCGTTCATCCCCGCGTCAGGGTTCTTCAACACGTCCACCATCAATTCGGTGAGCTGCATGCTTCGGCGCTGGAACTCGCCTCCCAGGAGTTCAGCCAGCATCGCCATGATCTCCAGCAGCTCCGCCGAACGAAGAAAGATCTTGCAGAACTGGTGTGTGTCGTCAGCCATGATCAGGGAACCTCGATGAAGGGTGGGTTGTCGAACGGGCCGCTCTGTCGGATCACCGACAGGTCTACATCCATACCAAGCTGCGCTTCCAAAGATCTCCGAATCCCGCTGACCCCAGCCTCACCGGCCTGGATCTTGCCGGTGTCCATCGCCCACATCATCGTGCGCTCCTTCGCACTGCCCGGGTTCGGCGACCCGAAGCGTTCTTGAATCAGCTCGTCAAATCGCTCAGGCGATACCCTGATGGCCAAGTCGATGTCCGAATCAGGTCGCGCAGTGCCAGCGGCTCGGCTTCCCTGCACGACGATGTCGTCCCCAAGATGCCCGGCACCCGCGCGCACCGTCTTCGCGGCATCTGCGAATTGATCGTCGGTCAGACCCTGCGGTGGACCATCTGAATAGCTACGCACAGCGGCGAACCTGCTCTCACCGCTGTCACCAGAGGGCCTACCGCGAACGTCTGTCCTGCGACACCAAACTCTCAGCATGTGCCATCGAAGTATGAATGGCGCGGGATACCAGCCTTCAGACCGAGCCATCCTCGGCAACAAGCTGCACCACGCCGACCCACGCGAACTCGTTCTTCGTATGGACAGCGCGGACCCTCCACCGACCTGCCGAAAGCTGCACGGGAGCCTGTTCCGGCCGGCCACCACCGGGATACTCCACTCCGAGATCCGCGCCGGCCACGGCCGAGTCCATCAGCACCGCCGGGCCATCAGTGACCCACAAGCCGCCGTCCTCCCATGGAGTATCCGGGTCGGCAACGACTGCTTCCGCTCCGGCGAGCAATTCTTCCTGCGAATCCGCAGCCAGCCATCGCACGAAGACCAACTCCTCCGACAGGAAGCACGTCATCGCGGGTTCATCGGCCAAGACAAGCGCCGTCGCAGCCTCCGCGCGCACGGCGATCACGCCAGCCCAGTCGTCGACCTCGCAAGCCCGGTCATAATCATCACGGCCACCGTCCTCGCCCAGGACGGCTCCCTCCTCCGTGCACCCGCCCCATGCGCCAACGCAGGACTCGGGGACCACGATCAACGGACCGCCCATCGAGCTGACCCAAGCCAGCTCAGCGCGGTCACTGCGATCAGATTCAAGGGCATCATTCATGCGCGCAGTCTGCCGCTTGCCACTGACACCGGACAGCGGCTGGGCGGGCCCGTCGAGGACAGTCAGCCGGGGCACAGGACAACATCGGTCGATTCGCTGAACCTGGACCACATCAGCTGAGATTTTCGACTCCTCCTCATCTCAATCCATCTGGTCGCCGCAGGTCACGGGCATGGTCAAGAACCAGATCACTTGCGACGGGTCAGGATGTGTCCTGCCTTCGTCGACCTGGCCCTCCCGGTCCTCCCGTCGGGCACCGGCCGGTCCCACCGGGGTTCGACGACCGCCTTGCCCGTCTCGCCGGAGTTCGCCCGCCGGGCCGCGCACCCTCGGCTCCGCGCCCCGCCATCCGAGGGGGCCCCGCCGACTGGTCGCCGACGGGCGCGCGTACCTGTGGCCGGAGGAGCCGCGCGCGGTGGAGGTCGACGGCTGGACCCGGCTGGAGGCCGGCAGCCGCGCCCGCCGGGGACGCCGGCCCGGCAGGTCCCTCAGGGAGCGGCTCCGGCCTGCCGGGAACCGGCGGCGGCGCGTCCCGATGAGGCAGCGCCCTGGCCAGGAGGCCGGCGCACCGCACCGGGAGACGCCATCCCCCTTGACTTCAAGGGCGGTTGAACTGCCAGCCTTCGACGGTGACCCTCTCCCCACCGCGGGCCCGCCGGCCACCGCGGCCCCGGTTCCGGCTCCCCGAGGCGTACCGGCCGCTGCTCGCCTCGGCCGGTTTCCGGCGGCTGGTGCCGGCGCTGGCCGCCTCCGACCTCGGCGACGGTATGAGCGTCGTCGCCGTCCCCTGGCTGGCGCTCCAGCTGGCGCCGCAGGGGCGGTCGGGGCTGTTCGTGGGCGCCGCCGTGGCCGCGTACGCGCTGCCCGGGGCGTTGGGCGCGCTCGTCCTCGGCCCGCTGCTGCGCCGTTTCCCCGCGCCGCGGCTGCTGGCCGCCGACGCCTGGCTGCGGGCCCTGCTCCTGGGGTGCGTGCCGCTGGCCCGCGCCGCCGGAGTGCTGCACCCGGCGGTGTACGTGGCGCTGCTGGCGGCCTCGTCGGTGCTGCACGCCTGGGGCGGCGCCGGCAAGTACGCGCTGCTGGCCCGTATGCTGCCGCCCGAGCACCGGCTCGCGGCGAACTCGCTGGTGGGCGCCAGCGCCTCGGCCTCCGTCGTGGCCGGGCCGGCACTGGCCGGGCTGCTGGTGGCGGCGGTCGGGCCGGTCTGGCTGATCGGCGCGGACGCGCTGAGCTTCGCCGTTCTGGCCCTCCAGGTGGGGCGGCTGGGCCGGCGGGACGGTTGCGGCGGCCACGAGCACGATGGCGGACGGGACGCCGCGAAGCGGTGCGCCGCAGCCGTCCGGGAGTCCGGCGCCGACCCGGCGGAGGGGCGGCCGTCGGGCGGCGGGGCGCTGCTCAGGCGCCGCCCCGAACTGCTCGGGATTCTGGCCCTGACCTGGTGCTTCAACGCCCTCTACGGCCCTGTCGAGGTGGCACTGCCCCTGCACGTCACCCAGGACCTGCACGCGGGCGCTTCCCTGCTGGGCCTGTACTGGACGCTGTTCGGCGCGGGAGCCGTGCTCGGCGGCCTGGCCGGCGGTGCCCTGCGGCGGCTGCCGCTGTGGCCGGCCGCCCTCGGTATCGTCGCCGGGTGGGGCCTGGCGCTGCTGCCCTTCGGTGCGGGCGCCCCGGTGGCGGTCACCGTCGTCTGCTTCGCTCTCGGCGGTCTCGTCTACGGGCCGTTCACCGCGCTGACCCTGACCCTCTTCCAGGACCGCACGCCGCCCCGCCAGCTCACCGCGGTGCTGGCGGCCCGGGCCGCGGCCCTGCTCACCGCCGCGCCCTCGGAACGGCCCTCGGCGGCCCGCTCACCGCCGCGCTGGGTCCCCGAGGGGTGCTGACCGCCTCGGGTGCGGCCACCGTCGCCCTGGCCGCGGCCGGGGCGGTGGTACGGCGGCGGGCCGCCCCGGAACGGCCGCTGCCGGAGCCGCCCGCCGGATGAACCCCGCCGGGGCCGCCCCCTGGATGACTCCCCTACGCCTCGGCCGCCGGACGGGCGGACGGTCCGATGCGCTTCTCGAACCAGTGGTGGGCGTAGGGCTCGTCGTTGAAGGCCGCCACCTCCTCGAACCCGGTGGCGCGGTAGAGGGCGACGGCGGCGTCGAGCACCCGGTTGGTGTCCAGTCGCAGCAGCAGCCGGCCGTGGTCGACCGCGCGGGCCTCCAGCTCGCGCAGGAAGCGGCGGGCCAGGCCGAGCCGCCGGGCGTCCGGGGCGACCCACATCCGCTTGATCTCGGCCGGCGCGTGCGCGGGCAGCTTGAGGCCGGCACAGCCGACGGGCTCGCCGTGCAGCCGCGCGAGCAGGAACACCCCGTTCGGCGGCTTGAGCTCGCCCGCGTCGGGCAGCAGGCTGCGGGCCGGGTCGAAGCCGGTGTCGAAGAGCCCCTGGAGCTCGGCGAAGTAGCGGCGCAGGCACCACTCGGCGTCGGGGTGGTCGGGGGCCACCGGCTCCAGGGTGACGAGCGAGGCGGTCAGCAGGCGTTCGACGTCGGCCATGGCGCCGGCCAGCCGGGTCCGCTGCTCCGGGCTGAGCGGGGTGAGCAGTTCGGCGGCCAGCGCGTCGCTGCTCTCCTCCAGCGCCGCCCACTCCGCGCGGCCCGCCTCGGTGAGGCGGACGGTACGGGTGCGCCGGTCCTCGGCGCGCGGCTCGACGGTCACCAGCCCGTCGTCCTCCAGTGCCCGCAGCAGCCGGCTGGTGTAGCCGGAGTCGAGCCCCAGCCGCTCGCGCAGCGACCGCACGTCGCGGCCCTCCTCGCCCACCTCCCACAGCAGCCGGGCCTCCCCGTAGGGCCGGTCGCGGCCGAGGTAGCGGTCCTGGAGCACACCCATGCGCTCGGTGACGGCGCGGTTGAACCGGCGCACCTGGGAGATCTGCGAAGCCTGCATTCTCTGACGCTAGTCAGCTTTTGGCGGCCCGGTCAATTCGCGGCTCCGGCCAACTCCCCCGGCCCGCACGGGTCCCCGAGCAGATCCCCGGGGGCGGGCGCGGGCAGGGCGCCTCCGGCCGATCGCGATCCGTCGAACGGACATAGGCTGGGTGGTGCACGAGGAGGTGCGTCATGCGGAAGGTCGTCGACTGCCGGGAAATGCCGAGCGAATCGAACTGCACGCTTGCGATCTCCGGGGAAGAGGACGAGGTGGTGCGCGCGGCCGGTGAACACGCCGCGTCCGTGCACGGCCACGAGAACACACCGGAGCTGCGCGAGCAGATCAGGACGACGCTGAAGGACGAGGCGCCCCAACACGCCTGACGGCGGAGGTGGGTTGCGCCCGATCGCTGACGTCGGCGCCCGCCGCGTCCGTCCGGCCCGGTCCCCCGCCGGCAACGGGAGACCGCGTGCCACGGACGCGCGGCGGGCGCCGGCGCGGCTGTCCGCGGCGGACGGGCTGTGCGGAGCGGACAACCGCCCACCCGCGGGGCCGGGCTCGCGTACCCTCGCCGCATGCGCATTCGCATGGTCGACGCCTTCACCGACCGCCCCTTCGCCGGCAATCCGGCCGGCGTGCTGCTGCTGGACGCGGGCGGCTTCCCCGCGGACGGGTGGCTCCAGCAGGTGGCGGCGGAGCTCAACCTCTCGGAGACGGCGTTCGCGCACCCCGTGCCGGGCGGCGGCGTCGAGGGCGCGGGCGAGTACGCGCTCCGCTGGTTCACCCCGACCGCCGAGGTGGGGCTGTGCGGGCACGCCACCCTGGCGACGGCCCACGTGCTGCGGACGACCGGGGCGGCCTCCGGCCCGGTGCGCTTTTACTCCCGCGCGGGTGTGCTGACGGCCACGACCGCCGGGGACGGCACGGTCACCCTGGACTTCCCCGCCGCGCCGCTGAGCCCGGCCGAGCCGCCCGAGGGCCTGGCCGCGATGCTCGGCGCCGAGCCGCTGACGGTCCTGGACACCGGGCCGGACTGCGGCGACCTGCTGGTCGAGGTGGCGGACGAGGCGGCAGTGCGCGCGCTGGCCCCCGACTTCGCCGGGCTGGCCCGCGTCTCGCGGCGCGGCGTGATCGCCACAGCCGCGGCGGCCGACCCGGGAGCCGGGTACGACTTCGTCTCGCGCGGCTTCTTCCCCTCCGTCGGTATCGACGAGGACCCGGTGACGGGAAGCGCCCACACCGCGCTGGCGCCGTTCTGGGCCGAGCGGTTGGGCCGTACCGAGCTGACCGGCTACCAGGCGTCGGCCCGCGGCGGCTTCGTCCGCACCAGGCTGCGCGGCGACCGGGTGGAGCTGTCCGGCAGCGCGGTGACCGTGATCGACGGCGAGCTGCACGCGGTGCCGTAGCGGCGCGGACGTCTGCGGGGCATCGGTGGACGTGAGCGGACGTCGGGGGGACATCGGGGGGCATCGGTCGGTGTGAGCGGACGCCGGGGGGCTGAGCGTCGGTGGACGCGAGCGGACGTCGGGGCGGGAAGGGGAGGCGGGCGGCGCGGCCGCTCAGCCGGTGGGCAGCCAGCCGACCTTGCCGGCCAGCAGCGCGTAGCCGACGAAGGCCACGGAGTCGATCAGCGAGTGGGCGGCGACCAGCGGGCCGATCCGGCCCCAGCGCCGGTAGAGCAGCACGAACACCGTGCCCATCACCATGTTCCCGACCATGCCGCCGAGCCCCTGGTAGAGGTGGTACGAGCCGCGCAGTACCGCGCTGCCGGCCAGCGAGGCGCGCGGGCTCCAGCCCAGCTGGTCCAGTCGCCGCAGCAGGTAGCCGACGACGATGACCTCTTCGAGGACCGCGTTCTGCACGGCGGAGGCGATCAGTACCGGGATGCGCCACCACACGGCGGGCAGCGACTCGGGTACGACGGTGAGGTTGAAGCCCGCGGCCCGCACGCCCAGGTAGAACGCCAGGCCGGTGCCGCCGATCACCGCCGCGATCACCGCGCCCCGGGCCAGGTCGCGACCCGGCTGGCGGCGGTCGAAGCCGATCGCCGGCATGCCGACCCGCTCCCGGGCCAGCAGGTGGGCGACGAGCGCGACCGGGGCCAGCGCGGTGGCGATGGCGAAGACCTGCCACGCGAGGTCGAGCCACGGGCGGCCGGGGGCCTGGGAGCCGACGAGGGTCGCCGCCTGGTTCTTCAGCGCTCCGGGACGGGTCACCGAGCCGATGAAGCTGATCACGGCGGAGATCCCGCTGGCGCCCAGCGACAGCGCCAGGACGATCAGCGTCTCACTGCGCAGCATCCGCTCCGGGAGGGGCGACGGCGCCTCGACGTCCTGCTGTACCTGCGCCTGCACGCGGTCCTCCCGTGCTCTCGTCCCGCGGCGGCCCGCGCCCGCCCCTGCGCCCGTGTCTCCCCCTGCTGAGGGACACGATACGTCCGGGGCACGGTGCGACGATCATGTCCGCCCGCGGCCCGGCCGGCGCACCCGCCCCGCTCGCGGCGGGGCCTGCCGGGTGCGCCGGGCGAGCTTATGCGACGTACCTGGGAACACCGTGCGCGGGCGCCCGCCGGACGCGCCGGGGCGCGCGGTCGTGGTGGTCGCGCGCCGCCCGGCGCGGCGGTGGGGACCCGGGGTCAGCAGGGGCGTTCCGGAGGGCTGAGCGGGCCGCTCGCGGGACCGGAGCGGCCCGCCCGCCGATCAGGACGGTGTCGGCCAGGTGTGCACGGGGTCGCCGCCCGCGGAGTACTCCCGGTAGTGCTGCGTCATGGCGGCCAGCGCGGCCCGCCGGTCCAGGCCGCGGTCCATGTAGTGGTGGAAGGTGCGGGCCTGCCACTCGGCGCCGTTGGTCCGACGCCGGCAGCGCTGCTCGATGATGCCGAGGTAGAGGTCGCGGTCGCCGCGGTCGATGCCCCAGGCGTCCAGTCCCGCCGCGGCCAGCGGCAGCAGCTCGTCCAGGACCAGCTCCACCGCCGGCACCTCCACCGGGGTGCCGCGGCCGCGCGGCCACCGGAGGACGGCGCCGATGCCGTCACGGCACGCGGCGTCGAAGTTCTCGGCGGCGACGCCGAACGGCAGCCGCTGCCACACCGGCCGCGCGGTGTCGGACAGCGCCCGCACCAGCCCGTAGTAGAACGCGGCGTTGGCCAGCACGTCGGCGACGGTGGGGCCGGCGGGCATGACCCGGTTCTCCACCCGCAGGTGCGGCACGCCGTCGACGACCCCGTACACCGGCCGGTTCCAGCGGTAGATGGTGCCGTTGTGCAGGTTCAGCTCGTGGAGTTTCGGCACCCCGCCCTCGTCGAGCACCCGCAGCGGGTCCTCCTCGTCGCAGATGGGCAGCAGCGCCGGGAAGTAGCGGACGTTCTCGGCGAACAGGTCGGTGGCCGAGTCGACCCACCGCTCGCCGAACCAGGTCAGCGGCCGGACTCCCTGGGCGCGCAGCTCCTCCGGCCGGGTGTCGGTGGCCTGCTGGAACAGCAGCGGGCGGGTCTCGCGCCACAGCTCGCGCCCGAACAGGAACGGCGAGTTGGCGCCGACCGCGATCTGCGCGCCGGCGATGGCCTGGGCGGCGTTCCACACGTCCGCGAACCTGCCCGGTGTGACCTGGAGGTGCATCTGCGTCGACGTGCACGCGGCCTCGGGGGCGATGGACGCGGAGGTGTACACCAGGTGCTCCACGCCCTTGATGTCCAGCGTGATGTCCTCGCCGCGCATCGCCAGGATGCGCTCGTTGAGCAGGGTGTAGCGGTCGGCGCGGGAGAGGTTCGCGCTGACCAGGTCCTGGGCCTGGAGGGTCGGCAGGATGCCGACCATGACGATGCGGGCGCCCACCTCGCCGGCCATCCGGTCCGCGTACCCGAGCCCGGTGCGCAGTTCCTCGGCGAGCCGGTCCATGACACGGCCGGAAAGCGGGTGCGGGGCGATGTTCACCTCGATGTTGAACTGCGCCAGCTCGGTCTGGAAATCACGGCTCGCGATGCGCTCCAGGACCTCTTCGTTCATCATCCGGGGAAGCCCGTCGGAATCCGCGAGATTCAATTCGATCTCAAGGCCCATGAGATTGCGGGCGCGATCGAACCGCTTCTCGTCCAGCAGTCGCTCCAGTCCCTCCAGACACTGCCGGAGCTTGTGCCGGTACATCCTGCGGTCAGCCAGGTCGAATGCCCCGGCCGTGACCATCTGCCCCATCGAGGCATCCTTCCCTGAAACGGCGTGCACCAGCGCCGCGGACACCGCCCGCGCGGTGGAACCGGTCCGGCGGACCGTGCCCGCGAACCGCTGGAAGGGCTGGTGCGAACGGCCTCGGCGAGCCGTCCTCACCGGAGGATGCCCCGCCCGGCTGATCCATAACGCATCGGCCGGGGGCCGTACCCGATACGCTGGGGGCGGCGGAACGCGACGGGCATGTTCCAGTAGCACATTCCACCTGACTGGCCGGTGGCAATTCACCGCCGCGACCACCGATCATTTTCGGCCGTCCACAGCCCGTGCACATTCGCAGCACGCACTCCGCACGCTGCTGGAATACCGTCCGGAAGTCCGGTGAGAACGGCGCGTCATCGTCTTGCCGGTAATGCCGGCGACTGCTAGGCGAAACACGGACCGAACAAAGTTCGTATAAACTTCGCACACCAGGCGGATGAAGTCCGCCGCCGCGGAACGGGATTGAGCAGTAACCCTCGCACGGTACTGACCGCAACCGTCCGCAAGCCGTCCGCAAGCGCCGCCACCATCCCCCCGGTCGCCCCAGGGCGAACCGGACCCAGCCCCGGCTCGACCCGCTCACCCCGGCTCACCCTGGCCAGAACCGCGCACCACGCCGCACCACCCCGCGCGACGCCGCACCACGCCGCACCTCTGCGCGCGACGCCGCGCGACGCCGCTTTTCTGCGGCACCCCTCCGCATCACCGCGCCACCCGCCCCGCCTGCGCCCCGCACCACGTGTCTCCAGTGAGAGGCGACATCATGCCGCTGATTGTGCCCCCAGCACCCGCACCCGCACTGCTGAGCGTCCTGGCCGCGCTCAGTTCCCCCTCCGCCGTCCGGGAGGCGAGGACGCCCGCACTGCGTACCGCGGAGGGTCCGCTCGACGCCGACCATCCGCTGCCGGTGCACGTGTTCGAGCCGGCGTCGGTCCCCGGCGGGCTGCCCCAGGCGCGGTTGGCCGGCTGGCGTTTCCATATCCGGTCGGGCGCGGTCGTGGTGGCGGCGGGCGAGACCGTCCTGACGGCGGACGGCTGGGTGTTCTCGCGGTTCGCCGAGGGCCCCTACCTGGCGTCCACGGAACGGGCGTTGGGGCAGGCGGACGCGCTGCCGGACACCTACCAGCCGCATCTGCTGTCGGTGCCGTCGATGTACATGATGGCGCTGTGGCTGCACACGGTGCCGCGCACCGACGCGGCGACGGCCCAGCCGGACCCCGCCGACCTTCTGGTGCCGCTCGCCCCGGCCCCGCCGGGGATCGCCGCGCACCGCGTCTACCGGATGGTGGAGCTCGCCCCGGTGCTCAGCGTGTGGCTGGCGCCGCCTCCGCTGGCCGGCTCGCCCGCCTGAGCACGCGGGCGGTCACGAACGGCCGCGAGCGGTCGAGATCGGTCGCGAGCGGCGTCGGCCGAGGGCTTGGTGCGAAGGCGCCGGACCGCGCGCACAGCGGCTCCCTCCCCTCCCGTTCGGAGGGGAGGGAGCCGCTGAGTGTACGCAACCGCCCGCGCGGGTGACGCGTCGTGCCCTAAAGGGGATCGCATCGGTGAAATACCTGCGGAGCGAGCGCCGCGGGGCAACACTGGGAGCGCCGCACCACGAGACGGGGGAGCAGATGAACCACTCAGGCGAGGCGGGCGCAAGCGCCGTCGGCCTCTCGCAGCGAAAGACCACACACACCATGTGCAACCACCAGCCGCAGTGCCCCACAGCCGAGTGCTCCGACCGGGAGGCGGCCGCGATCGTCGCCCACCACCCGGAGCAGGGCTGGAGCCTGCTGTGCAACGGCGTGCTGGTCTTCGAGGACACCGGCGAGCTGCTGCCGGACGGCAAGATCATCGCGCCGCACCGCCCGGTCTCCGCCGGGCGCGTCACCACGGCGGCCTGAGGCCCGACCCCCGCCGGTGCGCGCCGGGCGTTCCGTTGGGCACCCGGCCGCGGGCCGGGACGTCCACCCGGGTCGCGGGACTCCAGCCGGTCCCCCGCTCGTGGGGGGACCGGCTGGAGCCCTGCCCGGGGCCGGGCATGGCGGACACGCTGCGGGCCCGGCCCCGGACGCCCCGGAGGGCGGCGCGGACCCGGGCCCGGACGGCGGCGCCGGGAAGGCGCCTGCCCTGTCAGCCCTCGAACGCCTCCGGCGGCGGGCAGGAGCAGACCAGGTTGCGGTCGCCGAAGGCGCCGTCGATGCGGCGCACCGGCGGCCAGTACTTGTCCGCGGCCTTCACACCCTCCGGGAAGGCCGCCTCCTGCCGGGTGTAGGCGTGCTCCCACTTCCCCGCCAGGACGGCGGAGGTGTGCGGGGCGCCGCGCAGCGGGTTGTCCTCGGCCGGCCACCGGCCCTCGGCGACCTTGTCGATCTCGCGCCGGATGGCGGCCATCGCGTCGCAGAACCGGTCGAGTTCGGCCAGGTCCTCGCTCTCGGTGGGCTCGATCATCAGCGTGCCGGCCACCGGGAAGGACATCGTCGGGGCGTGGAAGCCGTAGTCGATGAGCCGCTTGGCGACGTCGTCGACGGTCACCCCGGTCTCCTTGGTGAGCTGCCGCAGGTCGATGATGCACTCGTGGGCGACCAGCCCGCCGGGGCCGGTGTAGAGCACCGGGTAGTGCGGCTCCAGCCGCTTGGCGACGTAGTTGGCGCTGAGGACGGCGACCTGCGTGGCCTTCTTGAGCCCCTCGGCGCCCATCAGCCGGACGTAGGTCCAGGAGATCGGCAGGATGCCGGCCGAGCCCCAGGGCGCCGCCGCGATCGGGCCGACACCGGTGGCCGGGCCGGCCTCGGGCTGGAGCGGGTGGTTGGGCAGGTGCGGTGCCAGGTGGGCGCGCACGGCCACCGGGCCGACGCCGGGGCCGCCGCCGCCGTGCGGGATGCAGAACGTCTTGTGCAGGTTCAGGTGGGACACGTCGGCCCCGAACCGGCCCGGCTGGGCCAGGCCGACCAGCGCGTTGAGGTTGGCGCCGTCGACGTACACCTGGCCGCCCGCGTCGTGGACGGCGGCGCACACCTCGGTGATGTGCTCCTCGAACACGCCGTGCGTGGAGGGGTAGGTCACCATCAGCACGGCGAGTTCGTCGCGGTGCTGCTCGATCTTCGCGCGCAGGTCCGCGACGTCGACGTCGCCGTCCTCGCTGGTCTTGACGACCACCACGCGCATGCCGGCCATCACGGCGCTGGCCGCGTTGGTGCCGTGCGCGGAGGACGGGATGAGGCAGACCGTGCGCTGGGTGTCGCCGTTGGCACGGTGGTAGGCGCGCACCGCCAGCAGCCCGGCCAGTTCGCCCTGGGAGCCCGCGTTGGGCTGCAGGCTGACCTTGTCGTAGCCGGTGACGGCGGCGAGCTGGTCCTCCAGGCCGTGGATGAGCTCCAGGTACCCGGCCGCCTGCTCGGCGGGCGCGAAGGGGTGCAGGGCACCGAACTCCGGCCAGGTGACCGGCTCCATCTCGGTGGTCGCGTTGAGCTTCATCGTGCACGACCCGAGCGGGATCATTCCCCGGTCCAGGGCGTAGTCGCGGTCGGCGAGGCGGCGCAGGTAGCGCAGCATCGCGGTCTCGCTGCGGTGCTCGTGGAAGACCGGGTGGGTGAGGTACGGCTCGGTGCGCTCCAGCGCGGACGGCAGCGCGTCCGGGGTGGCCGCGTCCAGCGCGTCGAGGTCGGCCTCGGGCGCGCCGAAGGCGGCCAGCACGGCGGTGAGCTGGGCGCGGGTGGTGGTCTCGTCGCAGGAGAGGCCGACGTGGTCGGCGTCGATGGGCCGCAGGTTGACGCCCCGCTCGCGGGCGGCGGCCACGATGTCCGCGGCCCGGCCGGGCACGGTGGCGGTGAGGGTGTCGAAGAACGCCTCCTCGGCCAGCTCCACCCCGGCGGCGCGCAGCCCCGCGGCGAGCACGGCCGCGTACCGGTGGGTACGGCGGGCGATGGCGGCCAGCCCGTCCGGGCCGTGGTAGACGGCGTACATGCCGGCCATGACGGCCAGCAGCACCTGCGCGGTGCAGATGTTGCTGGTGGCCTTCTCCCGGCGGATGTGCTGCTCGCGGGTCTGGAGCGCCAGCCGGTAGGCGGGGTTGCCGTCGGCGTCCACGGAGACGCCGACCAGCCGGCCGGGCAGGTTGCGCGCGTACGCCTCGCGGACGGCCATGTAGCCGGCGTGCGGGCCGCCGAAGCCCATGGGGACGCCGAAGCGCTGCGTGGTGCCCACCGCGATGTCCGCGCCCAGGGCGCCGGGCGAGGTCAGGAGGGTCAGCGCCAGCAGGTCGGCGGCCACGGTGACGACGGCGCCCAGCTCGTGGGCCTGCTCGACGACCGGCCGCAGGTCCCGTACGGCGCCCCCGGCGCCCGGGTACTGCAGCAGCACGCCGAAGACGCCGCGCTCGGCGACCTCGGCCGGGATGCCCTGTGAGAGGTCGGCGGTGACGACCTCGACGCCCGTCGGTTCCGCGCGGGTGCGCACCACGGCCAGGGTCTGCGGGAAGGTGTCGGCGTCGACCAGGAAGACGCCGTTCTTGACCTTGCCGACCCGGCGGGACAGCGCCATCGCCTCGGCCGCGGCGGTGCCCTCGTCCAGCAGCGAGGCGCCGGAGGTGGGCAGGCCGGTGAGGTCGGCGACGACGGTCTGGAAGTTCAGCAGCGCCTCCAGCCGGCCCTGGGAGATCTCCGGCTGGTACGGCGTGTACGCCGTGTACCAGGACGGGTTCTCCATGACGTTGCGCAGGATCACCGGCGGGGTGAAGGTGCCGTAGTAGCCGAGGCCGATCATGGGCGCCAGGACCTGGTTGCGGCCGGCCAGGGCGCGCAGTTCGGCCAGCACCTCGGCCTCGGTGACGGCCGGCGGCAGGGCGAGCGCCTCGGCGCTCTTGATGGTGTCCGGGACGGCGGCGGCGGTCAGCTCGTCCAGCGAGCCGTAGCCGACCTGGGCGAGCATCTTGTCCAGCGCCCCGGTGTCGGGGCCGATGTGCCGGGAAGCGAAGGGCACGCCTGCTTCCAGCTCGGCGAGGGGGATGGGGCGTTCGCTCATTGCGGGGGCCTCCTGGTCTGCGACGGCCATCGGGGGTGCCGTGCCGGCCGGCACCCGTGCGGCCTCCCCCTCTGTCAGAGAACCTGAGAGCTTCACCCCCCGCTGCCGGGCGGCTTTCCCCGTCGGTGAGGACACACCCGGCGGCCGCTTCGCTTCCGGGCTGTCCTGCTTTCCAGAGTGACCTCACCCGCGCGGTACGGATGCCTGAGAGATTCCGGGGAGGAGTTGCTCCTTCGGCGCCCCACCCCGCCCGACCGTCGGGGCTGGTGAGGACTCTCCCGCACGGGCTATGCGGCCGCGTCCAGCCTATCAGCGCCCGGCCGGCGAGGCTGTGGCGGCCGGGCGCCGCGGACGACGTCAGGCCTGGTGGAGGCGCTGGTCGGACGCCGGCCGGGGACGCCCGCGCGGCGAACGGGCGGCGGGACGGCGGGGCGGTCCCTGATCGGTGCCGGCTCGGCCCCGACTCGACAGGGCCCGGGATGTGGCTTTGGGTGGAGTCAGCAGCTGTCACCCGTGGGTTGGAGGAGTCGTGCAGACCGACATCGATCCGCGCAGCCTGATAGGACGCCGGGCCCTCGACAGCGACGGGGCGAGGATCGGCACGGTGGACGAGGTGTACCTCGACGACGCCACCGGCTCGCCGGAGTGGGCTGCGGTGCGCACCGGCCTGTTCACCCGCGACGCCTTCGTGCCGCTGGGGCCCAGCGAGCTGGTCGACGGGCAGCTGCGGGTGCCGTTCCGCAAGGCACTCATCAAGGACGCGCCCGACTTCGGTGTCGGCCGCCACCTCTCGCCGGAGCAGGAGCTCCAGCTCTACCACCACTACGGGATGGACGTGCCGCGCTCGGGCCCCGATCCGGCGGCCAGGGACTTCGGCGAGCTGGCGGGCGGCGACTGACCCGCCCTCTCCCCCTGGCCCCTGTCTCCCCACCCCGTCTCCCCACCCGAATCCGCCGGCCGCCCCGCAGCGACCGGGACACCGCGCGGACCCGCCCGGACGGGCGCTACCGCGCCGGACCCGGACCCGTGCCCGGACCCGGCTCCGCCGCCGGCCCCGCCGCCGCGGCCGGGTCCGCGGTCGCCGCCGGCTCGGCGGCCAGGGGCAGCGGCTCGCTGTGCTCCAGCCCGGGATCGTCGGCGGGGAAGGTGCGGACCCGTCCGGGCCGGGTGTCGCTCGGTACCTCGAAGCGGACGGTGACCCGTCCGACACCGCTGCCCTGCACCCACCCCGGCCCGTACTCCGTGTGGGTGACGTCCTGGCCGGGGAGCCAGCGGGCCGACCGCTCGGGCTGCGGCGGGGGGCTCGCGGGCAGGTCGACGACGGACCCACCCGCGCCGGCGCCGCCCGCCGCCCGGGCGTCGCTCTGCGCGAAGAGGTCCTCCTGGGTGAAGTCGGCCAGCCCTGCCACACCGACACCCAGCAGCCGCACCCCGCCGGTGGTGTCCACCGACTCCGCCAGCCGCCGCGCGGTCTCCCGCACCACCGACGCGTCGTCCGTGGGGGCGCGCAGCGTCTCGGAGCGGGTGAGGGTGGAGAAGTCGTACCGGCGCACCTTCACCACCACCGTGCGGCCGGACCGGCCGGCGCCGCGCAGCCGCTGGACGCAGCGCTCGGCGAGCCGGTCGATCTCGTAGCGGACGTGGGCGCGGTCGGTGAGGTCGCTGTCGTAGGTGTCCTCGACGGAGACGGACTTCGCGTCGCGCTCGGCGACCACCGGCCGGTTGTCCACCCCGGCCGCCATCGCGAACAGCCCGCCGCCGTGCGCCTTGCCCAGCAGCCGCACCAGCTCGGGCTCCCCCGCCTGGGTGATCTCGCCGACGGTGAGGATGCCCGCCCGGCGCAGGTGCTCGGCGGTGGCCGGGCCGACCCCGGGCAGGGTGCGCACCGGCATCGGGTCGAGCAGCGCCTGCTCGCTGCCGGGCTCCACGACGACCAGGCCGTCCGGCTTGGCCTTCTCCGAGGCGATCTTGGCCAGCAGCTTGGAGCCGGCCAGCCCCACGGAGGCGGTCAGGCCGGTGGCGGCCCGGATCTCGGCCCGCAGCCGCCGGGCGACGCTCCTGGGGTCCTCCGCGGCTCCTGGCGCCGCCTCCAGGTCGACGAACGCCTCGTCGACGCTCAGCGGCTCCACCAGCGGCGACGCCGCGCCGAGCAGGGCCATGACGATGCCGCTGACGCGCCGGTAGATGCCGAAGCGCGGGTAGAGGTAGGCGGCGTTCGGCGCCAGCCGACGGGCGTGGGCGGTGGCCATGGCGGAATGGACGCCGTGCACGCGTGCCTCGTAGGACGCGGTCGACACCACGCCCCGGGGGCCGAGGCCGCCGACGACGACCGGCTTGCCGCGCAGGCTGGGCTTGGACGCCTGCTCCACCGAGGCGAAGAACGCGTCCATGTCCAGATGCAGGATCGTCGGCGCACTTCTCACACCCCGATCGTCCCGCACCCCACCGACATCGGCCGTACACCTGTACGGTGCGGCGGGTCGTGCGGCGCCGCGGACCGCCCCGGAGAGGTCCGCCGGAGCGGTCCACCGGGGCGGATCAGCGTCCTGGAACGGGGCTCACACGGCCCGGTTGCGCCGCCGGGCGAGCTCGTCGGCGGGGTTGTGGCCGATCAGCGTCTCTCCGGTGTCGACCCGCTCGCCGTGCATCTGGGACAGGGCGCTCTGCACGTCCCGCCACACCACGCCGACGGCGATCCCGAAGATGCCCTGGCCGCCCTGGAGGAGTTCCACGACCTCGTCGGGCGAGGTGCACTCGTAGACGGTGGCGCCGTCGCTCATCAGCGTCATCCGCGGCAGCTCGGCCGGCCCGACCGAGCGCAGGTGCTGGACGGCGGTGCGGATGTTCTGCAGCGACACCCCGGTGTCGAGCAGCCGCTTGACGATCTTGAGCACCACCACGTCGGCGAAGCTGTACAGCCGCTGCGTCCCCGAGCCGTAGGCGGGCCGGACGCTCGGTTCGACCAGTCCGGTCCGCGCCCAGTAGTCCAGTTGCCGGTAGGTGATGCCGGTGGCGGCGCAGGCCGCCGGCCCCCGGTAGCCGACCCGCTCCGGCGGCTGCTCGGGAACGGCACCGCCGCTCCCCTCGACCGCGGCTCGGGCCAGTGCCCCCCGGGCGGAATACGGGCCTCCGGTCGTCAGACCGTCGCCAGTGCTTCTCACGCCGCCCTCCGTCCCTTCCCATCCGCCGGCCGCGTGCACGTGCCAGCGGACTTTCCCCTCCGACGGTAGGGAGTCGTCACACGTGCGTCAACGATCGCCACGCTCGGCACGCCGAGTGAAATACACCCCAGGGGTGGTTTCGAGTAACCCGGAAACGGGAAGTGCACCCCGAATGGCTTTCGGCCTGCAACTTTGCCCCATTCGGGTTTCTCCGGCCCCCGGGCGTCCGCCGCGCCCAGCCCGGGGCCCGTCGCGGGCCGCGCACCGGAGCGCGCCCGCGCAGGGCGCACCGGCCACCCGATCGGCACGGGCCGGGACCCGGTGGCGGTCCGCACCGTCTACTGGTTGCTGGTGCCGAAGTCCTCGGGCGAGATCTGGTCGAGGAACTCGCGGAACTTCTCGACCTCGTCCTCCTGCTCGTCCGGGATCGCGATGCCCGCGCCGTCGAGCACGCCGTCGCTGCCGTAGATCGGCGTCCCGGTCCGCAGGGCGAGGGCTATCGCGTCGGAGGGCCGGGCACTGACCTCGACCCCGCTGGCGAACACCAGCTCCGCGTAGAACACGCCTTCCCTCAGGTCCGTGATACGCACCTCCGTCAGCGTCTGTCCCACCGCTTCGAGCACGTCCTTGAAGAGGTCATGAGTCAGCGGTCGCGCAGGCGTCATGCCCTGCTGCGCGAATGCGATGGCCGTCGCCTCGCCCGGCCCGATCCAGATGGGCAGGTACCGGTCGCCTCCTACTTCCCGCAGGAGCACGATCGGCTGGTTGGAGGGCATTTCGACCCGGACACCCACAACGTCGAGCTCGTTCACACAGCAACCCTAGGCCGTGCCCGCCGGGTTTGGGTAGTCGGGCACGGTACGGGTGCCGCCACCCGGTGCCACCCGGACCGTGTCCCGCCGCCGCGCGCCGGGCCGCGGCAGCGGCCTGCCCGCCGGGACCCGGCCCTGACCTGCGACCCCGCCGGCCGGACTGCTCCTGCGGCCGCTAGCCCAGCCGAACCCGGAGCGCCGACTGCACCATCGCCGCGTGCAGCCGCACCGACAGCACCGCCAGCTCGCGCGCGGTGGCCTCGGCCCGGGTACGGGTCTGCGGGTTGCGGTGCAGGCGCAGCGGCGCCACGACCTGCTCGACCAGCCCGGCCTCCCGGTCGGCCGCCGCCTTGACCGCCCGCAGGTGGCGCGGCTCCAGGCCGAACCGGCCCAGGTCGACGATCAGCCGGGCGATGGCGACCGCCTCCGCCGCGTACCCGCCGTCAGGGCCGGCCTCGACCAGCCCGTAGGACTCCCACTCCGCCAGAGCGCCCCCGTCCGCCCCTGTGGCCGCCAGCAGCTCCTCCCGGCCCACCCGTACCGGCGAGGGCGCCGCGGGCTCCAGAACGCCCTCCAGGGGGTCCCTGGGCTCCGCCTGGGCGGGCAGCGGCACCGGGTCGCCCCGGTCGAGAGCGTCGAGCTGCTCCCTGATGACCCGCAGCGGCAGGTAGTGGTCGCGCTGCACCCGCAGCACGTACGCCAGCCGCTCCACGTCGGAGGCGGAGAACTTCCGGTACCCCGAGGGGGTGCGCTGCGGCTCGACCAGGCCCTCGGTCTCCAGGAAGCGGATCTTGGAGACGCTGACCTCCGGGAACTCCTCCCGCAACCGGGCCAGCACCGCGCCGATGCTCATCAGCTCGCCGCCGGCCCGCGACGAGACGCCGGCGCCGGCTCCCCCGCCGCTCCGCGTCCTGGGCATACCCACCTTCCCTGGAGATCCCCCGGACCACCGTCCGGGGGATCAGAAGCGGCTGGAGGCCGCGAGCGGACAGCGGCTCAGAACAGCTGCTGCTGGCTCGCGTAGAAGACCAGCCGGTACTTGCCGATCTGCACCTCGTCGCCGTTGGCCAGCTGCACCGAGTCGATCCGCTCCCGGTTGACGTAGGTGCCGTTGAGGCTGCCGACGTCGGAGACCTCGAAGCGCCCGTCGACACCGCGGCGGAACTCCACGTGCCGCCGGGAGACCGTCACGTCGTCGAGGAAGATGTCGCTCTGCGGGTGCCGGCCCGCCGTGGTCACCTCGTCGTCGAGCAGGAAGCGGCTGCCGGAGTTGGGGCCGCGCCGCACCACCAGCAGGGCCGAACCCGTCGGCAGCGCCTCCACCGCGGCCTGGGCCTCCGGGGAGAGCGACGGGATCGGCGTCTGGCCGGTGGCCTCCGCCTCGTACGCCTCGATGCCGGAGATGGAGATCGTGGACGTGGTCTCCGAGGACCGCTCGGGCACACCGCCGCGCAGCGGCGCGCCGCAGTTGTTGCAGAAGCGGCTCGCTTCCACGTTGCTGTGACCGCACCTTCCGCAGACCAGCACCCCGTACCCTCCACCCTTAGAGGCCGATGGCTCCCCGAAACCTATGCGCGGGGCCGAAGCGGGGTCAACAGGCGCCACGCCGGGCGCGCCGGAGTGTCCGCCGGCCGGCGGATCGTTCCGGAACAGCGGCCGGCCCTCGCCGGACGCGGCCTGTCCTCCCTGCTCCTCCATCACGCCTCGCGGCGCACGGTGGCGGGCCGTGGCCGGGTCACCCGACTGGCGCGCAGACTTGCCGAACAACTTCCCAAACAACTTCACGGGCGATTCCCCTTGAAAGAAGCAGACCCGCCCGTGGGGCAGGACGAACTCTCGCTACTCACAGTTTCCACCACTTGGCACCACACCGGTGAACCGACCCCTCGGCTCACCGCGATGACCGAGCGTAGTCAGGCTGCTTCTCCGACCGCAAGGCGTCCACGACGATCTTCTGCGACCGGACCACGTCCACGCCGACCTGCTCCTTCTCCAGTGACTGCACGACCCCTCCGGGGATGTTCAAAGCCGGCTCCAGGTCCGGCGGGTTGCCGATCACCTTCAGCACGTAGGGCCGGACGGCCTCGCGGCCGTCGACGAGGACCCCGCCGGAGCCGTCGGTGAAGCAGGTGCCGGCGACGACGCGGACGCCGTCGATCTGGATCGCCTCGGCGCCGGCCGCCCGCAGCTCCTGCACGGTGTCGAGCAGCGAGTCGGCCTCGACGCCGCCGTGCGGATCGGTGATCGTCACGGTGATCCCGGGTCCCTGAGCCGCGACCGTACCAGCCAGCACGCCCAGTTCCCGCGCCTTCTGCCGTGTCTGCCTCAGGGCTTCGGCCGCGCGGTCGGAACTGCTCTCCAGATCGGCGCGCTGGCTCTCCAGGCCGTGCTTCTCGTCCTGCAACCGCTGGTCCCTGTTGTCCAGTTCGGTCAGGATGCGCACCAAGTCGTCCTGACGGGCGCCGCGCAGGGCGTCGCCGCTCTCACTGGTGGTCCGCACCTGGACGGCGAGCCCCAGCCCGAGGACGAACAGCAGGCCCGCAGCGGTCACTTGGGCCCGGCTCAGGCGCGGCGGCCACAACCCGGCCACCAGTCGCTGACCACCGGTCAGCTGGGCCGCGCCGTCTCCCGCGGGCGGCGCCGCCGGGCCGGTGCGGGAGCCCTCCCCGGCGGTCGCGGAGGGCTCCCGCGGCGGGCCCTCGGTCCGCTGCCCGGGCCGCACCTCCGGGGGTTCCTCGTACGGGTGGCTCATCGGCGGATCACGCCCGGAAGACGTGCCGGCGGATGGCCGCGGCGTTGGAGAAGATGCGGATACCCAGCACGACGACCACACCGGTGGACAGTTGGGAGCCCACCCCGAGCTTGTCGCCGAGGAACACGATCAGCGCCGCCACCACCACGTTGGACAGGAAGGAGACGACGAAGACCCTGTCGTCGAAGATGCCGTCCAGCATGGCCCGCACACCGCCGAACACGGCGTCGAGCGCGGCGACCACGGCGATCGGCAGGTACGGCTCGAACCCCGGGGGCACCACGGGGCGTACGACGAGGCCGACGGCGACCCCGGCGAAGAGGCCCAGTACGGCGATCACTGCGCAACCTTCCCGTTCTCGGCGGCCTCCGGCCGCGCGTACCGCAGCACCAGGCTCGGCGCGGCCGGCAGGCGCAGGTCCGGCCGCACGCCGGTGCCCGCGCGGATCCCGTAGTCGCGCCGCAGGGCGCGCAGGTACGCGCCGCCCGCACTGCGCTGGAACGCCGCGCTCAGCCGCTTCCCGTCCCCGATCGCCAGCACGGTGTACGGCGGCACCAGGGGCCTGTTGTCGACCAGTATGGCCTGTCCGGCGTCCCTGATCGCCGAAAGGGCCGTCAGCCGCTGCCCGTTGAGGGCGACGGCCTCTGCCCCGGACGCCCACAGCGCGTTGACCACCTGCTGCATGTCGCGGTCCCGGACCCGTCCGGTGTCGGAGAACCCGTCGCTCTGCCGCGGGCCGCCGGCGCCGCCCTGGGACGCGTCCGCCGCGTCGTCGAGGACGAGCCGCACCCCGGGGCCGTGCACGGGGACCGCGGCCGCCGCGAGCTCCACGGGCAGGTCGTCGTCGCCGTGCCGTTCGAGCGCGGCGGCCTGCTCGGCCGAGACAGCGGCCCGCAGGGAGTCGACCTGCTTCCGCAGCGTGTCGTCGGAGGCCGTCTCGGACCGGACGCGGTCGACCAGCCGCTGCCGCTGCTCGGCGACGGCCGGCGCGGAGACGTGCGCCTGCGCGGCTCCCAGCGTGACGACGAGAGCGGCCAGCCCCAGGGCCGGCCCCAGCCGCCCGCTGAGCGCCTCGGGCAGCCGCGACGCGCCGACCGCTCCGCGGCGGGCGGCCGCCTCCGCGTAGCCGTCGTCCAGGCTGTGCTCCGTGATCGCGGTGAGCAGCGACATGGAGGCGTCCGGACGCGGCGGAGCCGCCCCGCGGCGGGGGCTGCTCCGTTCGGGTCGCGCTTGCGGCATGCCGGACATCGTCGCATGTCGCCGCCGCTTCTCCGAACGGGCCCCGGACGGCGAGCCGTTCGCCCGGGGCCGTTCAGCCGGGGCCGTTCGAAGAGGGCGGCCGCCGTCCGGGACGCGGAGGGTCAGTGGCCGGCGCTCTCCACCACCGACGACCACTCCTCCAGAAGGGCCTGCGCGGAGGCGTCGTCAGGGCCCTCGGCCCACAGGTGGGTGACCGCCTCGGCCGGGTCGGGCAGCACCATCACCCAGCGCCCGTCGGACTCGACCACGCGGACACCGTCGGTGGTGTCCACGGAACGGTCGCCGGCCTCCTCGACCACCCGCCGCATCACGGAGCCCTTGATCGCCCACGGGGTGGGCACGTCCCGCTTCAGGACGTGCGCCTTGGGGATGCGGGCGTCGATCTGGCTGAGGGTCAGCTGGGTGCGGGCGACGAGGCCGATCAGCCGCACGAAGGCGGCGGTGCCGTCGAAGACGCTGCTGAACTCGGGCACGATGAACCCGCCGCGCCCGTCGCCGCCGAAGATGGTGCCCTCCTCGCGGCCCACCTTGGTCAGCGAGTCGGGAGAGGTGGTCGTCCAGGTGACCTGCGTGCCGTGGTACGCGGCCACCTGCTCGGCGATGCGGGTGGTGGTGACCGGCAGGGCCACCCGCCCGCTGCGGCGCTCGGCCGCCACGAGATCGAGCAGCACCAGCAGCGCGCGGTCGTCCTCGACGATCCGGCCGCGCTCGTCCACCAGCGACATCCGCTCGCCGACGGGGTCGAAGCGCACGCCGAACGCCGCCCGGGCCGAGGCGACTATCTCGCCCAGCCGCACCAGGCCGGCCCGCCGGCTCTGCTCGGTCTCGGTGGGCCGGGCCTCGTCCAGGCCGGGGTTGATGGTCAGCGAGTCCACACCGAGCCGGCCGAGCAGGCTGGGCAGCACCAGGCCGGAGCTGCCGTTCGCCGCGTCCACCACGACCTTCAGGCCGGAGTCGGCGATACCGGAGGTGTCGACGGCGCGCAGCAGGGCGCCGGTGTAGGAGTCGAAGACGGTGGCCGGGAAGTTGAGGTCGCCGATCTCGCCGGGGAAGGCCCGGCGGTACTCCTGGCGGGCGAAGACCCGGTCCAGCTTGCGCTGGCCGGCCGCGGAGAGGTCGGCGCCGCGCTCGTCGAAGAACATGATGTCCAGCGAGTCCGGACGACCGGGGCTGGTGCGGATCATGATGCCCCCGGCGCTGCCGCGGGCGGTCTGCTGCCGTGCCACCGGCATCGGGACGTTCTCCAGGTCCCGCACCTCGATGGCGCTGGCCTGGAGCGCGGAGATGACGGCACGTTTCAGCGCCCGCGCGCCGCGGGAGTGGTCGCGCGCGGTGGTGACGGTGGCGCCCTTCTTCAGCGTGGTCGCGTACGCCCCGGCCAGCCGCACCGCCAGCTCGGGGGTGATCTCGACGTTGAGGATGCCGGAGACGCCGCGCGCGCCGAACAGGTTCGCCTGCCCGCGCGACTCCCAGATGACGGAGGTGTTGACGAACGCGCCCGCCTCGACGGTCTTGAACGGGTAGACGCGGACCGTGCCGGCGATGATCGACTCCTCGCCGATCAGGCACTCGTCACCGATCACCGCCCCCTCGTCGATCCGGGCCGCCCGCATCACGTCGGTGTTGCGCCCGATCACGCAGCCGCGCAGATTGGTCTGCGGCCCGATGTAGACGTTGTCGGCGATCACCGCCTTGTGCAGGAAAGCGCCGGTCTTCACCACGACGTTGGAGCCGATCACGCTGTGCTCGCGGATTTCGGCGCCGGCCTCGACCTTGGCGTAGTCGCCGATGTAGAGCGGGCCGCGCAGGTTCGCGTCGGGGTGGACCTCGGCGCCTTCGGCCACCCACACGCCGGGCGAGATCTCGAAGCCGTCGATGTCGACGTCGACCTTGCCCTCCAGGACGTCCGCCTGGGCCTTCACATAACTCTCGTGGGTGCCGACATCCTCCCAGTAGCCCTCGGCGACATAGCCGTAGACGGGCTTGCCCTCCTTCAACAGCTGCGGGAAGACATCGCCGGACCAGTCGACGGAGACATCGGCCTCGACGTAGTCGAAGACCTCGGGTTCCATCACGTAGATTCCGGTGTTGACGGTGTCGGAGAAGACCTGGCCCCAGGTCGGCTTCTCCAGGAAACGCTCGACGCGTCCCTCGTCGTCGATGATGGTGATACCGAACTCCAGCGGGTTCGGCACCCGGGTCAGGCATACGGTGACGAGCGCGCCCTTCGACTTGTGGAACGCGATCAGGTCGGTCAGATCGAAATCGGTGAGCGCGTCGCCCGAGATCACCAGGAAAGCGTCGTCCTTCAGCGCCTCCTCGGCGTTCTTGACGCTTCCCGCGGTGCCGAGCGGTTTCTCCTCATGGGCATAGGTCAACTCCATACCCAATTCCTCGCCGTCCCCGAAGTAATTCTTCACCAGGGAGGCCAGGAACTGGACGGTGACCACTGTCTCCGTCAGTCCGTGCCGCTTGAGGAGATTCAGCACGTGCTGCATGATGGGGCGATTCACCACCGGCAACAGAGGCTTCGGCATGCTCGATGTCATCGGGCGAAGGCGTGTGCCCTCGCCGCCGGCCATGACTACCGCCTTCATGTTGGAACGTCCTCCTCGTGACTCAGCCAGACGTGGCGTCCGCCTTCACAAGCCGGCGGACCTGCACCACATAGAGGATTCCTGCCCACCAGTACAGGGTCGTACCCCAACCTGCGAACGCCCAGCCGAAAACTGCCGCCAGCGTCGCGATCCAGCCGCTCCCGTCGCTCAGCAGCAGCAGCGGAAACGCGTACATGAGGTTGAAGGTAGCCGCTTTCCCGATGAAGTTCACCTGGGGTGGGCCGTAGCGGTGCCTCCGCAGAATCAGCAGCATCACCGCCATCATGGCCTCGCGGGCCAGCAGCAGTACGGTCAGCCACAGCGGGAGGATGTCGCGCCACGTCAGGCCCACCAGGGTGGACAGGACGTACAGCCGGTCCGCGGCGGGGTCGAGGATGCGGCCGAGTGCGCTGACCTGGTTCCATCGGCGGGCAAGCTTGCCGTCCAGGTAGTCGCTGACACCGCTGAACGCGAGCAGCAGCAGAGCCCATCCGTCGACCTTCGGACCACCGAACTCGGGCCAGAGGATCAGCCACAGGAACACCGGGACGCCCACGAGGCGGGCCATACTCAGGATGTTCGGGATCGTCAGGACACGATCCGTCTGGATCCGTGTCTCCTGGACCTCCACCGGGGTCCCTCCTGCTGTTGTCACTCCATATGCGGACGTTGCGGGCCGACTCTACCTCAGGCCCGTAAAAGAAAAAGCCCCGGCCCCGGATCAGTGATCCGGGGCCGGGGCTCAAAAATTGTTCGGCGGCGTCCTACTCTCCCACAGGGTCCCCCCTGCAGTACCATCGGCGCTGAAAGGCTTAGCTTCCGGGTTCGGAATGTAACCGGGCGTTTCCCTCTCGCTATGACCACCGAAACACCATGAAACACACACCCCCGACAGGATCGGAGGCGGCTGGTTGTTTCAGAACCGCACAGTGGACGCGAGCATACATGGACAATCCCTCGGCCTATTAGTACCGGTCAGCTCCACACCTCACGGTGCTTCCACATCCGGCCTATCAACCCAGTCGTCTACTGGGAGCCTTACCCCCTCAAGGGGGTGGGAGTCCTCATCTCGAAGCAGGCTTCCCGCTTAGATGCTTTCAGCGGTTATCCCTCCCGAACGTAGCCAACCAGCCATGCCCTTGGCAGAACAACTGGCACACCAGAGGTCCGTCCGTCCCGGTCCTCTCGTACTAGGGACAGCCCTTCTCAAGACTCCAACGCGCGCAGCGGATAGGGACCGAACTGTCTCACGACGTTCTAAACCCAGCTCGCGTACCGCTTTAATGGGCGAACAGCCCAACCCTTGGGACCGACTCCAGCCCCAGGATGCGACGAGCCGACATCGAGGTGCCAAACCATCCCGTCGATATGGACTCTTGGGGAAGATCAGCCTGTTATCCCCGGGGTACCTTTTATCCGTTGAGCGACGGCGCTTCCACAAGCCACCGCCGGATCACTAGTCCCTACTTTCGTACCTGCTCGACCCGTCAGTCTCACAGTCAAGCTCCCTTGTGCACTTACACTCACCACCTGATTGCCAACCAGGCTGAGGGAACCTTTGGGCGCCTCCGTTACCCTTTAGGAGGCAACCGCCCCAGTTAAACTACCCACCAGACACTGTCCCTGATCCGGATCACGGACCGAGGTTAGACATCCAGCACGACCAGAGTGGTATTTCAACAGCGACTCCACCACGGCTGGCGCCATGGTCTCACAGTCTCCCACCTATCCTACACAAGCCGAACCGAACACCAATATCAAGCTATAGTAAAGGTCCCGGGGTCTTTCCGTCCTGCTGCGCGAAACGAGCATCTTTACTCGTAGTGCAATTTCACCGGGCCTATGGTTGAGACAGTCGAGAAGTCGTTACGCCATTCGTGCAGGTCGGAACTTACCCGACAAGGAATTTCGCTACCTTAGGATGGTTATAGTTACCACCGCCGTTTACTGGCGCTTAAGTTCTCAGCTTCGCCACACCGAAATGTGACTAACCGGTCCCCTTAACGTTCCAGCACCGGGCAGGCGTCAGTCCGTATACATCGCCTTACGGCTTCGCACGGACCTGTGTTTTTAGTAAACAGTCGCTTCTCGCTGGTCTCTGCGGCCACCCCCAGCTCAGAGCGCAAGGCCCATCACCAGGAATGGCCCCCCTTCTCCCGAAGTTACGGGGGCATTTTGCCGAGTTCCTTAACCATAGTTCACCCGAACGCCTCGGTATTCTCTACCTGACCACCTGAGTCGGTTTAGGGTACGGGCCGCCATGAAACTCGCTAGAGGCTTTTCTCGACAGCATAGGATCATCCACTTCACCACAATCGGCTCGGCATCAGGTCTCACCCTGCATGGACGACGGATTTACCTACCGTCCGGGCTACACCCTTACCCCGGGACAACCACCGCCCGGGCTGGACTACCTTCCTGCGTCACCCCATCACTTACCTACTACCCCCTCGGATCAGCGGCTCCACCACTCCCCATCACTCCGAAGAGATCAAGGGCGGCTTCACGGCCTTAGCATCAGAGGATTCGATACTGGGCGCTTCATAGCGGGTACCGGAATATCAACCGGTTGTCCATCGACTACGCCTGTCGGCCTCGCCTTAGGTCCCGACTTACCCTGGGCAGATCAGCTTGACCCAGGAACCCTTAGTCAATCGGCGCAAACGTTTCCCACGTTTGAATCGCTACTCATGCCTGCATTCTCACTCGTGAACCGTCCACCACTACCTTCCAGTGCGGCTTCACCCGGCACACGACGCTCCCCTACCCATCACAGCCCCCGTTGGGGGTAATGCTGCAATGACACGACTTCGGCGGTATACTTGAGCCCCGCTACATTGTCGGCGCAGAATCACTAGACCAGTGAGCTATTACGCACTCTTTCAAGGGTGGCTGCTTCTAAGCCAACCTCCTGGTTGTCTCTGCGACTCCACATCCTTTCCCACTTAGCATACGCTTAGGGGCCTTAGTCGATGCTCTGGGCTGTTTCCCTCTCGACCATGGAGCTTATCCCCCACAGTCTCACTGCCGCGCTCTCACTTACCGGCATTCGGAGTTTGGCTAAGGTCAGTAACCCGGTAGGGCCCATCGCCTATCCAGTGCTCTACCTCCGGCAAGAAACACACGACGCTGCACCTAAATGCATTTCGGGGAGAACCAGCTATCACGGAGTTTGATTGGCCTTTCACCCCTAACCACAGGTCATCCCCCAGGTTTTCAACCCTGGTGGGTTCGGTCCTCCACACGGTCTTACCCGCGCTTCAACCTGCCCATGGCTAGATCACTCCGCTTCGGGTCTTGAGCGTGCTACTGAAACGCCCTATTCGGACTCGCTTTCGCTACGGCTCCCCCACACGGGTTAACCTCGCAACACACCGCAAACTCGCAGGCTCATTCTTCAAAAGGCACGCAGTCACGACAGTGCATGCAAGCACACACTGCGACGCTCCCACGGCTTGTAGGCACACGGTTTCAGGTACTATTTCACTCCGCTCCCGCGGTACTTTTCACCATTCCCTCACGGTACTATCCGCTATCGGTCACCAGGGAATATTTAGGCTTAACGGGTGGTCCCGCCAGATTCACACAGGATTTCTCGGGCCCTGTGCTACTTGGGTGATCTCCAAGAGAGCCGTACACATTTCAGCTACGGGGGTCTTACCCTCTACGCCGGGCCTTTCGCATGCCCTTCGCCTACACATACGGTTTCTGACTCTCCGACCGGCCGGCAGACCGATCAAGGAAACTCCCACAACCCCGCTGACGCAACCCCTGCCGGGTATCACACGCCAACGGTTTGGCCTCATCCGGTTTCGCTCGCCACTACTCCCGGAATCACGGTTGTTTTCTCTTCCTGCGGGTACTGAGATGTTTCACTTCCCCGCGTTCCCTCCACACTGCCTATGAGTTCAGCAGCGGGTGACAGCCCATGACGACTGCCGGGTTTCCCCATTCGGACACCCCCGGATCAAAGCTTGGTTGACAGCTCCCCGGGGCCTATCGTGGCCTCCCACGTCCTTCATCGGTTCCTGGTGCCAAGGCATCCACCGTGCGCCCTTAATAAATTGGCCACAGATGCTCGCGTCCACTATGCAGTTCTCAAACAACCAGCACTCAAGGGAACGAAACCATTCCCTCAGGACCCAACAGCGTGCCCGACACCACCCACGATGAACCCTCGCTTTCCACGCCGAAGCAGTACTGACGAAACCCCATCCCGAGGCAGTGCCGAATAGTCAACGTTCCACCCATGAGCAACCAGCACCGGACACTCGCCGATGAACTGGCCCCCTGACCACCTTGCGATGGTAGGAAGTGCTCCTTAGAAAGGAGGTGATCCAGCCGCACCTTCCGGTACGGCTACCTTGTTACGACTTCGTCCCAATCGCCAGTCCCACCTTCGACGACTCCCTCCCACAAGGGGTTAGGCCGCCGGCTTCGGGTGTTACCGACTTTCGTGACGTGACGGGCGGTGTGTACAAGGCCCGGGAACGTATTCACCGCAGCAATGCTGATCTGCGATTACTAGCGACTCCGACTTCATGGGGTCGAGTTGCAGACCCCAATCCGAACTGAGACCGGCTTTTTGAGATTCGCTCCACCTCACGGTATCGCAGCTCATTGTACCGGCCATTGTAGCACGTGTGCAGCCCAAGACATAAGGGGCATGATGACTTGACGTCGTCCCCACCTTCCTCCGAGTTGACCCCGGCGGTCTCCTGTGAGTCCCCAGCACCACAAGGGCCTGCTGGCAACACAGGACAAGGGTTGCGCTCGTTGCGGGACTTAACCCAACATCTCACGACACGAGCTGACGACAGCCATGCACCACCTGTACACCAACCACAAGGGGGGCTCTGTCTCCAGAGCTTTCTGGTGTATGTCAAGCCTTGGTAAGGTTCTTCGCGTTGCGTCGAATTAAGCCACATGCTCCGCCGCTTGTGCGGGCCCCCGTCAATTCCTTTGAGTTTTAGCCTTGCGGCCGTACTCCCCAGGCGGGGAACTTAATGCGTTAGCTGCGGCACGGACGACGTGGAATGTCGCCCACACCTAGTTCCCAACGTTTACGGCGTGGACTACCAGGGTATCTAATCCTGTTCGCTCCCCACGCTTTCGCTCCTCAGCGTCAGTATCGGCCCAGAGATCCGCCTTCGCCACCGGTGTTCCTCCTGATATCTGCGCATTTCACCGCTACACCAGGAATTCCGATCTCCCCTACCGAACTCTAGCCTGCCCGTATCGAATGCAGACCCGGAGTTAAGCCCCGGGCTTTCACATCCGACGTGACAAACCGCCTACGAGCTCTTTACGCCCAATAATTCCGGACAACGCTCGCACCCTACGTATTACCGCGGCTGCTGGCACGTAGTTAGCCGGTGCTTCTTCTGCAGGTACCGTCACTTGCGCTTCTTCCCTGCTGAAAGAGGTTTACAACCCGAAGGCCGTCATCCCTCACGCGGCGTCGCTGCATCAGGCTTTCGCCCATTGTGCAATATTCCCCACTGCTGCCTCCCGTAGGAGTCTGGGCCGTGTCTCAGTCCCAGTGTGGCCGGTCGCCCTCTCAGGCCGGCTACCCGTCGTCGCCTTGGTAGGCCATCACCCCACCAACAAGCTGATAGGCCGCGGGCTCATCCTGCACCGCCGGAGCTTTCCACCCGTCCCCATGCGAGGACAGGTCGTATCCGGTATTAGACCCCGTTTCCAGGGCTTGTCCCAGAGTGCAGGGCAGATTGCCCACGTGTTACTCACCCGTTCGCCACTGATCCACCCCGAAGGGCTTCACCGTTCGACTTGCATGTGTTAAGCACGCCGCCAGCGTTCGTCCTGAGCCAGGATCAAACTCTCCGTGAATGCTTCCAGGTAATCCTGGCAACACCCGCGAAAGAGCGGCACAGTCCAACGGAATAAGCCGGACCGTGCACAGCGTCCTCGCTGTGTGTTTTTCTTCAAAGGAACCTCGTCCTCAGAGATGATCTCCGAGAGACGGGGTATCAACATATCTGGCGTTGACTTTTGGCACGCTGTTGAGTTCTCAAGGAACGGACGCTTCCTTCGGTCACCGTCTCCGGCTGCCCTCCGGGCTTTCCCTTCGTGTCTCCGACACTATCAGACGCTTTCCAGCGTCCGATCCCCGTCGGCGGGGTTTTTCTTTCGTTCTGCGTTTCCGACTCTATCAGACGCTTTTCAGTGTCCGACCCCCGGTCAGCGAGGCTTTGCTTTCTTACTGCTCTTTTTGCGTCTCCGACCCTACCAGGATCTTTCGAGTCGGATTCACCAGCCCTTTTCGAGAGAACAATCTTCCGTACATCTCGTCCGGGGTGGGTGTGCCACGGTACTGGACGGTGTCCGCGAGGAGCAAACCGGGGCCGGGGGCGGACGCCGCGCGCTGGGGCGGAATCCGCACTTGGCATGACTTAGGCTGCTGTGACGGCCCGCCGTCCGGTCACTGAGTGTGATGGCGTCCGGTCTCAGCCCTTGCGGCCCTTGAGGAGGGTTCCCATGACCGTCGTCTCGTCACCTATGGCCGGTCGGGTCATCGCGCTCGACGCGGTACCCGATCCGGTGTTCGCCGGGGCGATGGTGGGGCCCGGCGCCGCTGTCGACCCGCCGCGGCAGCCGGCCGTCGCCGTGGCACCGGTCGACGGCGTCCTGGTCTCCCTCCACCCGCACGCGTTCGTGGTGGTCGATCAGGAGGGACACGGGGTGCTGGTGCACCTCGGAATCGACACGGTGCAGCTCAACGGGCAGGGGTTCGCGCTGCTCGCGGCCAAGGGCGACACGGTGGCACGGGGCCAGGGACTGGTCCACTGGGACCCCAGAGCTGTGGAGGCTTCGGGAAAGTCGCCGGTCTGCCCGGTCATCGCGTTGGAGACTAGCGTCGAGTCACTCGACGGGCTGACGACCGGGGTCGAGGTCGCGGCCGGGGACACCCTCTTCAACTGGAAGTAGCTGCCATGGAGACAACGCTTCGGGGCGTCGGGGTCAGCCACGGTGTGGCGATCGGCGAGGTGCGGCACATGGGGACGGCGGTGCTGGAGCCGCCGGCCAAGCAGATCAGAGCCGAGGACGCGGAGCGCGAGCAGGCGCGGGCCCGGCAGGCGCTGGAGGCGGTCGCGGCCGACCTGACCGCGCGCGGGCACCTGGCGGGTGGTGAGGCGCAGGCGGTACTGGAGGCCCAGGCGCTGATGGCCCAGGACCCGGAGCTGCGCGCGGACGTCGAACGGCGGATCGCGGTGGGGAGCACCGCGGAGCGGGCGGCCTACGACGCCTTCGCCTCCTACCGGGCGCTGCTCGCGGGCGCGGGTGAGTACCTGGCCGGGCGGGTGGCCGACCTCGACGACGTGCGCAACCGGATCGTGGCCCGGCTGCTGGGCGTCCCGATGCCGGGGGTGCCCGACAGCGACGAGCCGTACGTGCTGATCGCGCGGGACCTGGCCCCGGCCGACACGGCGCTGCTCGATCCGTCCCTGGTGCTGGGTTTCGTCACCGAGGAGGGCGGGCCGACCAGCCACAGCGCGATCCTCGCCAGGGCGCTCGGGGTGCCTGCCGTGGTGGCGCTGCCGGGCGCTGTGGAGCTGGCCGAAGGCACTGTCGTGGCCGTGGACGGCAGCACCGGCGAGGTGTTCGTGGAGCCGTCGCCGGAGCGGCGGGAGGAGTTGGCGGCCGCGGTGGCGGAGCGCAAGGCCGCGCTGGCCGCGTCCTCGGGGCCCGGGGTCACCTCGGACGGGCACCGGGTGCCACTGCTGGCGAACATCGGCGGGCCTGCGGACGTACCGGCCGCGGTGGAGGCGGGGGCCGAGGGGGTCGGCCTCTTCCGCACGGAGTTCCTCTTCCTGGACGACGCGGTGCGGGCGCCGTCGCGGGAGCGGCAGGTGGCGGCCTACCGGGAGGTGCTGGAGGCGTTCCCCGAGGGCCGCGTGGTCGTACGGGTGCTGGACGCGGGTGCGGACAAGCCGCTGGCGTTCCTGACCCCGGCGGAGGAGCCGAACCCGGCACTGGGCGTGCGCGGGCTGCGGACCCTGCTGGACCACCCGGACGTGCTGCGGACCCAGCTGGAGGCGCTGGCGGAGGCGGTCCGGGGGCTGCCGGTGCACCTTGAGGTGATGGCGCCGATGGTGGCCGACCGGCAGGACGCCCGGGCGTTCGCGGACGCCTGCCGTGCGGCCGGGCTGACCGCCACGGTCGGGGCGATGGTGGAGGTGCCCGCGGCGGCGCTGCGGGCCCGGGCGGTACTGCGCGAGGTGGAGTTCGTCTCGCTGGGCACGAACGACCTGGCGCAGTACACCTTCGCGGCCGACCGGCAGGTGGGCGCGGTGGCGCGCTACCAGGACCCGTGGCAGCCGGCACTGCTGGACCTGGTGGCTGCGGCGGCGGACGCGGCGCGGGCCGAGGCCAAGAGCTGCGGGGTGTGCGGTGAGGCGGCCTCCGATCCGCTGCTGGCGTGCGTGTTGGTGGGGTTGGGGGTGACGAGCCTGTCGATGGGGGCGTCCTCGATCCCGTACGTACGGGCTTCGCTGGCGAAGTACACGGTGGCGCAGTGCGCGCGGGCGGCGGCCGCCGCCCGCGCGGAGGACTCGGCGGAGGGGGCGCGGCGGGCCGCGCACGCGGTGCTGTCCGGGGAGTAGGTAATCAACCGGCCCGGCGCCGCCTCCTCAGGGCGGTGCCGGCCGGAACCGGTCGGTATCGCTCGGTATCGGCCGGTACCCGTCGGTGCTGTGCTGCTTCGTCGCCGCCGGGCAGTGCCGGTGGGCGCTGGTCCGTCCGGTCGGCGCGCCGTCACGGCACTTCGGCCCGGCCCGGGTCCCCTCGGCCGCCACGGGTGCCGGTCCGTTCCCCGTCCTGTGGCGGCCGGCGGCTCCCGGCCTCCGCGAGCCCGGGCCCAGAGCAGGCCGCACGGAGCCGCCTGGCCGGTTCCAGGCGCGGTTCCCCTGGTTCGTATCCGCCGGCCTGGCCCGGTCGGGCCTCCGCGAGCCCGGCCGCGGCGAGCCGGACCCGCAGGCTCGCCGGTCGGCCGCGCGAAGCCGCCTCGCGCCGCCGCTTCAGGCCGGGCCTCCTGCCGGTGGTGCTGGTGGCAGGGGTAGGCCCGGGGCGTAGCGGATTCCGGCTTCGGGCGGGACGGGGTCTCCGGTTTCCGGGTCGGTGCAGTAGGCGTCGAAGACCTCGGCCTCGGTGAGGGGGACCGGTTCCGCGCCGTGCAGTGCCCAGCCGCGCACCGTGGCCGTCGGCGGCTGCCCGCCGGGGTGGAAGGTGCGCGCGACGAGTCCGCCGCGGGCGTCGGTGACCGCGCAGACGGCCATCAGCGTGCACAGCGCGAGCGTGTCGGAGTCGGCGATCCGCGGCCACTCCCCCGCTTCCGCGGTGACGTGGACGGCGGCGGTGAGCGGAGGCGCGGTGCCGTCGGGAACGCTGCACACGAGGTGGTGCGGGCCCTCGCCCAGGGCCCGCAGGACGCGCAGCAGGGACTCGGTGGCGTGGTCGAAGGCGCAGTGGGCGAGGTCCTGGCCGCACTCGGCGCAGGTGCCGGCCGCGACGAGGAGGTCGGTCGCGCGCTGCCAGGTGGAACGCCGTTCGGCTTCCTGGGCGAGGTCGGCGCGCAGGGCGGTCAGGGGCCGGCGGCTGTAGGGCAGGAGGGCGCCGGTGCCGGCCGCCTCGGCGACGTAGCGGCTGCGGGTGGCGGGGGTGTCCGGCGGCTGCCGGGTGTCGCGGCAGTAGTCGTCGTACGCCTCGGGGTCGAAGGGGGTCAGGGCGATGGGGACGCCGGTCCTGTGCAGGCCGCGCAGCATGCCGTCGAGGTGGCGCAGGTAGGTGCGGTGGTCGGGGAAGGGGAAGGACCGGTAGCGGGTCATGGCGGCGAGGTCGGCCGGGTCCAGCAGGACGCCGACGATGGTGGCGGCCTCGCGGCGCAGCGCTCGGCGGTACCGCTCGCGGGCGCGGCCCGGTGGTCCGCTCCTACGGGCGTCCCGACCCCGCCTGGCGGTGGGCTCGGCGGCCGGGCGGCGGCTTCGGCGGCCTCCTCCGCGACGGCTGCCGCCGGCCGTCGCGGGACCATCCGCGGCTCCCGCTTCGGGACCGCCCGTGCGGGAGGCGGCAGCGGGGGCCGCGCCGGAAGGGGCGTAGGAGGCGGGGCGGGCACCGGCGGTACGGCGGGCAGGGCCGTCGGCGGGACCGTCGGGGCGTCGTGCGGGTCGGGACATGGTCTCCCCCTGGGAGTCTCGGCGGCACGGGCCGGTTCCGGCCCGTGATCTCTCACTCACCGAACGTAGCGGGTGCCACTGACAACGCCGCCCCGGCCGGGTCCGGGGGCACGTCCGGAGCGCTGACGCGGCGCAGGACGAGGCGGCGTTGCAGGAGTGCGGTGCCGGTCAGGGCGGCGCCGAGGCCGAGCCAGCCGACCGCGCCCGCGGGCAGTACGACGGAGGTGAGCAGCAGCGGGCCGACGCTGCGGCTGACGGCTTGGAGGAGGGCGTGGACGCCGACGTAGCGGCCCTGGGCGTGCGGGGGCGCGAGGCTGACCGACAGTTCCCAGGTGCTGGCGGACTGGACCATCTCGACGACGGTGAGCGCGACGGCCGCCCCGACGACCGCCGTGGCCGCGGCCCACACCGGTGGCAGCGCGGCGGCTGCCGCCGCGGCCCCGCCGAGCGCGGACCACAGGGCGCTGAAGCGCAGGGCGTCGGCGGCGGCGCGCGGCCCGTCGGCGTGGCGGGCGAGGCGGACCTGGAGGGCGACGACGATCACGGTGTTGATGACGAAGGTGGCCGCCGCCAGGCCGTGCGGGGCGCTGGTGCGGGTGATCACCCACAGCGGGAGGCCGACGCCGAGGGCGCTGCTGTAGAGGAAGGCGACGGCGTCGAGGCCGGCGTAGGCGAGGTAGTCGCGGTCGCGCCAGGGGCTGGCGCCTCTCGCGGCACCAGCGGCCCGGTCCGGCAGCACGTGCGCGGGTGCGGACGGTCCGCCCGGGTCCCGTGCGCCCGGGTCCTGTCCGCCTGGGCCATGGGCGGGCCGTCCGGCGGCGGTGCGGACGACGAGTGTGGTGGTGGGGGCGGCCGGTTCGGTGCACGCGGCGACGAGCAGGGCCACGAGTACGAAGGAGAGCCCGTCGCCGAGGAGCAGCACGCGGTAGACGGTGGTGGAGCCGGCGGCGAGCGCGACGGAGGCGCCGAGGCCGCCGATGGTGTAGCCGAGGTTGACGACGGTGCGCTGCACGGCCTGGTAGCGGGCGCGTTCGGGGCCGGCCACACGGGCGGCGAAGAGCTTGGTGAGGACGGAGGCGGCGCGTTCGCCGAGGCTTCCGGCGGCGGTGAGGGCGAGCAGTGGCCAGAAGCCGTGCGCGGCCAGGAGCAGGAGGCTGGCGGCCGCCCGGAGGGTCTGGACGGCGAGCAGCAGCCGGACCAGGGGCAGGCGGTCGGCGAGCAGTCCGGCGAGGGGTGCGCCGGCGATGCCCGCGGCGCCGCCGAGGCCGAGCAGCAGGCCGACCTGGCCGGTACCGAGTCCGGCGGCGACGACGAAGTACAGGGCGGTGACGGACAGCCAGAGGCCGGAGCCGGTCTTGTCGATGAGGTTGATCCACAGCATGCGGCGGCCGTCCGGGCCACCGGGTACCGACGGGAGCCGCGGCATCCGGCAGCGTCCGCCGCGGGCGCGGCCCCCGGCTCCGGCGGCCCCCGAGCCGTCCGCCCCCGAACTCCGTTGCCGGGCCGAGCCCTCGGAAGCCGCCGGCGCCTCGCCGCCCGACTCCCCCGACGCCTGCGCCGCCCGTCCCGTCACGGATTCCGTCGCCCGCTCCACGAGTGCCGCCCTCCCCGCGCGAGTGCTCTGCCGCGCCCGGGGGTTCAGCGGAACCGGCCTCGGGGGCGGCCGCGCACTTGCGCCGAAACTCTTTGTACTGATACATACTTGACTTTGTGACACCACATTATGGCATCGCAGGCGGGACGGCCAGGGAGATCTCCGGCTCGGTCGAGGAGGCGGTGGCCGGCGAGCGGTTGGCCCCGGGCGACCCGCTGCCGCCGGTGCGGGCGCTGGCGGAGTCCCTGGGGGTGAGTCCCGGGACGGTGGCCGCGGCCTACAAGGAGCTGCGGCGGCGCGGGATCGTGCTCACCAAGGGCCGGGGCGGCACCGTGGTGGCCCCGGCCCCGGCGGTGGGCTCCCGGCGCCCGCCGCGGGTGCCCGAGGGGCTGCGGGACCTGGCCGGCGGCCACGCCGACCCGGCCTTCCTGCCGGACCTGGTGCCGCCGCGCCGGCTGTCGCCCGGCGCCCGCTCGCACCGCCGCGCGCCCCGGCTGCCGGAGTTGGAGGCGCTGTCGCGCGCGTGGTTCCGGCGGGACGGGGTGCCAGAGGAGCATGTGACGTTCGCGCACGGGGCGTTGGACTGCGTCGCGCGGCTGCTGTCGGTGGAGCTGCGGCCGGGCGACACGGTGGCGATGGAGGACCCGGGCTACCACCATCTGCTCGACCTCGTACCGGCGTTGGGGCTGCGGACGGCCGCGGTGGCGGTGGACGACGAGGGCATGCGGCCGGAGGGCCTGCGGGCGGCGCTGCGGGCCGGCGCGCGGGCGGTGGTGCTGAGCCCGCGGGCGCAGAACCCGACCGGCGCCCGGTTGACGCCCCGGCGCCGGGACGCGCTGCTCGACGTGCTGACACCGGCGCCGGAGGTGCTGGTGGTGGAGGACGACCACAGCGCGGACACCGCGGGCGGACCACTGTGCTCGCTGGTGACGGCGGGGGCGGGCGGCCCGGCGCGGTGGGCGCACGTGCGGACGGTCTCCAAGCACCTGGGCCCCGACCTGCGGTGGACGGCGATGGCCTGCGACGCCACGACGCTGGCCCGGCACGACGGGCGGATGCTGCTGACCTCCGGCTGGGTCAGCCACGTGCTCCAGGAGACGGTGGCCGCGGTGATGGCCGACCCGGCCACGCTCGGACTGGTGGCCGCGGCCGGGGCCGCTTACCGGGAGCGCCGGGAGGCGCTGCTCGGCGCGCTGGCCGCGCTGGGCCTGCCGGCGCGCGGGGTGAGCGGGCTGAACGTGTGGGTACCGGTGCAGGACGAGTCCGCGGTGGTCAACGGGCTGCGCTCGCAGGGGTGGTGGGTGGCCGCGGGGACGCGGTTCCGGATCGCGTCGGAGCCGGGGGTACGGATCACCACCGCCGAACTGCGCACGGACGAGGCCCCGCGGCTGGCCGCGGACCTCGCGGCCGCCGCGGCGGGGACGCCCGGCCCGTACGGCGGCTGAGGGGCGCGGGGGCCACCCCGTACCGGACGGCTTCGTGCGCCGCTTCCCGGCACTCCGGGAGTGGGCCCGTCCCCGCCCCCGGGAGGCGGCCTGTCCCCGCCCCCTGGGAGGCGGGCCTACTCCTCGGCGCGGCCGGCCCGTCGCGCGGCGAGGCGGGCGTAGAAGCGCAGCACCTCCGGGTCGTCCACGGAGCCGGGGTTGACCACCTGGTCCAGCGCGGCGCCCTGCAGCAGGCGCTTGACGGGGACCTCGATGCGCTTGCCGGTGAGGGTGTGCGGAACCCCGGGCACCGCGATCACCTCGTCGGGGACGTGGCGGGGGGAGAGTTCGGCGCGGATGGCGGTGCGGACGCGGTCCACCAGCGCGTCGTCGAGTTCGGCCCCCTCGGCCAGCCGGACGAACAACGGCATCCAGTAGCCGCCGTCGGGCTGTTCGACGCCGATCACCAGCGACTCGCGGATCTCCGGCAGGCGTTCCACGACCTCGTAGATGTCGGCGGAGCCCATCCGCACGCCCTGCCGGTTGAGGGTGGAGTCGGAGCGGCCGTGGATGACGACGGTGCCGCGCGAGGTGACGGTGATCCAGTCGCCGTGCCGCCACACGCCCGGGTAGACCGAGAAGTAGCTGTCGAGGTAGCGGCTGCCGTCGGGGTCGTTCCAGAACCGGGTCGGCATGGAGGGCATAGGCCCCGCCACGACCAGCTCTCCGACCTGGTCGACGACCGGGCGGCCCTGGTCGTCCCACGCCTGGAGGTCGGTACCGAGGCCCGCGGCCTGGAGCTCGCCGGTGAAGACCGGCAGGGTGGGCACGGCGCCGGCGAAGCAGCTGCACACGTCGGTGCCGCCGCTGACGGAGGCGATCCACAGGTCGGCGCGGACCTCGTCGTGCAGCCAGCGGAAGCCGTCCGGGGGCAGCGGCGAGCCGGTGGTGGCCACACAGGCCAGCGCGGACAGGTCCAGGTCGCGGCCGGGGTGGACGCCGGCCTTGCGGCAGGCGATCACGTAGGCGGCGGACGTGCCGAAGACGGTGGTGCCGGTGCGCTCGGCCACCCGCCACTGGGCGTCGGTGCCGGGGTGGCCGGGGCTGCCGTCGTAGAGCACCGGGGTGGCGCCGACCAGCAGGCCGGAGACGAGGAAGTTCCACATCATCCAGCCGGTGGAGGTGTACCAGAAGAAGCGGTGTCCGGGTCCGAGGTCCAGCTGGAGCCCGGTCTGCTTGAGGTGTTCGAGCAGGATGCCGCCCTGGGACTGGACGATCGCCTTGGGCAGTCCGGTGGTGCCCGAGGAGTAGAGCACCCACAGCGGGTGGTCGAAGTCCACCTGCTCGTAGCGGGGTTGGGCCGGCTCGGCGCCGCCGGCGACGACGTCCGCCCACTCCAGGGCGCCGTCGGGGGCGGGGGTGCCCAGCAGCGGGATGTGCACGGTGGCGCGCAACGACGGCAGGGAGGAGCGCAGTTCGGCGACGACGGCGGTCCGGTCGTGCCGCTTGCCGCCGTAGGTGTAGCCGTCGACGGTGAACAGCACCACGGGTTCGACCTGTTGGAGTCGGTCCAGGACGCTGCGGGCGCCGAAGTCGGGCGCACAGGAGGTCCACACCGCGCCCACGGCCGCGGTGGCCAGCAGCGCGGTGACGGCCTGCGGGATGTTGGGGAGGTAACCGGCGACCCGGTCGCCGGGGGCGACACCGAGCCGGCGCAGTTCGGCGGCGGTCTCGGCGACCTGGCGGGTGAGTTCCGCCCAGCTCGTGGCGGCCGGTTCGTGCCGCTCGTCGAGGTGGGTCAGGGCTGGGCGGTCGGCGTGCTCCGGGGCGAGGCCGTGGCGCAGGGCGTGCTCGGCGTAGTTGAGCCGGGCGCCGGGGAACCAGCGCGCCCCCGGCATCGCCGGGTCGGCGAGGACGGCACCGGCCGGGGCGCTGAAGCGGACCTCGAACCACTCGGTGACGGCCCGCCAGAACGCCTCGGGTTCGGCCACCGACCAGGCGTGCAGGGCGGCGTAGTCGGCCTCCGGGCCGGCGCCGGGCGCGGGTGCGCCGTGCCGCTCGGCACTCCAGCGGTGGAAGCGGGTGACCGCCGCCGCCTCGACCTGCTCGGCGGTGGGCCGCCACAGCGGCTCCGGGGCTTCCCCGCCGGCGGGCCGCTGGGCGGGGTCGGGCGTGGTGTTCATGAGCGGCTCCCGGACGGTACGCGTTGTTGCGCTGCTGGCCGGCCCGGCGGGGATCGCCCACCCTGGGCCACGGCTTGACGATGCCATGTGATCGTCTTGGACACCAGGGAGCACGGGCGGGACGTGCCGGGGATCGCACGGCCGGTCCAGCGGCGCCGCACGAGGGGCGTCCCGGATCGGCCCGGATGAACAGCGGTTGAACACTCGGCGCACCCGAACGCGCCGGTGGAAGGGTGTGGCGCATGAACGGGGCATATCTGCTGGGCGCGTGGTGGAGGGAGGCCGTGCACGGCTGGCGGGACGTGCGCGCGGCGGCGTTCCGGTCCGCCCGGACCCTGCTGCGGCTGGCCCGGGTGGGGCGGTCGCTGGGCTCGGCGCGGGGCGGCTGGTGGTGCGCTCGGCGCTGCGCTCGCGCGCCGCGGACCGGCGCGACCTGCCGCCGCGCGAGCCCGAGCGGGTGCGTACCCCCGGCCGGGCGGTGGAGGCGCGGCCGGAGACCGGTGGCGGCACGGTCCGCTTCGAACGGGCCCGGCTGCGGCTGCTGGTGACGGCGGGCGGCGCGGTCTTCTGCGGCTGGGACGGCGCCGATCCGGAGCCCTCGTACGCGCTCGCGCACGGCTGCCCGGCGGCCGATCCGCGGGCTGTGCTGGAGCCGGACGCGGGGGGCTGGCGGCTGGTGTCCGAGCGGGTGACGGTGCGGGTCTCCTCCGTCGGGGCGGTGTCCTTCCACACCCCGGGCGGGCTGCTGCTGCGGACGGAGGGACCGCCCCGGTGGCGCGAGCCGGCGGCCGGCGGTGGACGGGCGGCGGGGTGGGAGCAGCAGGCCAGACTGCCTGCGGACGCACGGGTGTTCGGGCTGGGCGGGCGGCCGTCCGGTCCGGCGCTGCGGGCCGGCCGCTACCGGCTGTGGAACAGCGGGCCGGGCGGCGCGTCCGGGCCGGGCGACACCCCCCTGTCGCTGACGATGCCGGTGCAGACGGTGGTCGCCGACGCCGGCTGCCACCTGGTCTTCCACGACAACTCGTGGGAGGGCGAGGTGGTGCTGCGGGACGGCCGGGAGGGTGAGGGCTCCGCGCCGGACCAGCCGGGGGTGTGCCGGGTGTCCCTGGAGGGCGGCCCGCTGCGGTACTGGGTCCTGGTCGGCACGCCGTCCCGGCTGCTGGCGGGGTGGGCGGCGCTGACCGGCCGGGCCGCGGTGCCGCCGCGCTGGGCGCTGGGCCACCACCACGCCCGGAAGGGGGCCGGCTCGGCGGCCGAGGTGCGCCGGGTCGCGGCCGGGTACCGCCGGCACGACCTGCCGCTGTCGGCGCTGCACCTGGACGCCGACCACCTCGACGGGCACCGGGTGTTCACCGCCGACCCGGTGGGCTTCCCCGATCTCCCGGGCCTGGCAGGCGAGTTGGCCGACCAGGGGATACGGCTGGTGTCCGTCGTGGACCCGGGGGTGAAGGCCGAGCCGGGCACGGCCGTCTACGACAGCGGCACCGCGGCCGGCGCGTTCGTGCGGGACGCGCAGGGCCGCGAGATACGGGGGGCGGCCCGGCCCGGGGAGTCCGTGTTCCCCGACTTCACCGACCCCGGGGCGCGGCGGTGGTGGGGCGGTCTCTACGGGGAGCGGCTGGAGCAGGGCTTCGCGGGGTTCTGGCACGGCGTGGACGAGGCGGCGCCGTTCACCGCGTTCGGCGACCCCATGCTGCCGCTTTCGGCCCGGCACGCACTGGAGGGCCGCCTCGGGGACCACCGCGAGGCGCACAACGTGTACGGGCTGATGATGGCCGCGGCCGGGCACGAGGGGCTGCGGCAACTGCGCCCCCGTGAGAGGCCGTTCCTCTTCTCCGGTTCGGGCTGGGCGGGGCTGCAGCGCTACGGCGGCACCTGGTCGGAGGAGACGGGCACCGGTTGGGCGGGGCTGCGCGCCTCGCTGGCGCTGGTGCTGGGGCTGGGGCTGTGCGGGGTGCCCTTCTCGGGCCCGGACGTCAGCGGGTCCACCGGCTCCACCGGTTCTGCCGGTTCTGCCGGTTCTGCCGGTTCTGCCGGTTCGCCCTCGCCGGAGCTTTACCTTCGGCGGCTCCAACTGGGTTGCTGGCTGCCGCTGTTCCGCACCCACGCGGCCGCAGGAGCCGGGCACCCCGAGCCGTGGGAGTTCGGCCCGGACGTGCTCGACCACGCGCGGCGCGCGCTGGCGGAACGGCAGCGCCTGCTGCCCTACTTCGAGACGCTCGCGCACGCCGCTCACCGGACGGGGGCGCCGTACGTGCGGCCGCTGTGGTGGAAGTCGCCCGGCGACCGGGCCCTGCGCGAGTGCGCGGACGCGTTCCTGCTGGGTGACGCGCTGCTGGTGGCACCGGTGTTGGAGGAGGGCACGGTGCGCCGCCGGGTGCGGCTGCCGCGGGGCCACTGGTACGACACTGCCACGGGCACGCTCCACCCCGGGCGCCGCACCGTGGAGTTGGACGCGCCGCTGGGCCGGACTCCGGTGCTGGCCAGGGCCGGCGCGGTGCTGCCCGTGACCGGGCCGGAGGGCGCCGTGGAGCTGGAGGCGTGGGCGCCGCGGCAGGGCCGCACCGGTGGCGGGGAGCTGGCGATGGGTGCCCCGGAGGCCTGGGGGCCGGTGCGGCGGGAGCGATTCGTCTCCCGGTGGGAGGACGGCCGGGTGGTCGTCGAGCGGGACGGCGCGGAGCCGCTCGGCTACCGGGTGCGGGTCCGGGGGGTGCCGGGGGCGGAGTAGGCGCTCGCGAACCAGCGGCGCATCACGGCGTCGTGCAGGGGGAAGCCGAGAGCGGTGGGTTCGCGCAGCAGCAGGTGGCCCTCGGTCTCGTCGGTGGGTGTGACGGGCGGCAACTCCCCGGCCGGACGGGCCGGCAGCAGGCCGAACAGCAGCAGGTAGCCGCCCTCGGTGTCGGTGAGGGCGTCGGCCAGGCGCACGTCGGCCGCCCGAGCGGGAATGCCGGTCTCCTCGGCGAGTTCCCGCACGACCGCCTGCTCCCAGCTCTCACCCCAGTCCACGAAGCCGCCGGGCAGGGCGAGTTCACCCAGGGCCGGGGGGATGGTACGGCGGATGGCGACCAGCGCGGTGCCGGCGTCGTCATGGACGGGCAGCAGGCAGACCGCCACGGGCAGCGGGTTGCGGTAGGCGGTTCGTCCGCAGACGGCGCAGGTGCGCGGCCAGCCGGCGGAGGCCGGGTAGCGGCTTCCGCACGCGGAGCAGTGGGAGCGGGAGTCGGTCAGCACGCGCGGACCCTACCGGAGCGCGGCGGCGGACGGGGCGTACTGCCGACGGAGGCGTACCGCCGACGGGGCGCGCCGGCGGGCGGGGCGCGCCTGAGGCGTCGTCGGAACAGGCCGGCCGACCGGTACCACCCCCGTGGGTTCCGGTCGGCCGGTCCTGCCCGAAGGGACGCCGGGCCGCACCGCGCGGTTGCCGCGCCGGTGCGCCACCGAGGCGTGCTCCCCGCCCCGGTCGCGCCGGCCCTGACGCCGCCTCGGATCCGACGCCGGGGTCGGACACCGAGTCCGGCACCGGGACGGGCACCGGGGTCGGGACGAACCTACTACCCACCCCTGACAACGACCCGGGAGCGGCGTTACCGTGGCCGGCAAGGACGGGACGATCCTGGCGGTGGGCACATGGCGCAGGCGGCAGAGCAGCGGACGTTCGACTCCTTCGAGGAGTTCTGGCCCTACTACGTGGCGATGCACTCCAAGGCGGCGACCCGCTGGGTGCACCTGGCGGGGACCCTGGCCGGGCTGGCGGTCAGCGCGTACGGGCTCGCCCGGGGACGCGCGCGGTACGCCGCCGCGCTGCCGCTCATCGGCTACGGGACGGCGTGGCCGGCGCACTTCCTCATCGAGGGCAACAATCCGGCGACCTTCGGGCACCCGGCCTGGTCGCTCCGCGGCGACGTGCGGATGATCACCACGATGCTGGCCGGCCGGGACCACGAGCTCGCCGGTACGGCGGCGAAGTGGCTGGCCGGCAACTGCGGCGAGGCGCCGGGGAAGGCGCCGGAGGCCGACGCGTAGCTGCTGTCCCCGCCCGACGCCCCGCCGCCCCCGCCGGTCAGCCGGTCGGCGGACGCGGCCGCTGGTCGCGCGGGGTACGCGCGAGTACGCGCGGACGGACCGGCGGGCGGTCCCCACCGGAGCGGTCGGGGACCGGCCGGGGGCGGGGTGTCAGCGTGAGACGTCCGCGGCGAAGGGCACGGCGGTCGGGGCGCCCGGGCCGGGGGCGGGGTGCGCCCAGAGGTTCCGCCGGGCGAGGATCGGCAGGACGCCCTCGCCGAACCAGTACGCCTCCTCGACGTGGGGATGGCCGGACATGACGAACTCGTCGATGCCGATGCCGTGGTACTCGGCGATCCGGTCGGCGACCTCGCTGTGGCTGCCGACCAGCGCGGTGCCGGCGCCGCCGCGGACCAGGCCGATGCCGGCCCACAGGTTGGGCGACACCTCCAGGCGCTCGGCCCGCCCGCCGTGCAGGGCCAGCATCCGCCGCTGCCCCTCGGACTCGCTGCGGGCCAGCCCGGCCTGGACGGCCTCGACCGTCTCCGGATCGAAGCCGTCGAGCAGCCGCCGCGCCTCGGCCCAGGCGGCGTCCGCCGTGTCGCGGGAGATCACGTGGAGGCGGATGCCGAAGCGGACGGTCCGGTTCTCCTTCTCCGCCAGGGCCCTGATCCAGGCGATCTTCTCGGCGACCTGGGCGGGCGGCTCGCCCCAGGTGAGGTAGACGTCGCTGTGCCGCGCGGCCACCTGCCCCGCGGCCGGGGAGGAGCCGCCGAAGTACACCGGCGGCACCGGGTCCGGAACCCGGGCCAGCAGGGCGTCCTCCACCCGCAGGTGCTCGCCGGCGAAGGTGACCGACTCACCGCGCCACAGGGCCCGCACCACGGTCAGGAACTCGTCCGTCCTGGCGTAGCGGGCGTCCTTGTCCAGGAAGTCGCCGTACGCGCGCTGCTCGTGGCTCTCCCCGCCGGTGACCACGTTGAGCAGCAGCCGGCCGGGGGCGTGCCGCTGGAAGGTCGCGGCCATCTGCGCGGCGAGGGTGGGCGAGACGAATCCGGGCCGGAAGGCGACCAGGAACTTCAGCCGCTCGGTCTGCGCCGCCAGCATCGCGGTGGTCAACCAGGCGTCCTCGCACCAGGCGCCGGTCGGGGTGAGCGCGCCGACGAACCCCAGTTGCTCGGCGGCGCGGCCGATCTGGGCCAGGTAGCCGATCTCGGCGGGCCGCTCGCCGCCGGCCGCGCCGGCGGGCAGACCGTGCCCTCCCCCGACGACGTGCCGGCTGTCTCCGTAGGTGGGCAGGAACCAGTGGAAGGTGAGGCTCACAGGACTCTCCGGGGTCTCGGGCGGCTCCGGCGTAGGGCGGGGCCGCGGCGGACGGACTCGCGGCCCCGCCGTCGCACCGGAGCCGCGCGGGCACGGGCCCGCGGGTGCGGGTGCCCGCGGGGTCGGCGCGGGGGTCCGCCGCCGTCCGGAGATGCGGTCCGTCCGGCGTGCGGGGCGGCATGCGCGGTGGCATGCGGGGGGCGGGGCCGGCGTACGGGGGGTGACGCAGGCCGGGTGGTCAGAGCAGGCCGTGCCGTGGCGGCCTGGTCCCGTTGAGGACGTACCGGCCGATGTGCTGGACCTTCCAGCGGGCCGGGTCGTGCAGGGTGTGGGTACGGGCGTCCCGCCAGTAGCGGTGCAGGTTCAGGGAGTCGAGCGCCGAGCGGGTGCCGGCGACCTCGAACAGCGCGCTGCCGGTGTCGACGGCGGCGGCCGCCGCCTGGACCTTGGCCGCGGCGACCGCGATGGACGCCTCGGCCGCGCTGTCGTCGGTGAGGTCCGCCTCGGCGGCGTCCACGGCGTCGGCAGCCGCGCGCAGCAGGGCGTCGGACGACCTTACGGCGAGGGAGAGTTCGCCGAACCGCTGGATCAGCAGCGGGTCCTCGGCCGCGGTCTCGAAGCCGCTCTCGAACCAGGGGCGGCTCTTGGTGCGGACGAACTCGACTGCGGCCCCCAGGGCCGCGGCGGCGATCCCCGCGTCGATCGCCGCGTGCAGCAACTGCGCCACAGCACCGTGCAGTTGCGGACCCCGAAAGGTGAGGTGGTGCGGGACGACCCGGTCGGCGGGCACCGCCACCCCGGCCAGCCGCACGGTGCCGCTGGCCGTGGTCCGCTGCCCCATGCCGTCCCAGTCGTCCACGACGGTGACTCCTGGGGTGTCGGCCGCCACGTACGCCACGTGCAGCGCGTCGTCGGCGGCCCGGGCCAGCACCGGTATCCAGTGGGCGAACAGCGCCCCGGTGGAGTAGTGCTTCTCGCCGTCGAGAAGGTAGGAGCCGTCCGGCCGCGACTCCAGCCGGGTGCGGATGTCCTGGACGTGCTTGGTGCCGGCCTCCGACTGGGCGTTGCCGAACCGCCGGCCGGCGAGCACCTCGGCGAAGAAGAACCTCCGCTGCGCGGCCGTGCCCTGCCGGCGCAGCACGTTGACGTACACGAAGTGGTTCTGCGGGATCTGGGCGAGGCTGCCGTCGGCGGTGGCCAGCAGCCGCAGCACCTCCGCGAGGGTGCGGGCGGACACTCCGGCGCCGCCGTACTCGGCGGGCACCGTGATCCCGAGCAGGCCGCTGGCCGACAGCTTCTCCAACTCCGCTCGGGGCAGTCGTCGTTCGGCGTCCCGGGTATCGGCATCGACGCGGAACCCGGCCGCGAGGCGGGCAGCCACGTCGAGCGCCTCCGCCTCGTCGGCGATCACGTGGGCGGCCGCCCGCACGGTCGCGTACGCCGCAGCTCCGGCTCCGACTCCGGCTCCGGCTCCGGCTCCGGCTCCGGCTCCGGCTCCGGAATGGTCGTCCGTCCGAGGCCCGTTCACGCCGCCGCCTCGCGCGCGGCCCCGCCCAGGGCGGCGGAGGAGGCGTCGACCACGGGCAGCAGGTCGAGCGGCGCCTTCAGCAGCCCCGAACGGGCTGCCTTGCGGACGGGGGCGCCGACGACCACGCCGTCGGCCGACGCGAACAGCGCGGCTGCGGGGCGCGGTTCGGAGTGGACGGAGTCAGCTCGCAACGGGGCCTCCTGTGGCAGTGAGCGGATGTCGAAGGGCACCATGTCGTGGCCGCGGGCGCGGAGCCGCTCGTCGACGTGGCGCAGCAGACGCACTGTCCGCGGCGAGGACGACGGACCGCCGGAGACGGAGAGGACGGTGGCCAGGACAATCACCTCGGAATACGCGGAGCACGGAAACCAGAGTGCGACACGACCCGTCGGAATCGGAACCGGGCTCGACGGGGCGGGGCGGGCGCGCACCGGTCAGTCGGCCGGAGGACAGAAAATCCTGGCGAGGCGTCAATTCCCGTACTGTGGGGCGGAGAGACGGGCGATCAACCGGATCGCGGCCTGGGGCCGTTCAGCGCGTACGCCGACACAGCGCGGAAGAGACGCGCACGAGATCGACGTGGCGCCGGCAGGTCAGCTCCCACAGATCCCGCACCGGTTCGTCACCGCCCTCGTCCGCTCTCGTCCGTCTCGTCAATGCGTCGGAATTCCCTTGACCACTGGCTCAGCAGCTTACCCGACGACCACCACCGGAGGTCCTCGGGATCGTCGACCCGCTGCCAGGGCTTCCCTGTCACCCGGCCGAGGGGGCGTCAGCTTCCAGGGTGTCGAACAGCTGGAGTACGTCGAGGCGGTGACCCGGCTGGGGTTCCTGCGCGGGGCGGCTGAGGCGCCGTACCTCTCGCAGCCCGCGCCGAGCCAGCCCGCGCCGAGCCAACCCGCGCTGAGCCAGACCATGCGCGGCCTGGAGCGCGAACTCGGCGCGTCGACCTGCTCGAACGCCGCCGCTCGGGGGCCCGGGTCAGCTCCGAGGCACGGGAGTTGCCGCCGCACGCCGTCGGCGTGCTGGATGCGGTGGACCGGCTGCGCCGGGCCGCGGACGACCAGCACCGCGCCAGTCGGATGATCCGCCTCGGCACGGTCGGCACCGCGGCGGTCCCGCTGCTGATCCCTACCATCCGCGCCTTCCGCGCCGCGCTCCGGAGACGCAGATCGAGGTGGCCGCCCAGCAGGAGGAGATCCACCGAGGGCTGCTGGACATCGGCTTCGACCTGGGGTTGGTCAACTACCTCCAGGGCGAGGCCAAGCCGCCCGGCCCGCACACCACCGAGCTGCTGCGCGGCCGGCCGGTGGCCGTGGTCCGCGCCGACGGTCCGCCCGCCGCCAAGGACCGGGTCACCGTCGCCGACCTGCTGGCGCAGCCGCTGGTCGTCATGCGCTCGGGTACGTCATGCACCGCTACGTGCACCGGCTGCCGGGGGGCGCGGCCCGCGCTTCTCCGACTCCACCGACGGCGCGGAGATGGGCAGGCTGATGGTCGCCGGGGGCTTGGGGCCACCGTGCCGCCCCACTTCAGTGTGCGCGACGATCCGCTGGAGCGAAGCGGGTTGGTCACCTGCCGCGCCAGCACCGCCCGGGAGCGCCCGGCAGCGCGCTCGGCCGGGCCTGCCGCGCACGGCCGGCCGCGGCCGGGACGCCAGGGCCGGGTCACTTCCGGGTGATACGGGCGAGGGCGTCACCCACCAGTTGGACGGTGATCGTGATGGCGGCCAGCCCCACGACCGTCACCGTCATGACGGTGTTGTCGAAGCGGTTGTAGCCGAAGGAGATCGCCAGGTACCCGATCCCGCCGGCGCCGATCACCCCGGCGACGGCGATGAGTTCGAAGACGCCGATGATCGCGATCGTCGAACTCGTGACGACGGCCGGGAGCGCCTCGGGCCACTGGACGATCAGGATGGTCTTGAAGCGGGACGCTCCGGAGACCTGGGCGACCTCGGATATCTCCGGCGGGACGCTCCTGAGCGCCGACTCGACCAGGCGTATCACCACCGGCAGCGCACCCAGGGTCAGCGGCGGGATCGCCCCGCGCACTCCGATCCCGGTGCCCACCACGTCGCGGGTGTAGGGGACGATCGCCGCCATCAGCACCAGGAAGGGGATCGACCGTCCCAGGCTGACGAGCCAGCTCAGCACCGTGTAGACGTGGTGCTTCGGAAACAGGCCGAACGGCGAGACGTTGAAGAGGCAGGTCGCGAAGGGGACGCCGACGGAAACGGTCAGCCCGAGCACGATCAGGGCCATCTGGAACGTCTGCCGCAGGGCCGGCCAGAAGAGCGTGAGGGCGTCGTTCACCGACGAGTTCTCAGCGAGGATCATCGCGCGAACGTCACTTTCTCCGCGTCCGCGGAATCTCCGCCGCGGGGTTGCAGGATCAGCCCGAGGCTCTTGCCCGCGGCCAGGATCGACTCGGCGGGTGTTCCGGAGGGGACGGCGACGTACAGCCGGCCGGCCGCGTCCCCGTTGATGACCTCCGAGATGCCGCCGAGCAGCAGGACCGGTACGCCCAGCCGTGCCGAGAGCGCGGCCGGCCAGTCCAGCGCGACCCCGCCCACCGTGTAGCCGACCTCCCACGTGGTGGTGCCCCGGGGCGCCGGCGCGACGTTGACGGGGGGAAGGATGAGGTTGCCGAGGCGGGAGCCGGGTGTCCGCACGGCTTCGCTCACCGCCGCCTGCTCGGCCACCGATCCGTTCTCGAACAGGACGGCGCGGTCGGCGAGTTCCCGGACCACGTCCATCTCGTGGGTGATCAGCACGACGGTCAGGTTCAGGTCGTCGCGCAGTTCGCGCAGCAGCCCCAGGATGGACCGGGTCGTCTCCGCGTCCAGGCCCGAGGTGGCCTCGTCCGCGAGCAGGTACTCCGGACGGGCCGACAGGGCGCGCGCGATCGCGACGCGCTGTCTCTGGCCGCCGGACAGCTGCGAGGGGTGGGCGCCGGCCTTCGCCTCCAGGCCGACGCGGGCCAGCAGCTCCCGCGCGCGCTCGCGGCGTGCCGCCCGCCCGACCCCGGCGATCCGCAGCGGGAGCTCCACGTTCTGCTGCGCGGTCCGCCGGGCCAGCAGCGCCGCGCCCTGGAAGACCACTCCGATGCGCCTCGTCGCCTCGACCAGTTCCCGGTGCCCGAGCCGGGCGATGTCGACGCCGTCGATCTCGACCGAGCCGCTGGTCGGACGGGTCAGGCCGTTGATGAGCCGGCCGGCCGTGGTCTTTCCGGCGCCGCTCTCGCCGAGGATCGCGGTCACCTCGCCCACGGGTATGTCGAAGGTGGTGGGCTTCAGCGCGACGACCGGGGGGCGGCCCCTCGGGTAGTAGGTCTTGGAGGCCTGGGACAGCCGGATCACCGGTCACCACCCGCAGCGGCGGGAGCGGCGGCCGGGCCGACGCGCAGGTTCTCGCGCAGCGTCGCGCCGGTGTAGCCCTCCGGGCGCAGTCCCGCGCGGCGCAGTGCGGGCACCACCTCGTCCAGGAACGCGGGCAGATCGGTGTCCATCACCGCCGGCTTGATGTTGAGGCCGTCGGCGAAACCGCGCCGGTGCAGGTCGGCGATGCTCTGGGCGACCTGCTCCGGGGTCCCGGCCAGCCGCAGGTGGGAGGCCCGCTCGGCGCTGTCGCGGACGTAGTCGCGCAGCGTGAACCCCCGGCGCAGCGCGTCCCTGATCTGGGCTTCCTGCAGCCAGACGCTCCCCTTGCCGGTGGGCACCAGGATCTCCTCCAGCGCGCTGACGGGCCGCTCCAGGTCGTCCTCCGACAGCTCCGTCCCGTGCTGCCGCGAGAGGCGTTCCAGCTCCGCGGGGTAGTCGACGAACTCGGCGAGCCGGTCGGACCGGCGGCGCACCTCGTCCTCGGACGATCCGAGGAGCACGTAGAGGCCCGGCACCACGAGCGGGGGGTGCGCCCGTCCGGCCAGCGCGGCCGCCTCGCGCACCCGGCGCCGGTACTCGATCCCCTCCTCCGGGTCGCTCTGCGCGGTGAACACGGCGTCGGCCTGCCCGGAGCCCAGCGCCACGCCGTCGGCCGACCCGCCGGCCTGGACGATGAGCGGTGACGTCTGCGGCGGACGCGGCAGGTCGAGCGGGCCGGCGACGGTGAAGTGCTCCCCCGTGAAGTCGACCGGACGCACCCCCGCCGGGTCGAAGCGGCGGCCGAACGGGCGGTCGAGGGAGAACGCGTCCGCGTCCCAGCTGCTCCACAACCGCCTGACGATCTCGATCGACTCGGCCGCCATGGCGTACCGCTCACCGTGGCCGGGGTGCTCCGGCAGGCCGAAGTTGGCGGCCTCGCCGTCGTGCCGCGAGGTCACCACGTTCCAGCCGGAGCGTCCGCCGGACAGGTGGTCGAGGGCGGCCAGCCTCCTGGCGATGTGGAAGGGCGCGTTGTACGTGGTCGAGATCGTGCCGACCAGCCCGACACGCGAGGTCAGCGCGGCGATCGCGCTCAGCGCCGTCAGCGGCTCCACCTGCGACACGAAGTCGCCCTTGGCGTAGGGGATGTGCAGCAGGCTGTCGGCGAGGAACACGAACTCGAAGTGGGCCCCCTCGGCCTGCCGGGCGTAGTGGGCGTACATCGCGACCTGGTTGGGGAACCGCGTGACGTCGCTGACGGCCGCGGCGCCCACGTGGTGTCCGAACGGGCGCAGGAAGAGTCCCAGGCGTAGTGGCTCAGTCGTCCCGGTCATCGCGGTCCTCCTCGTCCAGCAGCGCGCCGCCGAGTTCGGCGAGGCCCCAGTCCCTCGGGTTCAGCAGGGTGTGGACACGTGCGTCGCGCCAGAAGGCGTCGAGTCCGCGGTCCAGTCCGGCCGCGCGCCCGCCCGCGTTGCTGAACAGGTCGGACGTCAGCCGCACCGCGGTCTCCCCCGCGTAGGCGGCGAACGCGCGGATCCGCACCGCCGGGTCGGCGCCCTGGTCGGGCGGTGCGGACGGGGACGGCAGGGCCGGCCCGGCCAGGGGAGCTGACGATGTCCCGCCGCCGATCGCCGCGGCGAGCTCGAAGAGCCGGGCGCGCAGCGCGGCGAGCTCGACCGCCCAGTACCCGAACTGGCGGCGCAGGTAGGGGTCCTGGCGGGTGGCCCGGATGCCGGAGGCGGCGGCGTCGTTGCGTACCCGGGCCTGCCGGAGCAGGAAGTGCCGGAAGGCGTGCAGCGCGGCCTCGCCGATGCCGATGTCGATGGCCGCGTGGCCGAGTTTGGTGACGGGTGACGGCGGTACGCCGTCCGGGACGTACACGCGGTCGGGGTCGACGGGGACGTCGCGCAGGTCGACCCGGTTGCTCTCGGTGTCCCGCTGTCCGAAGGCCGCCCACGTCGGCGTGACCGACACGCCCGGCGCCGAACGGGGCAGGATCACCTGGACCTTGCGGCCCTCGTACCAGGCGCCGGTGTTCAGCCACTGGGCCCACTCGATGCCGGTGACGTAGTCCTTCGCGCCGTCGAGGCGGAAGCCGTCGGGCGTCCGCCGGAGTGTCGAGGCGACGGCCGAGCCGGTCGCGCCGGCGGACTCGGACTGCATCTGCACGTAGCGACCGCCGGGCAGCCCCGCCACCGGCCGGCCGTCGAGGTGTACGTAGCGCTCGACGGCGGCCAGCGCCGAGTAGTGCGTCTGCACCACCTGGGCTATCGACGGGGAGAGCCGCGCGACGAGCAGCAGCGCCTCCACCACGGCCTCCGCCCGCACCGGCGAGCCCGGCTCGCCGTCGGCCGTCAGCCGGAACACGCCTTCGACGGTGAGCCGTTCGACCAGGGCGTCCCTTCCTCGTCCGTCGGCGGAGTCCAGAGGGCCGCTCCCCATCCCGGCGACGGCGGCGGCCACCTGCCGGCGCGACGGCGGCGCGCCCGGCCGCTCGGCCGCGGACGGGGCCGCGCGGCCGATCCGATCCCCTGTGCCAGCCACTGATCCGGTCCTCGACTTCCCCATGGTTCCTCTCCGTTGCCCGGTCGCGTCGCTCGATCGGCTCCCCGGTCAGCCGGCGGTCCTGCGAACGGGTGCGACGAGGTTTCCGTAGTGCTTCGTCGCCCACTGGCCGACTCTCGGGTCGTTGAACGCCTTGATCACCTTCTGGATCCCGGGTTCGCTCACCCGGTCGGCGCGGACGGCGAGCTGCTTCGCGAAGAGGTCCTGGTTCTTGACCTTGGCGACCTCGTACGTGTCCGGGACGCCGGCCAGCGAGAACTCCGTCGACTGGCTCGCCGCCAGGTCGACGTCGTCCAGCGCGCGGGCGGCCGACTGCACGCTGACGAACTTCAGCTTCTTCGGGTTCGACGTGACGTCCTTGGTGGAGATCGTCAGCGGGTCCCTGTTCGCGTCCAGGCCGATGACTCCGAGCTTCTGGAGCGCGAGCAGGAACTGCCCGGTGTAGAAGGCGGCGTCGCCGCGGTAGGCGACGGTGGCCCCGTCGGGCAGGTCCTTCAGCGAGGCGTGCTTCTTGGAGTAGAAGACCCAGTACTGGCTGAAGAGCGGTGCGACCGCCGAGACGTGGTAGCCCTCGCTCCTGTCCAGCGAGTCGATCCACGGCTTGTAGCCCAGCACGGCCGCGTCGATGCTCGTGCCGTTGTCGAGCTCCTTGATGAGGGCGGTCCCGTCGTCCACCGGAACGAACTTGACCGATATCCCGTAGCTGGGCGCGATGCTGTCCGCCACGTATTTGATCACCCCCTCCTCGGTCGGATCACTGAGTCCGCCCGCGACCTCCACCGTGGTCCGGGAGCCCTTTCCGGAGGCCGCGGACCCCTTGGCCGACGAGCCGCACGCCGACAGCGTCAGCGCTCCGGCCAGCAGCACCGCGACCGCGGCACCCGGCCGCATCCGTCCACCCATCACGCCGATCTCTCCTTGTTCTCGGGACTTCCTCAAAAGTTCTTCCGTGGTGCTGTACTTGACGTCGTGCCGGCTCTCACTCCCGCGCACACACCGGCGCACCGGCGCACCGCACGGGAGACGCCTGCGGAACGACGGGGAGTCACGGGAAGGGTGGGCGGGGTCCTCCAGCTCCGCCCATCCACTCCCCGCTGGGGGCACTCGGACGGAGGTCCGACAGGAGATCCCGCGGAATGCCCGGCGGAATGCCCGGGCGGGGATGTCGAGCGCCACCGGGGCCACGGCCGAGGTCGCGACGGCTGCCGGTTCGGGGTAGGAGGCGGAGCTCAGGCGCGCCACTCGGCGCCGTCAACCCGCCTTCGGCGAGGGGCTTTTGACCTGGCCGAGGCACCTCGAACGCTCGCCTCGGCCAGTCGGCGGCGGGGACGCGGGCCGGCCCCGCCGGGCCGGATCGACGATCCGTCAGATAGTGGGACAGCCAGTGGTGGAGCAGCGGCCCAGGTCCACGTGGAGCCGGACGGTGAGCACACACGGTGTCGGCATGGCGTGGAGCGTGCCAAAGGAGCGGACACATCGTCAACGACCGTGAGCGACCTCGACCCGTCGCCCGGGAACTGCCGCCCCTCCCTTCGGAAGCCCACCGCGCACCCCGTTGACCTGCACCTTCGCGTCAACCGCGGGTAGCGGCCGCCGGCGCGGCGCGCACCGTGAGCTGGGGCCCGGCTTTTCACGCGTCTGTAACGTCGCACCGCCGCCGCTAGGCCGATTGGGGCGTTCCGTCCGATTCGCGCCGCGCCTTTGTGCCGCCGCCATGCCCTCCCCTGACGGCTCACCAACGACTGGGGCTAATATCCGGACGGGTATTGTGCCCACCCTCAAGCCGTCTTATGATCACGCCGTAACGGCGGATCAGATGGAAAAGATCCGCCGCCACACACATCGGACCGAAGGGGGGCCGCGACCGTGAACCCGAAGGGGACAGCAGCGCGGCCCGACGCCCTCGCCGGCCGGACCCGGCCGATCCACTCCGGCACCCCGCGGGCCACGTGTGCTCGGGTGACGGCACTGCGGCTCTGTTGTTGTCGCCCGGTCACCGCAGCCTCGATCTGACCCTCCCCCGGCGGGCGCGCCGCGCGTCCGGCCGCATCCGGCCCCGTCCGGCCCGCCCTTGACCCCGGCATCACTCCTGGGCTTCGAGCCATCGGATCAATGACGCCCCATCGGTCGGATCACAACCGGCCGACAGGAAGCGGATCACATCCACGCCCAGGATTTTGATTCGGAACCCTCCCCCGACGCGCGCGCTGACCGACCAGCGGGCGCGGAGCGTCCGCCTGCGACTCGGAGCATCATGGCCAACGTACTTGTGCGAACCCTTCACGTCGTACCGCTGCCGCGCCGACCATCACGACCGGTGATCATCGGCGTCAGCCTGGTGGTGTCGCTGCTGTCGATCGTGCTGTCGATCGTCGTCGGTACGGCGGGCATCGGTCTGGGCGACGTCGTCCACACGATCGCGATCCGCGTCCTCGGGCATCCGTCGAGCGCGGCCTTCCGCCCCACCGAGGTGATCGTCGCCGATCTGCGGCTCCCGCGAGCCCTGCTCGCCTTCGTCGCCGGCGCCGCGCTGTCGGTGTCCGGGGTGGTCATGCAGGGCCTGCTGCGCAACCCGCTGGTCAGCCCCTACACCCTCGGCCTCTCGCCGGCGGCCTCCTTCGGGGCCGCGCTGGCCATCGTGCTCGCCGACAAGGCCGGGCACACGCCCTCGTCGGCGGTGACCATCCTCAGTGCCCTGGGTTTCAGTCTGGTCGTCTCGCTGGTGGTGCTGACCCTGGCCTCGCTCAAGCGCATGACGGCCACCACCCTGATCCTCGTCGGCATCGCGTTCTTCCAGCTCTTCGAAGCGCTCACCTCCGCCACCCAGTTCTTCGCCGACGACAACACCCTGGCCGAGATCGTGCACTGGACGTTCGGGTCGGTGAACGACGCCACCTGGCAGCAGGTGGTGGACGTCTCGGTCCTGCTCGCGGTGACGCTGCCGTACCTGTTCGCACGGGCCAAGGCGCTCAACGCCATCGCGTTCGCCGGCGACGACGCGGCGGCCAGCCTCGGCGTCAACGTCCGCCGCACCCGGCTGGTGCTCATCATCGTGGTGGTCGCGCTGACCGCGGTCGTCGTGTCCTTCACCGGGGTCATCGGCTTCGTCGGGCTGGTCGGCCCGCACATCGCCCGCATGGTGGTGGGGTCCGACCACCGCTACCTGCTGCCGTTCGGGGCCGTCACCGGCGGGCTGCTCATCCTCTACGCCGACATGGTCGGCCGGACCGTGCTGTCCCCGGTCGTCATCCCGGTCGGCATCGTCGTCGCGCTCATCGGGGCGCCGCTGTTCATCAACCTCATCTTCTCGAAGGGGTCGGCCCAGTCATGACACTCTCCGTCGAGGGCGTGGCCTTCTCCTACGCCCGCAACCGCCCGGTACTGCACGACGTGTCCATGACCGTCCGGCGCGGCGAGTTCGTCGGCCTGCTCGGCCCGAACGGCTCCGGCAAGTCGACGCTGACGAAGCTCGTCGCCCGGGTCAACCGGCTGCGCGCCGGGACCATCTCCTTCGAGGGGAAGCCCCTGGGCGACCTGCGGTTGAGCGAGCACGCCAAGGTCGTCGCCTACGTGCCGCAGTCCGGCCAGGTGACCTTCCAGCTGCCGGTTCGCGAGTCGGTGCTGCTGGGCCGCACCCCGCACTTCGGCATGCGGCCGCGCGAGCACGACTGGGAGATCGTCGACGCCGCGATCGAGCACATGGGGCTGACGGAACTGGCCGATCGGTCGGTGGGCGATCTCAGCGGCGGGCAGGCGCAGCGGGTCCTGGTCGCCCGCGCCATCGCCCAGGAGCCGCGGATCCTGCTGCTCGACGAGCCGACCAGCGCGCTGGACCTTCGCTACCAGGTGGAGACGCTGCGCCACGTACGCGACCTGACCCGCGACCGCGACCTCGTGTCGCTCATCGCGATCCACGACCTGAACCTGGCGGCCCGCTTCTGCGACAGGGTCGCGATCCTCCACGAGGGCCGGATCGTCGCCTTCGGACCGCCCAAGGACGTCTACGACCGGCAGCTTCTGGAGCGCGTCTACGGCCTGGGGGTCGAGCTGTTCGAACGCGACGGCGCCGTGCAGGTGCATCCGGTCATCGAGCCCCTGTCGGCCCCCGCCCTTTCCTGACGCCGGCCGTTCCGGCCCGACACTCCGTGTCCCGTCACCACGCTCCGCACCCCATCAACACAAGGAGAGAAGTGAGCCATCCATCCACCTCCCGGCTGCGCGCGGTGGCCGCCGCGGCGCTGCTGGCCATCACGGCACTGCTGGCGGCCGCGTGCGGTTCGAGTCCGGTGGCCGACTCCGGTGCGGCGGGTGCGTCGGGGCCGGGTTCCCGGGCGATCACGGTCACCGACAGCGCGAAGCGGACCGTCAGCTTCCCGAAGGGCCCGGTCAGCAAGGTCGCCATCGTCGGCGGCTTCAACGTCGACCTGGCGCTCGCTCTGGGAGCCCGCGACCAGATCGTCGGCATCGACACGAAGACGATCGACCAGGAGAACTTCGCCGGCTTCTCCAAGAGCCTGTCCATCGGGGAGAGCTCCGACGCCCTGGACTACGAGCGGATCATCGCCAGCGGCGCGCAGGCCGTGGTCATGTACGGCAACCAGCCCTGGCAGGAGGCCGCGTCCTCGCTGAAGTCCTCGGGGGTGCCGGTCCTGGTGGTGAGCTCCTGGATCTCGCAGGAGTGGAAGACGGACGTCGAGCTGCTCGGCAAGGTGCTGGGGCGCGAGCAGCAGGCCGGGAAGGTCCTGGCCTTCACCTCGAAGGTCAACGCCCTGACCGCCCGGGCCGCGCGGGCGCCGAAGCAGGCCACCGCCTACTACGAGGACGACAGCGGCAAGACCATCGGCAAGGAGGGCGGCAAGACGATGGCCCTCGCGGACGGCAACGTCAGGAGCATCTTCGCGGACCGGCCCGGCAACACCATCGACTCCGATCCGGCGGCGATCCTCGCCGCCGACCCGGACGTCATCGTGGTGGAGACCGACAACGTCTACGGCGGGCGCTCCGACGCGGAGTTCAGGGCCGTCGCCGACAAGCTGCTCGCGCGGCCGGGCTGGAAGAACCTCAGGGCGGTGAAGGACGGCAACCTCTTCCTCTACAACCCGTGGGCCTTCGACCTGGCGGGCAACCAGGTCTCACCGCTCTTCTTCGCGTCGTTCGCCTACCCTGACCTCTACAAGGACGTGGACCCGCTGTCGGTCGTGGCGGAGTGGTCGAAGGACTTCATCGGCGCCGCGAAGTTCACCCCGCGGGGCTACGTGTACCAGGTGCCGGCACGGTGACCGGGCGTGCCCGGGCGGGGAGCGTACCGGCCTCCGCCCGGGCGCGCCGCCCGTTCCCGCCGCGAGAAGTCGAAGAAGGGGGTAGCGCCTGCCGGCTCGTCCGGTCGCGGCGCCCAACCGGCGCCCACGAACCGATCGGCGCGAGCACCGCCTGGGCGAACGAGACCATGGCCAACGAACACCCGAACACCACACCGACCCCGGCCGCCGGCGGCCCGCTCGACGACACCTGGCTGGTCCGGCAGATCGCCGCCGCCGGCTCCGCCGAGTCCGTCGTCCCCCTGCTGGAGCGCAAGATCCGCGAGGGGGTGATCCGGCCGGGGACGAGGCTGCCCACCATCCGCGCGCTGAGCGAGCAGTCCGGGGTGAGCTTCCGCAACATCCGCGACTCCCTGGCCGTGCTGCGCGGCAAGGGCCTGATCGAGACCCGGCGGCGGGGCGGCACGGTCGTGGCCGATCCGCTGGCCACCCGGCCCGACCGCCCCGGCGACCCTGCCGCGGCCGAGGCCGCGGGGACGAATCCGGTCGGCGAGCTCGCGCACGCCTCGTCCGACCCCGAGCTGCTGCCGGACCTGGCGGAGGCGCTGGCCGCGGGGCTGCGCAGCCCCGGCCTGCACTCGAACGTCCGGCAGTACATCACCGACCGGCTGCGGACGGCGGCGCAGCGCGACTGGCCGTTCGCCGCCGAGGCGTACGTGGCCGGCGGCAGCGGTGCGGAGGCCGCCCTGCTGTGCGTCGGCACGCTGGCCGCGCCGGAGCGGAAGCTCGCGCTGGACGTGCCGATCAACCCCGGCCTGCTGGACCACATCCGGCGGCTCGGCCTGGAGGTGTTCCAGGTGCCCGCCGACAGTTGCGGCCCGGACCCCGACGCGCTGGCCTCCGCGCTGTCCCGGGGCGCCCGCACGTACCTGTTCCAGCCGACCGGGCCGTACGCCTTGACGCCGCCCGCCACCCCCGAGCGGGTCGCGCGGCTCGCCGACGCCATGGCGCGCTTCGACGGCGTCGTCGTGGTGGAGGACGACTCGGTCGGGCCGCTCGCCAACGCGGCCGGCCCGACGTTCGGCACCGCGCTGCCCGGCCAGGTGGTGCGCGTACGGTCGTTCTGCCGCTCGTACGGGGCCGACCTGCGCACGTCGGTGATCGGCGGACCGCGCGAGGCCGTTGAGCGCATCCGCGACAACCGCAGCTACGGGCTCGGCGTCAACAGCCGCATCCTGCAGGACGCGCTCGCCCACCTCGTCGAGAGCCCGGCGACCGCCCGCACCCTCAAGCGCGCCCGCGGTGTGTACGCCCGCCGCAAGGAGACCCTGGCCCGGGCCCTGCACCGGCGCGGGATCGCCTCCCGCTCCGGCCCCAACGCCCAGTTCCTGTGGGTGGAGGTGGACAGCGAGGTCGACACCCTCATCGACCTGGCCGCCGCCGGCTACTCGGTCGGCGCGGGCAGCCGCAGCTTCGTCGAACCGCCCTCCACGGGCTACCTCCGCATCGCCACGCTCCGGCTGCCCGACGACACGGCGGCGATCGACCAGATCGCCGGCGCCGTCGAACGCGCCATGCGCGGCCAGATGCGGGACCTCTACGCCTGAAGCCGTGCCCGAGCCGCACCGCCCTGCACCGCACCGCACCGCACCGGCACGCACGCACGCACGCACGCACGCACGCACCGAAGGAGAACCTCCGTGACGGGACAGCCGCGAGCGACGCTCGGCCTGAACCTCAACGTCAAGCCGGCCGGGTCGCACCCCGCCGCGTGGCGGCATCCGGCCGTGGACCTGGCCGGCATCAACGACATCGACGCTCTCGTCGACCTGGCCAAGGTGGCCGAACGCGGCAGGTTCGACGCCCTGTTCCTCGCCGACAAGCTCAGCTTCTCCCGTGAACCCGCCGCCGTGGCACCCGCGTTCGAGCCGCTCACGCTGCTGGCGGCGCTGGCGGCGGCCACCAGCCGGATCGGCCTGATCGGCAGCGTCTCGACCACCTACTCCGACCCCTTCGTCGTCGCCCGCCAGACCGCCTCCCTCGACCGCATCAGCCGGGGCCGCTTCGGCTGGAACGTGGTGACCAGCGGCGTCCAGGCGGCAGCCCGCAACTTCGGTCAGGACGCGCTGCCCGGGCACGGCGAGCGCTACCGGCGGGCCGAGGAGTTCGTGACGGCCGTGAAGGCGCTGTGGGACAGCTGGGAGGACGACGCGATCGTCGCCGACCGCGGGCGCGGCTGGTACGTCGACCCCGCGAAGGTCCACGCCGTCGACCACGCCGGCGACAGCTTCCGGATAGCCGGACCGCTCAACTCCCCGCGGCCGCCGCAGGGGTGGCCGGTGATCGTGCAGGCCGGCTCCTCCGACGACGGCCGCGCGCTGGCCGCCCGGCACGCCGACTCCGTCTACACGGTGGTCAGCACGGTCGAGGACGGCCGCGCGTTCCGCACCGACCTGCGTGAACGCGCCGCCGCCGAGGGACGCGACCCGGACGCGGTACGCGTCTTCGCCGGGTTCCGGGTGCTCGTCGCCGAGACGGCGGCCGCGGCGCGGGCGCTCGAAGCCGAACTCAACCGGCTGGCCGACCCCCGCCAGGTACTCGCCCAGGTTGCCCTGTTCAGCGGCTACGACCTGAGCCGCCTGGCGCTCGACGCCCCCCTCCCGCCGGTGCCGCCGGTCGAGAGCTCCGACTCCTACCGTTCGCACCTGCGCGCGGTGCACGACTTCATGGCACGCGAACGGCCCACGACGGTCCTGGAGTTCGCGCAGCGCCTGGGCGGCGGACTGGGCGCGGACAACCTGCTGGTCGGGGACGCCGCCTCGGTGGCCGACGAGTTGGAGGCGTGGTTCCGGGCCGGCGCGATGGACGGCGCCAACCTGCAGCCGGAAGTGCTGCACCAGGGCACGCACGCCCTGGTCGACCACCTCGTCCCCGAACTGGAGCGGCGCGGACTGCGGCCGCCCGCGTACGAGGGGACCACGCTGCGCCAGCACTACGGGCTCGCCCGCCCGGCGGGACAGGGCCGGGTCGCCGCCCGTGCCTGACACCCCCACCGCGGCGGCGGACACCGCCGAGCGCGCAGTCGTGGCCCCGGACACCGCCGAACGGGTCGTCGTGGTCGTCGGCGCGGGCTTCCGCGGCACGTCGGTCCTTGAGCGGCTCGCGGCGAACGTCGGGCGGTTCCGGCCGGCCGGCGGACGGCTGCACGTCGTCGCCGTCGACGAGTACCCCTCGGGGCCGGGCCGCATCTGGCGTACCGACCAGAGCTCCGAACTGCTGATGAACACCCCCGCGGCCGCGTTCACCGTGTGGCTCGACGAGTCGGTGGACGCCGAAGGTCCCGCCGTGGCCGGGCCCAGCCTGTGGGAGTGGCAGCGCCGGCTCGCGGCCCTCCTTGCGGCGGATGCCCCCGGCAGCACCGGGCCGGCGGCCGGTCCTCCGCCGGCCGACGGCGGGGTCCTCAGCGGCGAGCTCGCCGCGGATCTGGTCCGGCGCCCCGAGCTGGCGGCCTTCCTCAGGGAGGCGACCGCGCACTCCTACACGCCGCGCGTGCTGCTCGGCCACTACCTGCGGTGGTGCCACACGTCGGTGGTCGCCTCGCTCCCGCCGGGGACGCGGTACACCGAGACGGCCGACCGCGTGACCGACATCGCGGCGGCAGGCGACCGCTACCAGGTCGTGCTCGCCGGCGGCGGCGCACCGCTCCTCGCCGACTCCATCGTCCTGTGCACCGGGTGGTCGACACCGGCCCGCTCGACACCGCCGCCCGCCGGCCGCGTGTCTGCCCCGCGTGGCGCGGTCCACCGGCTGCGCGGTGACAACGCCGCCGACCAGAGCCTCGCCGAGGCCAAGCCCGGAGCAGACGTCGTGGTGGAGGGCCTGGGGCTGAGCTTCTTCGACGTCACCACCCTGCTCACGGTCGGCCGCGGCGGACGCTTCCGGCCCGACAGGGCCGCCGCTCACGGGCTGCGCTACGAGCCGTCGGGTACCGAGCCGGTGCTGCACGCGACCTCGCGGGTGGGGGTGCCGTACTGGAGCCGGCCGAGCGCCGCGCTGCCGGACGGGGACAGCGGGCACCGATTCCTGCGCGAGGCGCTGCGGTGCCGGCCCCGCCCGGGACGGTTCGAGGAGAGCCTGGGCCCGGCGGTGCTGCGCGACACCTTCTGGGACTACTACACGCACCTGGCCGCGACCGATCCGGGCGCGCTCGCCGTCCCGCTGCGGAGGTTGCTGGACACGCTCGCGTCGGTGCCGCCCGACGGCGCGCGGTGGCGGGAGACGGTGGCCGAGGCGGTGCCGGTCCCGGCGAACCGGCTGGAGCTGGACGGCGACCGCGCGCTCGCCGACCGCGTGTGGGACGACGCGGCCCGGTTCGGCGACGCGGTACGGGCCCGGGTCCTCGCCGACCTGGCCGAGACCGCCAAAGGGGCCGGCAGCAGCGTCAGGACCGCCCACCGCTCCCTCGGCCGGGCCCGCGCGCTGCTGGTCGCCGCGGTCCAGGACGGCGGTCTGGACGCGGAGAGCTACTTCGGCGGCTACGCGGACTTCGTCGACCTCGCGTTCCGCCTGAACAACGGCCCGCCGCCGGTCCGCCTGCGGCAGCTGCTGGCGCTCGTCGACGCCGGCGTGGTCAGGTTCCTCGGCCCGCGCGCGGCGCCGGTCCCGGTCGAATCGCCCGACGTGAGCGGCGGCGTGAGCGGCACGGAGGGTGTGCCGTGGCGCTCCCCGGCAGTCCCGGGCCCCGGGGTGCGGGCGCACCTGGTGATCGAGGCGCGGGTGCCGCAGCCCAGTCTGCACGGCGGGTCCGACCCGCTGCTGCGGGCGCTGCGCCGCCGGGGCCTCGCCGACGTCTTCTCGCTGCGGTCCGCGCACGGCCCGGTCCCCACCGCCGCGCCCCGCGCCGAGCCGTCGACCGGGCGCCTGCTGGGCCCGGAGGGGCTCAACGGCCCAGCCGCCGAGGACGGTTCAGCGGGCGTGGACGGCCGGCGGCCGGCGTCGCGGCTTTACGCGCTGGGCGTGCTCATGCGCGATGCCCGGGTGAGCTCCCTCGCGGCGCCGGCGCCCCGCGCCAACGCCGCGGCACTGGGCGAGGCCGACCGCACGGCCCGCAGCGTGCTGGCCGAGCTGTGGGCCTCCCCCGCCTGACGCGGCCCCCGTGAGGCGGCGGGCGTGACCGGCGGAAGCGTACGGGAACGGCCCGCCGGGCCGCCGTGCCGTCAGACAAGCACGGGCCGTCAGAAGAGCGCGGGTCGGCCGCAACGGGGCGGCCGCGGCGTGGTCCGGGCGGGAGCCGCTCGGACCGGCGGGGTCCCGTGCCCGGCGCGGCCCGCGGGTGGGCGGCAGGTCAGCGGAGGCCGAGGTGGTGCTTGAGGGTCGGCCCTTCGTAGTCGTGCCGGAAGAGCCCGGCGCGGCGCAACTGCGGCACCACCCCCGAGGTCAGCAGCTCCAGTCCTTCGGGAAGGTGGCTGTGCGACAGCACGAAGCCGTCCGCCGCCCTCGCCCGGAAGAGCCGGGCCAGCTCTGCGGCCGCCTGCTCGGGTGTGCCGGTGAAGCCGAGGTGCAGGCTGTTCTGCCGGTGGCGGAGGGCCAACTGCCGTACTGTGCTGCCCTGGTGGGTGCGCAGCCAGGCCAGGCCCCGCTGGTGCTGCTCCTCCCCGAGGGCCTCGGCCGCGTCGAGCAGGCGGGCCGGGACCTGCTCGTCGAGGGGCAGTTCGGCCAGCCGCAGGTGCGGGCTCACCACCGTCTGGAGGTACTCGACCGCCTTGCCGACGTCCACGCCGTCGGTCCATTCGCGCTCCAGGGAGAGCGCCTCGGCCTCGGTGGCGCCGAGGACGATGTGCGTGCCGAGCAGGATCTTCAGCGAGTCGGGGTCCCGGCCCTTGCGTCCGGCCCGGTCCTTCATGTCCGCGTAGAACGCCTGGGCGCCGCGGAGGTCGTCGGCGGCGGCGAAGACGATGTCGGCGTACTCCGCGGCGAAGTCCCGGCCCTCCTCGGAGCGGCCGGCCTGGACCAGCACCGGCCGGCCCTGGGGAGGCCGGTGGACGTTGAGGGGGCCGCGGACGCTGAAGTGCCGGCCGCGGTGGCCGATCGGGTGGATCTTCTCGTCGTCCGCGAAGACGCCTGCCGCCCGGTCGAGGACCAGCGCGTCGGGCTCCCAGCTCTCCCAGAGTCCGATGGCGACATCGGCGAACTCCCGTGCGCGGGCGTAGCGTTCCGCCTTGGACGGCAGTGGCTGGTCGCCGTAGTTCTCCTCGCCGACCGTGGAGGTCACCATGTTCCAGCCGGCGCGGCCCCCGCTGAGGTGGTCGAGGGTCGCGAACTGGCGGGCCAGTGTGTAGGGCGCGCTGAACGTCGTCGACGCCGTGCCGATGAGGCCGATGTGCCGGGTCCGCGCGGCCAGCGCGGAGAGCACGACCATCGGCTCCAGGTAGTGCGGCGGGCCGCTCACCCGGACCCGCGAGAAGTCCAGGCGGGTGTTGTCGGCGCGGAAGAGCGCGTCGAACTTGGCCTCCTCGGCCGCCCGGGCGATCTCGGAGAGCAGCGGCAGCGAGAACGCCTCCTCGACCCGGCTGTCCGGCCGCCGCCAGAGCTGGCCGGCGGGCCGGCCGATCGACATCGCCAGATGCATCCGGCGCGGCCGATCGGCGACCACTACTGGGCCTCGCCGGGCAGTCGCGGCTCGACGACGGGCAGTGCCTCGGCCTGCCAGCGCGCGAAACCACCCCTGACGTGGCTGACATTCCGGTATCCGAAATCGTTCAGTTTCCGGATGACGGGATCGGAGCCGAACTCGGAGTTGCAGAAGACCACGATCTCCGCACCCTCCGGCAGGTCCGCGAGCTGCGGTATCAGGTTCGGCGAGGCCGGGTCGAGCAACTCGTCGGCGTGGTCCTTGGCCACCTTCACCGCGCCTTCGATCCCGCCCTGCGGGGCCTCCGGGCGGTCCCGGCGGACATCGATGAACAGGGCGCCGGACCGGCGCTTCCGCTCGGCCGCGTCAGGTTCGATCAGCTGGTCGGCATGGTGGACGACACGGGTCTCCGGACTGGTCATGGAGCGGCGATTCCTCCTTGGCTTTATGATCCGCCACTTTTGGATATGGCGCCCATTTGATCCGGCAATACGCGAACGCCAGCCGGATCGCCTTGAACTCTATTGTTCGGAAGGCTGCGGCACAAGGAGGAATCGACCACCACGGGAGCGAATCATAATCCCGCACTCGAATTATGATTCACGCGATTTGTCGGCGGCTCCGGAGCAGGTGCTAGAAACCGACCGGGCGGCGCGGCGTGTACGGGGTCTCCAGGCGCGCGATCTCCTCGTCGTCCAGCTTGACGTCGAGCGCGCCGACCAGCTCCTGCAGCTGCTCGACCCGGCTCACGCCGACGATGGGCGCGCTGACCGCCGGCTTGTGCAGGTTCCACGCGAGCGCCACCTGCGCCCGGGAGACGCCGCGTTCGGCCGCCACCTCGCCGACCGCCTCGACGACGGCCCGGTCCGACTCCTCCGCCTGGGTGTAGAAGGTGGCTCCCGGCTGGTCCGTCTCCAGCCGGTACGTCGAGGTGCCCCACTCGCGGGCCAGCCGCCCGCGGGCCAGCGGGCTCCACGGGATGACGCCGACGCCTTCCTCAAGGCAGAACGGGTGCATCTCCCGTTCCTCCTCGCGCATCAGCAGGCTGTACTGGTCCTGCATGGTGACGAAGCGGGTCCAGCCGTGCAGGTCCGCCGTGTACTGCGCGCGGACGAACTCGCGGGCGTGCATCGAGGACGCCCCGATGTAGCGCACCTTCCCGGAACGCACCAGGTCGTCGAGGGCCTGGAGTGTCTCCTCCAGCGGCACCGAGCGGTCCAGCCGGTGGATCTGGTACAGGTCGATGTAGTCCGTGCCGAGGCGCCGCAGACTCTCCTCGACCTGGCTCAGTATGGCGCCGCGCGACAGCCCGCCGCCCTTCGGGCCGGGCCCCATCCGGCCGTTCACCTTGGTCGCGATGACGACCTGCTCCCGCACCCCGAACTCCTCGATGAGCGCGCCGAGGATCTCCTCGCTCGAGCCGTCGGAGTACACGTTCGCGGTGTCGAAGCAGGTGATCCCGGCGTCCAGCGCGGCGCGGACCACCGGCCGCGCCTCGTCGATGCCGATCGACCACGGGTGCGGCCCGCGCTGCGGGTCGCCGAAGCTCATGCACCCGATGATCAGGCGCGACGTCATCAGTCCGGACTTGCCCAGACGCACGTGTTCCACGGCTTCTCCCTGACTCGTGCCACAACTTGCGGCGATCTTGGCCGGATGCTACTACCCGTTGTCACGAACCGGTCTCGACTGCGGCTGTGCCCAACACCACACCGGCGCAGCCGGGTTCGGACGGGACACCGGCCCCGGAGCGGCCGCCGGGACGGACTGCGAGGCGGCGGCGCGGAGGGACCTCGGCGGGCCGGCAGAGGCTGCCGGCGTGTGCGCCGTGCGCGCCGCCCTGCTGACGGTCGACCAGTGGTCGACCGCGGTCGGGCCGACGGCTGCCTGTGCCCGGGCCGGCCGGTTCCTCCGCGGCTGCCCGGCCCGCCGAGCCCGGCGCCGCTGGTCTCCCGCCCCGGGGCCTTGGAGCGCGAGGCTCCGGGGCGGGCGGTCACATCGGGGCGGGCGCGCGGTGTGCCTCGGCCACCTCGGCGGCGTGCTCGACCAGGGTGACCAGCACGTTCTTGGCCGACTCGCGCTCCCGCGCGTCGCACAGCACCACGGGCGCTCCGGGGTCCAGGTCGAGGGCCTCGCGGATGCTGTCAGGGCTGTGGAGTTCGGCGCCGTCGAAGCAGTTGACGGCCACCATGAAGGGGATGCCGCGCTGCTCGAAGTAGTCGACCGCCGCGAAGCAGTCGGCCAGCCGCCGCGTGTCGGCGAGCACCACCGCGCCCAGCGCGCCCTGCGCCAGCTCGTCCCACAGGAACCAGAAGCGGTCCTGTCCCGGCGTGCCGAACAGGTACAGCACCAGGTCCTCGCGCAGTGTGATGCGGCCGAAGTCCATCGCCACGGTGGTGGTCCGCTTGTCCTCGACGCCCGCGGTGTCGTCGACCGGGCGGCCCGCCTCGCTCAGCGCCTCCTCGGTGAGCAGCGGCCTGATCTCGCTGACCGCCCCCACGAGGGTGGTCTTGCCCACGCCGAAGCCGCCGGCCACCAGCAGCTTCAGTGCCACCGGCTCCGCGGCGGCTGGTTCGGGTCGACGGCTGCGGGCCATGCCCATGGTCTCTTCCCTGCTTCCCTGCGACGAGGCGGGCGTCGTGCCCGGTGTGGGGGTGTCGTGCCGTGGTACGGGACGGGGCGCCGCGGTCGGCCGGCCATCCGGGGGGCGCCCCGGACGGGCGGGCGGACGTGACAGGGCGGGCGTCACAGGGCGCGCAGTCCGGCGATCACCTCGCGCAGCAGGCGCTCGTCGGGCAGTTCGGCGGGCGGGACGGGCTTGTGCAGGTGGACGTGGTCGGCCGCCAGCAGGTCTCCGACCAGGACCCTGATGACACCGACCGGCAGGTCCAGGTCGGCGGCCAGTTCCGCCACCGAGACGGCCTGGTACCGGCACAGGTCCATGATGTCCAGGTGCTCCGGGGACAGCCCGAGGTCCTCGTCGGGCGGTTCGCCCTCCCCCGGGGCGTTCCGGGCGACCACGAGCGCGATCAGGTCGATCTTCGCCTCGGCCGCGTGGACGGTCCGGCCGCGTGTCATCGCGTAGGGCCGCACCACCGGGCCCGCGGCGTCGTCGTACCACTGGTCCGTTCCGGAACTCATGACACCCCGTCACCCCGTCATCTCGCCTGGCCGGCCCTGCCGCCGACGCGTGGTGCAGGCCCCGGCCGCGCGCCGTCCCCCGACGGCTGGTCAGCCGCCGAGCGCCCTGCCGCCGTCCTGCCGCGGCGCCGTGCTCAGGTGTGCGCCCACCCGCTTGACCAGGAGGGTCATCTCGTAGGCGACCTGGCCGACATCGGACTCGGCGTCGGCCAGGACGGCCAGGCAGCTGCCGTCGCCGGCCGCCGTCACGAACAGGAACGCTCCGTCGAGTTCCACGATGGTCTGCCGGACCCCTCCGGCGTCGAAGTGCCGTCCGACGCCCTTGGCCAGGCTGTGGAAGCCCGAGGCCACGGCCGCGAGGTGCTCGGAGTCCTCACGGGTGAGCCCCTCCGAGGAGCCGATGGCCAGGCCGTCCCCGGAGAGCACCAGCGCCTTGCGGATGCTGGCCACGCGTTGGACCAGGTCGTCCAGGAGCCAGCTCAGCTCGCGCGTCGCACTGGATGGTGCCGTCATCGACCGTTCCCCTCAGGTGTTGTTCGTGTGACAGACGGCGGGGTGCCGCCGGTACCCGGGCGGTCGCGGCCGTGGCCGCCGTCGGCGCCCGCGGCGCCGTCCCCGGTGTCGGTTCCGTTTCCGATGCCGTTTCCGGTGTCGTTTCCGGTGCCGGACGCGTATTCGGTGCCGTGTCCGCCGGCGGTGCCGGAGTGGCCGCCGGTGCCGGAGTCTCCGTCGGACTCGCTGTCGCGGCCGCGCAGCCAGCCCCGCTGGAGCGAGGCCATGCGGTCGCGGACCTCCTCGGGGCTGCGCTCCCGGCCGGCGGGCTCCGCACCGCGCCGCTCGGCCTGGGCCACCGCCTCGGCGCGCAGTTGGGGCGCGAGGCTGGCCTGCCGGACGCGGCGCGGCAGCGTGCTCCCGGCGGCGCCGGGAGCGGCGGCGGTGTCCGACGGGCGGGCGCCGCCGTCGCGGGCGGACCGGTCGGCGGACGGCCCCTCGGGCCGGGCGTGCTCGGCCGGGCGTGAGCCGGCGGGCGGCGCGGCGCGGTCCTCGGGCGGGGCCACGGGCCGGCCCCGGTCGGAGACCAGGACGGGGGTGGTACGGCGCCGCCGGGGCAGCCCGGTGGGTTTCTCCGCCGCCGTCACCTGCTCGGGGGCCCGCTCCGGCTCGGCGGCGGGGGCCGGGACGTCCGCGTCCGGGCGTCCTGCTCCCCGCTGCCGGAAGCCGGGCCGGGAGCCCTCCCCGTGCTGCCGCGGCGTCCGGCGCTCCTCGGCCTCCGGCTGGGTGGCGCCGGTGTCCTCCTCGGGCTCGGCCAGCAGCGTCGGCGGGATCAGCACGACGGCGGTGGTACCGCCGTACGACGACTGGCGCAGCGAGACGCGCACCTCGTGCCGCCGGGCGAGGCGGCTGACCACGAACAGGCCCAGCCGGTCGGTGTCGGAGAGTTCGAACTCGGGGGTCTCGGCCAACCGCAGGTTGGCCTCCAGCAGCGCGTCCGCCGCCAGGCCCAGCCCGCGGTCGTCGATCTCCAGCACGAAGCCGTTGGCGACGGCCTCTCCGTGCAGCCGCACCTGGGTGTGCGGCGGGGAGAACACCGCGGCGTTCTCGATGAGTTCGGCCAGCAGGTGGGTGAGGTCGGCGACGGCGGAGCCGGCCACCGCCAGCCGGGGCAGCCGGCGCACCTCCACCCGCTCGTAGTCCTCCACCTCGGCGACGGCGGCGCGGACCACGTCCATCAGCCGTACCGGGCGGCGCCACTGGCGGGAGGCGGCGGCACCGGAGAGGATCACCAGGCCCTCGGCGTGGCGGCGCATGCGGGTGGTCATGTGGTCGAGGCGGAAGAGGTCGGCCAGTTCCTCGGCGTCCTCGGTGCGGCGCTCCATCGCGTCCAGCAGGGTCAGTTGGCGGTGCAGCAGGACCTGGCTGCGGCGGGCGAGGTTGACGAAGACGTCGGAGACGCCGCGCCGCATCTCGGCCTGGCGTACGGCGGCCTCGACCGCGGCCCGCTGGAGGTGGTGGAGGGCCTGCCCGACCTGGCCGATCTCGTCGTCGGCGTACACCGGCCGGGGCGTCTCCGCCTCGATGTCGACCTGCTCGCCGGAGGCCAGCCGCCGCATGACGCGCGGCAGGCGGCTGCCGGAGACCTCCTGCGCTTCGCGGCGCAGCCCGGTCAGGTCGCGGATCAGGGTGCGGCCGATCCGTACCGACATCACCAGCGACGCGATCACCGCGACCAGGCCGAGGCCGCCGGTCAGCAGTGCCTCGGCCACGAGCCGTCCGGAGACCGGCGGCGCGGCGGCCTCGAAGGTCGTGACGGTCTCCGCGACCACGTGGTTCAGCGAGCCGAGGGCCGGGCGGGCCACGGCGGGCCAGTCCGCGTGGGCGGCGACGGCCGGCGCCCGGCCGGGGGTGGCGGCCACGACCGCGTCCTGGGCGGCGCGCAGCCGCTTCCCCGCGCTGGTCTGCCAGAAGGACGTGTAGGGGTCGCGGTAGCCGGGGTCCAGCGCCGCGGTGGCGTCGTCGGCGTAGCCGCGCTCCTGGGCGACCGCGAAGGTGAAGTCGGTGAGCTGACCGCGGCTCATCGAACCGGACGCGATGGCGGCGGTGGCCAGCGCGTCCTGCCGCTCCGCCTGCTCCAGCGCCCGGTCCAGTCCGGCCACGGCGTGCCGCTGGTCGCCGTGCCTGGTGTCGCCGGCGGCGCCGAGGTCCTCGAAGAGGCCGAGGACGGGGGCGGTCATCGCGTTGTAGGCGGTGTAGGCGCCGGCGGCGTCCAGGTGGTGGCCGGTCACCCGCTGCCGCAACGCGGCCAGGCCCTGGAGGCCGTCGAGGAGGCCGTCGAGCCGGGCGCGGCTGGTCGCGTCGAGGGCGGAGCGGACCGCGCCGGAGCCGGTGGAGGTGCGGAACTCGGCGACGGCGGTGTCGGTGGCCTCCACCTGCCGCTGGTAGGCGATGCGCGCGGGGGCGGCGTCGGGTTCGGCGGCGTACAGGAGTGCGGCCTTGCGCTCCTGCTGCACCGCGCCGAGCACGTTCTGCGCGGGGACCGCGACATCGGCGGACACGGTTCGCACGTCCGGGCGGCCGAGCACGGCGCGGGTGGTGGTGGCGACGGCGAAGACCCAGATCGCGGTGAGGGACACCAGCGGGATCAACAGCAGCGCAACGATCTTCCGGCGGATCGTCGTACCGCGAAAGTTCATGGCCTCCCCAACGTCCCACCCCGCCGGCACGCTCTGCCGGGTCGCCTGCAAACGGCGTGAGCCTACTACTGCATCTGCCGTAACTCGAAAGTGTACAAAGGTAGTTGACCAGCTCTTACGGGTCTGCGCGGATACGTACCGGGCACCTGCGGTCCGAATGGCCGCGGGGGTTTCGGGGCAGGCACCGGGGCATGGAGTACGAACGGCGACAGGTGTGGGAGAACCAGCCCGTTCCGACCCCGCGGATGCCGGACCCGGTGCGGGAAGCGGCGGTGCGGGCCGTGCTGATCGGATCGGTGGCGCTGGTCGAGACGGTGGTGTCCCTGCTGCTGGCGGTCGGGCACTCCTGGCTGTCCGCGCCGATGACCCTGCTCACCGTGCTGACCAGTGTCCTGGCCGCCTGGGCGGTGCTCGACGTGTGGGTGACACGGCAGGTGTGGAACCAGCGCGACGGCGTGGTGTCGAGTCCGAGCAGCGCCGCCCGCGCCCTGCGCCGGGAGCGGCGCCGGGCCCGCAGGCAGCACCGGACCCGGGCGCGCGCCGAGCGGCGGACCGGCCCGCGGAACGACCGCCGGGTCGGTGAGCGGGGCGGGGAGAGGGCCGGTGAGCGGGTCACCGAGCGAGGCGGTCCGCGGCCCGGCCAGCGCGCGGACGTACGGGCCGAGGCGCCCGGCCTGGAGGCCCGCGGCCCGCGCCTGCCCCGCGCCCACGGTGCCTGACACCGGCGGGACGCGAGGTCCGCAGGGCCCGGCCCCTGGAAGGCGCCGGGGCGCCGGCCGGGCCCGGAGTGAGCGGCGCCGTCAGCCCTCGCTTGCGGCCGCCTCCGCCGGCCGGAGGAACATCCGCGTGGCGGTGATCTCGCTGTGTGCCTCACCGCGCGGGGCGGGCACGGGCAGCCCGGGCCGGAGGTGCTCCTCGACGCTGATGTACTTCAGCCCCGCCCGCAGGTCCGCGTCGTTGCGCAGCCGGACCACGAGGGGGAACTCGGCCAGCGCGGTCGTGTCGAACAGTCCGGTCGTGTAGAGCAATTGCACACCGAGGGCGTCGGCGACGGCCCGCTGGAGCTCCAGCAGGTACGTGGCGTTGGCCCGGCCGATGGGGTTGTCGAGGAAGAGCGTGCCGGCGTGCCGCTGCCGGTCCCTGCCGCGGTCGTTGCTGCGCAGCGCGGCCATGGTGCAGTACAGCGCGATCGCGGCGGTGAGCAGCTGGCCGCCGGAGAACACGTCCCCCATCTGCCCGACGGGCACCCGCTCGGCCCGCAGCACCGCGTCGGGCTTGAGGATCTCCACCGCGACCCCGCGCGGCTCGAGAGCGCCGGCCACCGCCCGCAGCAGCAGCGTCATACCGTCGCGGCGCAGGTCGGAGTTCTTGCGGACGGCGGCCCGGGTGGCCTCGTCGATGACCTCGCCGAGGCGTTCGGTGAGCACCGCCTGGTCGGGGTCGTCGAAGCGGATGCGCAGGAACTCCTGGCCCGACCACTCCCCCAGCCCCTCCGGGAGCCGGGAGAGGCGCTGCGCGGAGCGGAGCGTGGCCAGCGAGGTCTCCACCATGCCGCGCAGCCGGTCCACGATGCTGTCCCGGTTCCGCTCCAGCTGGTCGAGCTCGTCGCCGAGCACCCGCAGCCGGGGGCGGAACGCGGCGGCCCAGGCGGCGGCGTGCTCGGGCAGCGCGGCCGCCGGCAGCTCCCGGATCTGCTGCCGGGCGGGGGTGCGCACCTGCTCGTAGCGGACGGCGTTGGCGTGCCGGACGAGGAGGTCGGCGGCGTCGCGCAGCCGCGCGTCGGCCGCGGCGAGGTCGGCCGCGCAGCCGCGCAGCGACCGGCGGACCTCGGCGGCCTCGCGCCGGGCGTCCTCCAGACCGCCCGGGTAGGGCTCGGGCTCCTCCTCCTCGGGCGCTGCCTGGGGGCCGTCGCGGAGCAGGTCGCGCAGCATGGCCGCGGTCTCGTCGAAGCCGCTCGCCGCGTCCTCGGCGGCGCGGTGGCCGCGGAGTACGTCGTCGTGCGCGGCCCGGGCGGCCTCCACCTGCTCGGTGTGGGAGGCGAGTTCGGCGTTGGCGGCGCGCAGCAGCTCCTGTGCGTGCTCGGCGTCGCGGGGCTGGAGCGCCTCGGGCAGCTCGGTGTGGGAGGCGCCCTCGGCGGGGGCGAGCCGTTCGGTCTCGCCGCGCAGCCGGCCCAGCTGTTCGCTCGCCGCCGACTGGCGGGACTCCAGGGTCTGCACCAGCTGCTCGGCGCGGCCCGCGGCGGCCTGCCGGGAGGGCCCGTCGGCGCCCTCGGGGCCCTGGAGGAGCTCGGCGGCGCGGCTCCGGACCTTGTTGGACAGCCGCTCCAGCTCGGTCAGGGCCGTGTTCTCGGTGCTCTCGGCGCGGGCCTGCTCGGCGCGCAGGTCCGCGCCGACGCCGACCTGCTCGTAGACCTGTGAAGCCGCCCGGTACGCCTCACGCAGCGCGGGCAGTGACGGGGTGTCGGCGGCGGCCCGGCGGCCGGTGCGGCGGGCGCCGCCCGTCGTGTCCTGCGGCTCTTCGGGCGCGTCGGCCCCGTCGGGCGCGCCCGCGATCTCGGAGCGTTCGGCGCGCAGCACGCGCGCGGTGCGCCGGGCGTCGTCGGAGGCGCGCTGCGCGGCGCGGCGGTCCTCGTCGGCGGCGCGGGCCTGGGCCATGCAGTCCTCGGCACGGGCCTCGGCCTCGGTGGCGTCGGCGGCGAGTTCGCGGGCGCGGCGCTGCCAGCCGGCGCGTTCCCGCAGCCGGTGGGCCAGGCCCGCGAGGGCGTCGGCGCGCCGCCTGGCCTGCTCGGCGGCGGCCCGCCGGGCGTCGTTCTCGGCGGCGGCACCGGCCGCGTCGGCGTCGGCCGCGGCGCGCTCCTCGCGGGCGGCGGCCAGCTCGGCGCGGGCCCGCTCGGCGGTCTCGCCGGCGGCGGTCTCCTCGGCGGCCAGCTCGGCCAGCCGGCCGGGCGGGCAGGCGCCGCGCCAGGAGGCGAGCCGGGCGGCCAGGGTGCGGTCGTGGGTGAGGCGGGCGGCCAGGGCCCGGATCTCCTCGTCGCGGGCGGCGGCCCGGGCCCGCAGCTCGTGGCGCTCGACGTCGGCGGCGACCTCGTCGTGCATCGCCGGGTTCGGCGGGACGAGGAAGACGTCCTGGGCGGTGTCGGCGGTCGGCGGCGGTGCGAGCAGCGCCGCCGCGGTGCCCACGGCGACGGCCGAGCGCGGCAGCAGCGCCGCGCTGCCCAGTGCCTCCTGGGCGCGGGTGTAGGAGCCGGGGTCGGTGACGACGACGCCGTCGACGAGTTCGGGCCGGGCGGCCAGTACGGCGGCGTGGTCGGCCGGGTCGACGGACTGGGCGAGGTAGCGCCAGCCGGGCAGGGCGGGGATGCCGTGCTCGCCGAGGAACTCGACGGTGGCGAGCACGTCCGGGCCGGGCGGCAGCAGGCCGCCGTTGCCGAGGGCGCCCAGGATGCGGGAGTCGGCCTCGGCGTCGGTGCGCAGTTCGAAGAGCTGCCGTTCGGCGGCCGCGACGGCGGTGTCCAGCAGCTCCCGCAGGTGTTCGGCAACCCACTCGGGGTCGGGGGCCTGGCGGTCGGGGGCGGTGTCCGGGTCCGCGGCCTCCGGACCGGCGCCCTCCCGGTCACCGGTGCCCTCCGAGCCGGTGTCGTCCCGGCCGCCGACACCGGACATATCAGATGAACCGGACGGATCAGACGGGCCGGACAGGCCGAGCAGGGCCGCGGCCCGGGGGTCGGTGGCCAGGGCGTCGGCCGCGGCGCGGGCGGCACGGTGCGCGGTGCGGGCCTGGCCGGCCGCGTCGGAGGCGCGGGCGGCGGCGAGTTCGGCCCGCGCCTCGGCGGAGGCGGCCTCACGGGCCCGGACCGTGGTGGCGGCGGCCTGCGCCGCGGCGGAGCGGGCGGCCTCGTCGGCGGCCCGCTCGGCGTCGGAGGCGGCCAGCGCGGCGCGGGCCGGGTCGGCGTCGGGCGCGGAGTCGTCGAGCCAGCCGGCCTGGACGGCCTCGGCGGTCTCCTGCGCCACCTCGGCCAGCCGCTGGGCGAGGTGTCCGGATTCGCTGCGGGCCCGCTGCGCCTCGGTGGCGGCGGCGGTGGCGGCGCGGTGGGAGCTCTCGTACCGCTCCTGGAGGACCGCCGAGCGCTCCTCCTCCTCGTCTGCCTGCGCCTCGGCCCGTCCGGCGGCGGCGTGCAGCGCCCGCACCAGGGCGGCGGCGGCCTCGGTCCGGGCGGCCAGCGCGGGGGCCGCGTCGCGTTCGGCGGCGCGGATGGCCTCGGTGACCCGCGCCAGCCGGTCCCCGGCGGCACGCTGCCGCAGCACCACCTCGGCGGCCTGCCAGGCGGCGTGCAGGGTGCGCGCGTCGATGAGTTCGCGGCGCAGCGCGGCGGCGCCCTTCTCCGCCGCCGCGAGCGCCAGCGAGGCGTGCCGGTAGGCGAGTTCGGCGGCCGTGCGACCGCTGCCGGCCCGGGCCTGTTCGGCGTCGGTGACGGTGCGCGCGGCCTCGGCCGCGTGCTGGGCGAGGCCGGCGGCACGGCCCCGCTCCTCGCGGGAGCGCGCGGCCAGCCGCCGGACCAGTGTGCGGGTGCGCCGCTCGGCGCCGGTGTGCACGCCGCGGGCCTGGTCGCGGGCGGCGGCCTCGGCGACCACCCGGTCGAGCAGGTCCAGCGAGCCGGCGGTGAAGTCCCGTTCGGCGGTCAGCTCGGCGCGCCGGCCGAGCTTGCCGGCGAAGCCGTGCACCAGGTCCGCCAGCCCGTCGGTGTCGCGGGTGTCGGTGACGGCGCGCAGCAGCAGGTCGGTGAAGTCGGAGTCCTTCTTGACCGCGAAGAGGCCGGCGGCCTCACCCTCGTCGGCGTTCATCTCGCGCTGGTAGCGGAAGAGTTCCGGGTCCAGGCCGAGGTCGCCGAGGTGCTCGTTCCAGCGGTCGTGGATCTCCTCCCAGAGCACGTCGAGGTTCGGGTACGCCTTCCCCGCCTCGGTGAGGGCGTCGCGGAAGCCCTTCATGGTGCGGCGCCGGCCGCGCGCCCCGGAGGCGCCCTCGGCGGTCGGCCGTACGGCGGTGGACTCGGAGACGGGGAGCGAGTCCAGGCTCATCCCGGGGCCGGGCCGGAAGGAGTACCAGGCCTCGGCGAACTTCCGCGGGTCGGAGGAGACCTGCCGCCCGCGCCACTCGCTGACCTTGCCGACCACGACCAGCTCACCGGTGAGGGTGTGCTGCCACTCCAGGGCGACGTGCCCGCAGTCCTCGGCGAGCAGGAACTTGCGCAGCACGCCGGAGCTGGCACCGCCCAGGGTGTTGCGGTGGCCGGGCAGCATCACCGAGAAGATCAGCTTGAGCAGGACGGACTTGCCGCCGCCGTTCTCCAGGAACAGCACGCCCGCCGGAGCGGGGCGGCGCGGCGGCCCGGCGGGCTCGTCGGCGAAGAAGTCGCCCTGCGCGGGCGCGGGGTGCGGCACCGGTTCGCCGACTCCCCGCAGGTCGAGCACGGTGTCGGCGTAGCGCGCGCCGGCGGGCCCGATGGAGTAGAGGCGGAGTCGGGAAAGCTCGTACATGCGGGGGCTCTCGTGCTCAGGGGCTGCGGGGGGTGGTGGAGTCGCGGGGCTGGTGCGGGGGCCGGCGCGGGCCGAGCCCCTCAGGGGCCGGTCAGGGCCGGCCAGCGGCCGGTCCGGGGGCGGTCAGGGGGCGGCGTGGAAGGGCAGCCCCGCGTCGGCGGCGAGATCGGCGTCCTCGCCCTCGGCGGCCGGGACCAGGCTCGGGGTGCCGTCGGCCACCGGGACCACGCCCAGGTCGAGGAGTTCGGCCATCGCCGCGCCGCCGGCCATGTCCCGCACCTGGAGCTGGTAGCGGGCGGTGGTGCGGTAGGTGCCGCCGGCTTCGTCCCCGGTGCGCTGGAGGAAGCCGGAGTCGACGAGGAAGGCCAGCGCCTTGCCGGTGATGCCGGTGGTGGAACTGGCCAGCCGCCGGGCGTCCTTGGTGGCGCCGGTGGCGCTGCGCCGGGCCCACACCCGCCAGGCCGCCTCCAGGCCGGGGGCGTCGCTGGCCGGGTCGGTGTTCTCGCCCTCCAGCTCGGCCCGCTCCTCCAGCCGACGGCACGCCTGCCGGACGAACGCGTCCACGCCCTGCACGGTGATCCGGCCGATGTAGCCGTCGTCGGCCAGGTCCTCCGGGCGGGGGAAGGCGAGGGCGGCGGCGGCCAGGTGGGCCAGGCCGTGCAGGAACCGGTCGCCGGCGTCGGAGGCGGCCCGGCGGGCGTAGTCGCCCATCCGGACGGCGAAGACGGAGTCCTCGGCCGCGGCCACCGCCATCCCGGCGCGCGGCGAGACCTCCAGCACGATCAGCCCGAGGCCGGTGGCGACCGCGCCGGCGAGGCGTGCGAAGGCCGGATCCTCTCGGTGGCGGCGGATCAGCTCGCCGTACTCCGCGTCCCGGGCGGGCACGAGCTTGGGCTGGAGCCCGAACCCGACCAGCCGGGCGGCGTCGGCGACGTCCGCGGCGCTCACCGCGGTGGCCGCGCTCTCGCGCTCGGCCGTTTCCATCCGTGCCTCCCGTTCCGTTGCCGGCGCCTGTCCTGCCGCTCCCGTCCCGTACCCGTGTCCCGTCCCGTACCCGTGGGCGCTCCCGGTCACGGCGCCTCCCCGGGGTCCGGGGCCAGCCGGGCGGTGCCCAGCACCAGGTCGGCGCCGCCGAACTCCGGGTCGTCCAGCGGCGTGCCGTCGTCGACGGCGAAGAGGACGTGCGGCTCGCCCTGCCGATGCGCGGTGCCGACCGGCGGCGAGGCCGCGTGCACGGCCAGCAGCGCCACCAGGTGCGGCAGTTCGGCGTCCTGGGCGCGGGCCTCGGCGAGCAGGCCGGACAGCCGCCGGGGGGCGTCGTACGGAAGGTCGAGCAGGGCGAGCGCCGACTCCAGCTGCTCGTCGCTGAACCGGGAGTCGTCCGGGGTGGCCACCAGGTCCGGTTCGGGCATCTCGGCGCCCAGGTGGTCGCGTTCGACGGGCGGGGTGAGCAGCAGGTCCACCAGGTCGGCGACGCGCACCGAGCCGGGGGTGCGCAGGCCGGCGCCCTTGGCGAAGAACGCGTCGGTGACCCGGGACGCCTGCTCCACCGGCAGCGGCAGCACCGGGGCGACCAGCTGCCCGTAGAGGTCCAGGCCGGCGCGGGCGGGCGGCGCGGCGAACTCCTGGCGGTCCTGCTCGGCGCGGAACAGCGGCCCGGCCTCCAGCAGCCGCGACTGGAGCTGGGTGTGGCGGCGGATGCAGTCCTTGACGATGTCCACCAGCTCGGCCGCGCGCCGCTTGTGCTCCGGCTCCTCGGCCTCGTCCCGCGCCTTGCGGATGTTGGTGAGGATGGCGTTCTCGTGCCGGTAGCGGTCGGCGACGTGGTCCAGCGCCTCGGCGATCAGGTCGGGCACCTGCTGGAGCCAGTCGACGGCCCGGACATTGCGCCGGGTGGCCTCCAGGGTGCGGCGCAGCGTCTCGGCGTACTGGACGGTGCGGTAGCGGGCCTGCTCGGCGGCGAGTTGGGCGTCGGCCAGCCGGCCGCGGCTGATCAGCACCTCCAGCTTGACCTCGGCGGCGATCTGCGCGCTGGTGACGTCCGTGTCCAGGGCGCCGACCAGGACGTTCACCGCCTCGTCGGTGGTCCGCAGGTAGACGGTGCCGCCGGGCCCGGGCACCTCCTCGATCAGCTTGAAGTCGTAGTCCCGCCGCACGTAGACGCCGTCCGAGCCGAACGTGCCGTAGACGGCGCGGAAGCCGCGGTCGGCGCTGCCGACGTTGATCAGGTTCTCCAGCACCCAGCGGGCCGCCCGCTCGTGCTCGGCGGCGGGGCGGGCGGGCGCCTGGGCGGCGACGCGGGGCAGCAGCCTGGCCACTATCTGGTCGTGGTCCGCGCCGGTGTCGAAGTCCATGTGCAGGGTGACGAGGTCGATCGCGGCGAGCGCCACCTCGGCCATGGCGTAGACCGAGTACTCGCCGGCCAGGTTGGCCTTGCGCGTGTCGAGGTCGTGCAGCGGCGCCGTGCAGGCCAGGGCCCGCAGCCGGCGGGCCAGGCCCTCGTCGGCCGCGGGGCCCGGCGCGGGGCGCGCGGCACCGGGCAGCGGCTGCGTCGGGATCAGGGCGGCGGTGGTCACGCCCCACACATTATGCGGTGGCAGTGACAACGTCCCAAACGGCACGGATCGCACGCGGCGGGGCGCGCCGTGCGCGCGCCTGCCATGATCCTGCGGTAGACAGCGGACGGCGGCAGGACACGGCGGGACAGGCGGATACGGCGGCGCGGCGGACACGGCGGCGCACGGCGTTGTGTACGACAGGAGGGGCGGACGGAGATGGCGGCGGACGGTGCGGTGGACCTCAACGCGGATCTGGGCGAGGGGTTCGGCCGCTGGTCGCTGACCGACGACGAGGCCCTGCTGGAGGTCGTGACCAGCGCCAACGTGGCGTGCGGGTTCCACGCCGGCGATCCGGCGACCATGCGGCGGGTGTGCGCGCTGGCGGCCGAGCGCGGGGTGCGGATCGGGGCGCAGGTCTCCTACCGGGACCTGGCCGGCTTCGGCCGGCGCGCGATGGACGTGCCGCCGGAGGAGTTGGCGGCCGAGGTGGCCTACCAGATCGGCGCCCTGGACGTCTTCGCGCGGGCCGCGGGTGCGGCGGTGGCGTACGTCAAGCCGCACGGCGCCCTCTACAACCGGGTGGTCGCCGACGCGGAGCAGGCCGAGGCGGTGGTGGCCGGGGTTCGGCTGGCGGGCGGCCTGCCGGTGCTGGGCCTGCCCGGCTCCGAGCTGCTGGCGGCCGCCGGGCGGGCCGGACTGGGCACCGTCCGGGAGGCGTTCGCCGACCGGGCGTACACGGAGGCCGGCACCCTGGTGCCGCGGCGCGAGCCGGGCTCCGTGGTGGAGGACCCGGACGCCGTGGTGGCCCGCTCCGTCGGCCTCGCCCGGGACGGTACGGTCCGGTCGGCGACCGGCCGGGAGGTGGCGGTCCGGGCCCGTTCGCTGTGCGTGCACGGCGACACCCCCGGCGCGGCGCGGACGGCCGCGCGGGTCCGGCGGGCCCTGGAGGAGGCCGGGCTGCGCGTGGCGGCGTTCGCGTGACGCCGCGGGCCCCCGACGGGCGCGGTCCGGCGGATCGGGAAGGCCGCCAGGACACCGGCGGCCGGGAGGATCGGGACGCTCCTCGGGGCACCGGAGGCCCGGAGCAGGCCGGTCAGGCCGGTCAGACCCGGCCGCGCGGGCTGCGGGCGCTCCGGGCGGGCGCGGCGGGCGTCCTGGTGGAGACCGCCGACGGCGAGCAGGCGCAGGCCCTGCACGCCGAGGTGTTGCGGCGCCGGGCCGAGGGGCGGCTGCCCGGCGGCCCGGGTCCGGGCGGGCTGCTGGAGGTGGTGCCGGCGGCGCGGACCGTCCTCGTCGACGGGCTCGCCGACCCGGCAGCCTTCGCGGCGGCCGTCGCCGGGTGGGGGGAACTGCCGCCTCCGGTGCCGGGATCGGGCGGGACGGTGGAGCTGCCGGTGCGCTTCGACGGCCCCGACCTCGACGAGGTGGCCGCCGGGTGGGGCACCAGCCGGGAGGGCGTCGCGGAGGTGCTCACGGCGACCGCCTTCCGGGTGGCGTTCTGCGGGTTCGCGCCGGGCTTCGGCTACCTGGCGGGGCTGCCCGAGGAGCTGCGGGTGCCGCGCCGCGCGACCCCGCGTACCGCCGTGCCCGCGGGTTCGGTCGGCCTGGCCGGCCCGTACGCCGGGGTGTACCCCCGCTCCTCGCCGGGCGGCTGGCAGCTGGTGGGCCGTACCGACGCGGTGCTGTGGGACCCCGGGCGGGACCCGGCCGCGCTCCTGGCCCCCGGCACCGACGTGCGCTTCACGGAGGTCCGGTGAGCGCCCGGCGGGCGGAGGTGCGGGTGGTGCGGGCCGGCGCGCTCACCACCGTCCAGGACGCGGGCCGGCCCGGTTACGCGCATCTGGGGGTGCCGCGGTCGGGGGCGCTGGACCGCCCCGCGTTCGCCGCCGCGAACCGGCTGGTGGGCAACGGCGCGGAGGCGGCCTGCCTGGAGACGACCGTGACCGGGTGCGCGGTGCGGCCCTCGCGGGCGGTGCTGGCCGCGGTGACCGGCGCGGCCTGCCCGGTCCGGGTGGACGGCCGCCCGGTCGCGTGGGGCGCCCCGGTCCTGGTGCCGGCCGGGGCGGTGCTCGACGTGGGGACGGCGGCGCTGGGCCTGCGCTCGTACGTGGCGTTCGCCGGCGGCGCGGACGTGCCCCCGGTGCTCGGCAGCCGGGCCTGCGACCTGCTGTCGGGCCTGGGTCCGGCACCGCTGTCGGACGGGGACGTGCTGCCGCTGGGCGTGGACCGCGCGGGGCCGCCCGGCGGCGCCGACGTGGTGCCGTGCCGGGGGCTCGGCCGGGAACTCGTGCTGCCGCTGCTTCCCGGCCCCCGCGACGACTGGTTCACCCCGGCGGCGGAGCGCACGCTGGCCGCGGGGCGGTACGAGGTCTCCGCGCGGTCCAACCGGATCGGGCTGCGCACCTCGGGTCCCCGGCTCGAACGGGCCCGGGAGGGCGAACTGCCCAGCGAGGGCATGGTGCTGGGCGCGGTCCAGGTGCCGCCGGACGGATGCCCGGTGGTGTTCCTGGCCGACCACCCCACCACCGGCGGCTACCCGGTGGTGGGCGTGGTGCCCGAGGAGGCCCTGGCTGCCGCCGCGCAGGCACCCCCGGGCACCCCGGTCCGTTTCGTCCCGCTGCGGGGCAGGCCGCTGCCGGCCGGCTCCCGCGGGTAGCCCGCTGCCGGGGCCGCGCCGCGCGGCCGGTCGGCGGCGCCCGGCGCACGGGCGCCGAGGACGGCCAGGGCGCGGTCGGTCTCCGCGCGGGCGGCCAGGTCGAGCAGGGCGGCGGTGCCGCGCCGCCGGTGCCGGTACTCCTCGGCGGCCAGCCGCAGGAGGTCGGGCAGCAGGTCCGTGCTGCGCTCGACGACCCAGCGGGTGCCCCGGGTGGCCATCCACCAGACCGAGGCGCCGCGGCCGGGTGGCGGCTGGTCCGGCGTGAGCCGGGGGGCGGGCCCGTTCGCCAGCCCCTGCTGGACCAGCAGCAGGTGGAAGGCGTGGGCCAGCATCCGGTGGCCCTTCTCGCTGGGGTGCAGCCGGTCGGCGCTGAGCGTTCCGGGGGTGCTGGACCACGGGTGTTCGGCCGCGTGCAGGTGGACCGCCCCGTGGTGGTCGGACAGCGCGTGGACGACGGTGTTGAGCGCGTCCATCCGGCGGCCCAGCGGACGGGCCAGCGGCCAGGGCAGGCCGAGCACGGCGCCGGGGTCGGGCAGGCACGCGGTGAGCACGACGGCGCCGCTCTCCCGCAGGGTGCCGATCGCCGTGTGCAGGTCGGCGGCGACCCGCGGCAGCGAGAAGGTGCCCCGCAGCGTGTCGTTCCCGCCCACCAGCACGGTGGCCACCTGCGGTCGGTGGGCCAGCGCGGCGGCCAGCTGCGACCCGGCGACGTCGGTGCTGCGGGCCCCGCTGCGGGCGCAGTTGAGGACGTCGACGCCGGCCGGGTCGTCGGTGATCCCCTCGGCGAGCAGGACACCCCAGCCCCGCCAGCCGCCGGGCACGGGGTCCCCGAGCCCCTCGCTGAGCGAGTCGCCGAGCACGGCGAACCGCACGGCCGCGCTCACCGCTCCGCGCCCTTCCCCGCCGGCCGCGCGCTCGCGACGCCCTGGACACGCGCCGGGGAGGCCGGCGGGCCGGCCGCGCCGTGCCGGGGAGGCAGGCCCCGTGACCGCCCGGGGCCGGTCAGGCCCGCGCCGGCCGCTGCCGGCAGGAGGGCGGGTGAGGGTGCGGCGCCGTGCGCGGCCAGGAAGGCGTCCACGGCCGTCCGCCAGGGGTGCAGCTCGGCCCGGGCGCGGGCGCGGGCGCGGCGAGCGGGCTCCGGCAGTGCGAGCAGTTCCCGGGCGGCGGCGGCGAACTCCGCAGGGGTGCCCGCCCCCGCCCCGGCCGACCCGACCAGCGCGGGCAGCGCCGACCGGGAGCTGGCCACCACGGGTGTCCCGCAGGCGAGGGCTTCCAGGGCGGCGAGCCCGAAGGTCTCCACGGGGCCCGGTGCCAGCACCAGGTCGGCGGTGGCCAGCAGCGCCGCCAGCGCGGTGCGGTCGGCCATGTGCCCGAGGAAGACGGCGGGCAGCCGCAGGCGCGCCGCCAGGGCGGTCAGCCGCCCTCGCAGCGGACCGTCGCCGGCGACGGCGAGGACGGCGTCGACTCCGGCCGCCCGCAGGTGGGCGAGGGCCCGCACCGCGTCCTGCGGGCGCTTCTCAGCGGACAGCCGCGAGGCCATCACCAGCAGGACCTGGCCGGGCCGCGCGTACCGCCGGCGGACGGCCGGGCCGCCGAGGTCCGGCCGCCAGACGTCCAGGTCGACGCCGAGCGGGGCGCGCACCACGTTGCGGGCACCGATCCGGGCGAACTCGGCCTCGGCCCAGGCGGTGGTGCACACCACCCGCGAGTAGGCGTACGCGGTACGCCGGTTGAGGCCGTCGCCGAGCAGCCGCGCCACGCCGCCCGGGACGCCCCAGGCGCCCAGGACCCCGTCGGCGCTCTCGTGCGAGACCATCACCGCCGGGACGCGGTGGCGCCGCGCCCACTCGCCCGTCCAGCGCAGGGTGGTGCGGTCGGAGACCTCCAGCCGGTCCGGGGCCAGGGCGTCGAGGAGGGCTTCGACGGGACCGCGGCGGGCCAGCACGCGGTAGCCGCCGCTGCCCGGAACCACCGGGCCGGGGAGGGTGATGACCCGCCCCTGCGGCGTGTGCTCGTCCTTCCGGGCGGGCCCGGGGACGATCAGCACGGGCTCGTGGCCGGCCGCGGCGTACCCCTCGCCCAGGTGGCGCAGGGCGGTGCGCAGCCCGCCGGAGACGGGGGTGACGAAGTTCGCCAACCGGACGATGCGCAGGGCCTCTCCGGACCGCGGGACCTCTCCGGTCCGCGGGACCTGCCCGGACCGTGAGACCCGTGCGTTCCGCCGGCCGGGGCGGGGTTCGGCGGCGGTCACGCGGCGGCCGCCTGGTGCCGGGCGAGCACCTCGTCGTAGTGGCCCAGCAGCTGGTCGCCGACGGCCTCCCAGGTCCGGGTGGCGACGGCGGCGCGGGCGGCGGCGCCGAACCGGGCCCGCAGCGGCGGCCGCGCCAGCAGCTCCCGGACGGCGGCGGCGACCGCCTCGGGGTCGCCGGGCGGCACCAGCAGGCCGGTGCGGCCGTGGTCGACGAGGTCGAGCGGCCCGCCCACGGCGGGGGCGACCACCGGAAGTCCGCTGGCCATCGCCTCCTGGACGGTCTGGCAGAAGGTCTCGAACGGCCCGGTGTGGCAGAAGACGTCGAAGGACGCGTACAGGCGGGCGAGTTCGGGGCCGGTGCGGCGGCCGAGCAGGAGCGCGCCCGGCAGGGCGGCGCGCAGCCCGGACACGCTGGGTCCGTCCCCGACGACGACCACCCGCACCCCGGGCAGGGCGCAGACCCCGGCCAGCAGCTCCACGTGCTTCTCCGGCGCGAGGCGGCCCACGTACCCGACGATCAGCTCCCCGTCCGGGGCGAGTTCGCGGCGCAGCGCGCCGTCGCGGCGGGCCGGGTCGAAGAGCACGGAGTCGACGCCCCTGGCCCACAGGTGGACGCGGGGCACGCCGTGCGCGGTGAGGGCGGCCACGGAGGCGGTGGACGGGGCGAGGGTGCGGGCGGCGGCGCTGTGCACGGCGCGGATACGGCGCCAGGCGGCGGCCTCCCCGGCACTGAGGTAGGTCCTGGCGTAGCCGGCCAGGTCGGTCTGGTAGATGGCGACGGCGGGCACGCCCTGCCGGCCGGCGGCGGCCATGCCGCGCGCCCCCAGCACGAAGGGGCTGGCGAGGTGGACGAGGTCGGCGCGGTGGGCGGCGATGGCCGCCGCCGTGCGCCGGCCCGGCAGCGCCACCCGGACCTGCGGGTAGCCGGGCAGCGGCAGCGAGGGCACCCGTACGACCGGGCAGGGGTCCGCGCCGGGGGCGGCCGGGTGCGGTCCCGCGGGCGCCACGACGAGCGGTTCGTGGCCGCGCCGGACCAGGTGCTCCGCGGTGCGGAGCGTGCAGTGGGCGACTCCGTTGACGTCCGGGGGGAAGGACTCCGTAACGATGGCGACTCTCATACGGTCGTTGTCGCCACGCCCGGCGTTGTCAGGAACACGAGGATCTTTACCGGAACCGAACGCCCCGTGAGCTTTGGGTCCGACCGCCCGCCAGGCGGTGGGCGAGGTGTGACGCCCGTCGTTCCCCTCGCCTCGCGCCCCTTTTCACCCCTGCCCCGCGCGCCTCCTCACACCCCCACCGTGGCACCCCGGTACGGGCTTCCGCGGTGGAGGCGCTCGCCGGGCGCCGGCCGCCGCCCACCCGCCCGGCAGAAGCCGTCCGCGTACGCCCTGCCGCGGTAGCGGGCCGACTGCGCTCCCTGCCGTCGTCCGAAGGGCGGCGGGTGGCGCGGAGGCCGGGCCGCCGGTGAGTGCGCTCCGGGCTTCGGCGTGCCCTTCCGTAGAGCTTCGGCATGCCCTTCCGCGAAGCTTCGGCGTGCGCTTCTACCGGGCGCGGGCGGCTCGGCTCCGCGTCTCAGCGGGCGCTGCCGCCGGAGCTGAGCCGCCCGCGCACGGCGGTCTGGACCTCGACCTCCTCGGCGGGGTCCGCGGCCAGCCGGCGCAGCTGGGTCAGCACCCGGACGTCGCCGGAGGCGGCGGTGTGCGCGGCCAGTTCGCGGGTGCTCTCCTCGCAGTCCCAGAGGCACTCGACGGCGAACCCGGCGGCGAACCCGGGGTCCACCGCTGACAGGGCGCGCGCCGCGGCGCCGCGCAGCTGCGAGGACGAGGTCTCGCGGTAGAGGTGGCGGAGCACGGGCGCGGCGGCGCAGGAGGCGAGGCGCCCGGCGCCCTCGACGAGGGCGTCGAGCCCTTCGGCGTCGGCGCCGCCGCGCTGCACCGTGCGGCGCAGCGCCGCCAGCACCAGCCCGGCGTCCTCGGAGCCGCCGTGGCGGGCGAGGGTGCGGGCGGCGGCCAGGCCGAGGGCGTCGCCGCGGTCGGCCCAGCGGCGCGCCCGGGCGAGGGCCGGCTCGTCCCGGCGGCGCTCCAGGGACTCCGCGGCGGCGCGGACCACCCGCGCGTCGATGGCCGAGGCGGCGGCTTCCAACAGGTCGAGGGCCTGCGGGTCCCGCCGGTCGGAGAGGTGGCGCAGGGCGGCGGCGCGGGCGGCCGAGGGGCCGTCCACGGCGGCCCGCAGCAGGGCCGGGCGGTCCTCGGCGCCGGCCACGGAGGCCAGCAGGCGGGCGGCGGCCTGGTCGCGTTCGACGGCGGGGTGGCAGGCCAGCCCCTCCTCCGCCCACTCCAGCACGGCGCCGACGCCCCAGCCGGGGGCCGGTCCGCCGGGCCTCAACTGGCGTTGCCAGCGGTCGAAGGAGCCCCGCTCGGCGGCCCGCCGCAACCGGGCCGCGATGGCGGGGCCGGCGGCGTCCTCGGCCCACAGCCGCCACGGCCGCGGCTCGTACGCCTCCCGGACCGCGCGCGCGAGGTCGGCGTCGCCCTCGGGGGTGGCGGGGAAGCGGCCGACGACGGCGGGACCGAGCCCGCGCAGCCCGGCGTCGTCGTCCCTGACGGCCAGCTCGTCCAGCGCCCAGGACCAGCAGCTTCCGGTGGCGGCATAGCGCCGCAGCAGCCGCAGCGCGTCCTGGCGGCCGTACCCGGCGAGGTGGCCCAGGACGGAGAGGGCCAGGCCGCAGCGGTGCTCGTCGGGGTTGAGCAGGTCGTCGACGGCGAAGAGGTGGTGTTCGATCCCGTCGAGCGGGCCCTCCAGGTCGGAGTAGAGCCGCGCGTAGTAGAGGGAGCGCGACTCCACCCGCCAGTCGAGGCGCGGGTCGCGCAGCACACACTGCTCCAGCGCGGCGAGGGCCTCGGCCCGGGGCGCCGCGAGGGCGTGCAGCGGACCGTCTCCGCGCCCCCTCTGGAGGAGGCCGAGAAGGCTGCCACTGGGCGCTATGTCTGGATCGAACATGAGGTCAGCATCCGGTGCGGGGGATCTTCTGGCAACGGGATTTCCGCAGCCGATGCCCGGCATCCTTACCGGCCACCGGGCGTTTCATGCCTGGCGGAGGCGGGGGCTGCCGTGGGGACGGGCTGCGGCAGCCTACCGACTCGGCCCCCCGGGTGTCGCTTCAGGTGGTGGCCGGCGGGCGGCTGGGGGCGGCGCCGGCGCGCACCGGCGGCCGTTCCCGAGCCGTTCCGCGCCGGGGCGCGGCGGCCGGGGGCGGCGGGTCGGCCCCGGTGGCGGCACGGCCCGGCCGGGACAGGGGCATACCGGCGCGAACCGGCCGTGACCGGCGGGAAGCAGCGTGAGCCGAAGAGAACCGGCGTCCCCCTCGGGCGGCGACGACCGGGCGCGCCCCGAGCCCGGAAGCGGCGGACGCGCCCCCGGCGCCCCGGGCGACCTGGGCGTCCGGTGCGTCCGGTGCGTCCGAGAGCCCCAGGCCGTCTCCCTCACGTCCGCCGCGTCCATCACGTCCACCGTGTCCGCCGCGTCCATCACGTCCACCGCGTCCGCCGCGTCACCCCCGGAAGCCACACCGGCCCCGTCAGGCGGCACGGCAGGGCCTCCGGAGAGGGTTCGCGGGGGCATTCGGCGGTTTCGTCGCCCTACTCGGCACCCGGCATATGCCAACAGCACCACCGGGGCGGGTATCGCGGAAACCCTTACGACCCATCGCTCGCTGTGCAACAGTCGTTACCGGTCCCCCGGGGCCGCCGTTCCGGAGCGCCGACCGGAGTCGGCCGTCCCAGCCGTCCCGGTCGCCCACGGCAGCACCCGCCATGGCGGCCCCTCCCGGAAGCAACGGAGTGCGTCATGCCGTCCCCCACGCACGCGGATCACACCGCAGCCCAACCGCCGGACCCCGGCGACGTGGACGCGCTGATCTCCGAGGCCCGGCAGCTGCGCTGCCGGGTGGACGCGGTCCTCAGGGACACCCGGGACGGGATCGCGGCGGTCGAGGACCCGCGGCTGCGCTGGCAGCGCGCCCTGTGCGACCTCGCCGTACACCAACTGGACGATCTCAGCACGCACCTCGGCCAGCTCCGCGAGGGCTTCGACCCGGGCGGGCGGCGCTCGGTGCCCGCCGCGCGCCCGCCCGCCGAGCCGGTCGGCGGCGCGGCCGGCGCGCTGGGCCGGGCCGGCAGCGCCGAGTGGGACCTGCTCACCGACGGCGTGCAGTGGTCCGACGAGCTCTACCGGATCTTCGGGCGCTCTCCCCAGGACGGCCCGCTGACGCTGGACGAGCTGCCCTCGTGGCTGCTCGCCGAGGACAGGCGGGTACTGACCGAGATGGTCACCGGGTGCCTGGTCGACGCCCGCCCCATCGACGGGGAGCTGCGCATCGTGCGCCCCGACGGTTCGACCCGCACCGTGCACATGGTGGGCGAACCGGTCCTCGGCCCGGACGGCGGCACGGTGTCCATGTGGGCGGTCATCCGCGACGTCAGCGATCTGCGGCGCAGCCAGCGCACGCTGCGCGAGAGCCGGAACTCCCTGGACCGGCAGCGGCAGATCGCCCAGGCGGAGCGGCAGATGGCCGTGGAGATCCAGGAGGCCGTACTGCCACCCTGGCGGGGCGCGCAGCGCTTCCAGTCGGGCAGCGGCCCCGTCACCCTGGACCTGGCCGCCCGCTACCTGCCGTCGGCGACCAGCAGCCTGATCGGCGGCGACTGGTACGACGCCATGCAACTGCCGGACGGCTCCTCGCTGCTGACGGTAGGCGATCTGACCGGCCACGGGGTGGCCGCCACCTCGGGCATGGCGATGCTGCTGGGGGCGCTGCGCGGCATGGCGGTGGCGGGGCTGCACCCGGGCCCGCTGATGGGCTGGCTCAACGAGCTGCTCGACACCTCCCCCCAGCCCGCGCTGGGCAGCGCCCTGTGCTGCCGGTACGAGCCGGCCACCCGGACACTGCACTGGGCACAGGCCGGGCACGCCGCCCCGCTGCTGTTCCGGGACGGTACCGGACGGGCCCTCGACGCGCCTGAGGGAGTCCTGCTGGGCGCCACCTCGGGGGCCCGCTACGGCCAGGCGGCCGAGAAGCTGCTCCCCGGCGACCTGCTGCTGCTGCACACCGACGGCCTCGTGTCGGGCCGCCCGGCCGGCAAGGCCGACCGGCGGGCCGGGGTCGACGCACTGCTGTCGATGGCGCCGCTCTTCGACGGTGCCCGGTCCGCGCAGGACGTACTGCGGGCGATCGCCGAGGAGTACGGCGCACCCGACCGGGAGGACGACGCCTGCGTCCTCGTCGCCCGGATCGGCTGACGTCAAAAGGCCACCCGCCGCATCACCGGATCGGCCGACCCTTCCGCCGATCGCGAGGTTGACGCTTCCGCCCGGCCGGTGGCGGGACCACCGTTCGGGCCCGCGGGCCCCCGCCCCGCCCGCCCGGACACCCGCTTCCGCGCGGGCACGGGCGCCTTGTCTGTCGCCGGCGACAGCCGATCGGGGCTGCCGCCGGGCCTTCCCGCCCGTTCCCCGGAGCCGAGGTGGCGGTGTGACGAGTCGACGGCGTCACACCGCGCGGGTGCGCGGCACCCGGCCCCTGGCGCGGCGCGGCAGCACCGCTTCGATCTCCTCGCGCAGCCCCTGGATGTCCGGGTTGCCGGAGTACCGGTCGGTGAGCCGGTACATCTGCGCCATCCGGTCCCAGGTGCGGTGGGAGGAGGTCTGGACGATGTTCTGCAGCGCGGTCCGCGCGTGCCGGGCCCCCTGCTCGGGGTCGCCGCCGAGCAGGCAGGCCGAGGCCAGCGAGAGGTAGTCGAAGACCATCGACCGCTCGTGGCCGCCGGCCCGCAGGGCGAGGGCGCGGTGGGCGTGCTCCTGGGCCTCGGCGGCCACTGACGGGTCGTACTCGGCGAGGGTGCGGTAGGCGAGCGCCTGCATGCCGTGCAGGTCGGCCTCGTCGAAGTGCCGCATCCAGTCGGGCGGCTCGACGTCGCCCTTGTCGGCGGCGAACAGCACCTCCGCCTCGCCCAGCGCCCGGTGGGTCTCCTGGACGCGGCCCAGGGAGGCGTACGCCCACGCCTCCACGGTGCTCAGCATCGCCCGGGTGCGCGGCGGGGCCTGCTCGGAGGCGCCGACCGCCGGCTTCATCAGCTCCAGCGCCTCGTCCGGCCGGCCCAGGTGGACCAGCTGGCGGGCCGCCCGGGAGAGCGCCTCACCGGCGCGCGGCCGGTCGCCGCCCTCCCGGGCGGCGTGCGTGGCGATCACGAAGTACTTCTGGGCGGTGGGCTCCAGGCCCACGTCGTGGGACATCCACCCGGCCAGTACGGACAGGTTGGCGGCGACGCCCCACAACCGCCGCTGGAGGCGCGGCGGGTGGCGGTAGGAGAGCATCCCGCCGACCTCGTTGAGCTGGCCGACGACCGCCTTGCGCTGGAGACCGCCGCCGCGGGAGGCGTCCCACGCCCGGAAGACGTCCACCGACCCCTCCAGGGAGTCGACTTCCTCGTCCCCCACGGGGGCCGCCTCGTAGCGGTCGTGGGCGCCGGGGTCGGCGTCCAGCGGGTTGTCGAGGTCGGGCGCGTCGGCCGCCAGGGCGGGGTCGGTGCGCAGCCAGTCGTACATGGCCGTGCTGAGTACGGTGCCGGAGGCGAGCGCGGCGCCCGCGCCCACCAGACCGCGTCGGTTGAGCATGAGGTCCATTCCCGTGAATTCGGTGAGGACCGCGGCGGTCCGCTCCGGCAGCCACGGCAGACCGTCGCCGGACGTGCGCCTCGTCGACTGCCTGTGCCGGTCGAACCCGAGGTCCTCGGTGGTCACGACACGGCCGAGGCGCTCGGTGAACAGCGCTGCCAGTACCCTCGGGACGGGTTCGCGCGGCGACTCACCGGTGTCGATCCAACGGCGCACCCGCGAGGTGTCGGTCGCCAGCTGCGGGTGGCCCATGGCCGCCGCCTGCCGGTTGACCAGCCTCGCGAGTTCGCCCTTGGACCAGCCGGTGAGGCCGAACAGGTCCGCGAGTCGGGTGTTGGCCTCGTTGCCCACGTCAAGCCCCCAGGTTCCTCGACACGTTCGACACTAGCCGTGCGCAATGGCGTTGGTATTCGCCTCCCGACTATTCGCCAGGGTTCGCCAGGGTCCGCCAGATGGTGTGCCACCCGCACACGGGTGTCAGGTAGGAACGCGCCTCCCCGGCCCGCGCCGCATTCCCCAGGATGCGGACGAGCCGGAGCCGGCGCCCGCCCCATCCTCACGAAGGGAGCCCCTGTCACCCATGTATCCCCTGACGACCTCCGTGTCCGCGCCGCCACGGCCCGCACGCCTGCCCGCCGCTGAGCCGGTGCTGCGCCCGCGCCCGGCCGCCGTGCGGCGGGCCGCGGCGGGAGGCAGCCCCCATCCGCTCGGCGGGAGAATCGACGTGACCGGCCCCCAGGCCGCCCAGCTGCGCACCGCGGTGGCCGCGGTCCAGCGGATCTGCCCCGACTTCGCTCCGGCCCAACTGCTGCGCCGCGGCGGCCGCACGGCCCTGCTGATCGGCACCTCCGGCCGCTCCCCCGCGGTCGCCAAGTGCCTGCTGGACCACTCCCCCGCGTGGACGGAACGTTTCCGCCGCGAGATAGCCGCTTACCGTACGTTCGTCCGGCAGCGCCCCCCGGTGCGGGTGCCCCGGCTCATCGCCGCGGACCCGGACAGCTGCGTACTGGTGATGGAGCGGATGCCCGGACGGGTCGTCACCCCGCAGCGGCACCCGCTGCAGGCGCCCACCCGCTCCGACGTCCGGACCGCGCTGTCGGCGTACTCCCGGATCAACGCCTGGCGGCCCCCGGCCGGCGTCTTCGAGGCGCCGATCGACTACCCGGAGCGGATCTCGCGCTACCACGAGCTGGGGCTGCTCACCGACCGCGACCGGGACGACCTGCACAAGCTGCTGCGCGGACTGAGCCACATCCAGGGGCAGTTCTGCCACGGTGACGCGCTGCTGTCGAACGTGCTGCTGTCGCCGGCCGGGCCGTCCCTCGTCGACTGGGAGCACGCCGGCTGGTACCTGCCCGGCTACGACCTCGCGGTGCTGTGGTCGGTGCTCGGCGACGACCCGACGTCCCGGCGGCAGATCAGCCAGCAGGCGCAGAGCATCGGGCCGGACGCCCGGTACGCCTTCCTGGTGAACCTGATGCTGGTCCTGACCCGGGAGATCCGCACCTACGAGACGGCCGTGCAGCGCACCATGCGGGCCACCGGCCCCGCGGTACCCGGCACGGCGGAGGCCGGCGAGGAGCAGCGGCTGCTGCTGCGGCGGCTCCACGACGACTGCGGCCGGGCGCGCAAGGCGGTCCGGGCGGCGGTCGGCACCCGGTGACCGGCCGGGCCGGAAGGGTGAGCCCATCCGGTCGGACGTTCCTCCGCGCGCCGGCCGCGCTCCGCCGGCCCTGCCCCCTGCCTCCCCACGGGCCGCGCTGGTCCCGCCGACCTCCACTGGTCAAGGCCACTGACGCCCGGCAGGTGGGCGCGCCCTGAGCGGGGAAAGCCCCGCGCGGCCGACCCCGGCGCCGCCCCGCGCCGGGCCCCGCGACCGCTCTGACGTGCCAAGAAGACTCCGTATACGAGTAGTTGACGTGGGCACGCACAGCCGATACCTCTCTGGGGACCGCCCGACAGGTTCCCCCTCGGAGGAGGATGCTGTGCCCCGATCCGCTCATCCGCGCGGAGGCCCGGTGCCCGTAGCACGGCGCCGCGCCCGCGCGCTGACGGCGCTCACCGCTGCCGCCGCGCTGCTGCCGCTGTTCGGCACCGCCCACGCGGCCGAACCCGGCGCCGCCCGGGACGGCGCGCTCCAGCAGGCGTTCGCCACGGCCGCCGCGCGCTACGGCGTGCCGCTTCCGGTGCTGCTGGGCGTGTCCTACATGGAGTCCCGCTGGGACGGCCACGACGGCGTGCCCAGCGTCAGCGGCGGCTACGGGCCGATGCACCTGACCGACATCCGGACCGCGCTCGCCGACCACCCGGTGACCGGCCCCGGGGACGGCGGTGACGGCCGCGGCGACGACTCCCGGCCGCTGACCGCCGGCGCGGCCTCCTCGCCAGCCTCGGCCTCCTCGTCGGCCGACGCGCCCGTCCCGGCCGCGCTGAGCACGCTGGACCGGGCCGCGGCCCTCACCGGCCGCACGGCGTCCGCGCTGCGCGGCGACGAGACCGCCAACGTGGCCGGCGGCGCCGCGCTGCTCGCCGCCGCCCAGCGCGGGCTCGGCGAGCCGCTGAGCGCCGACCCGGCCGACTGGTACGCGGCCGTGGCCCGCTACTCCGGCGCCGACGACAGCGGCACCGCCGACTCCTTCGCCGACGAGGTCTTCGACGTGATGCGGCAGGGCCAGAGCCGCACCACCGACAACGGCCAGGCCGTGCGGCTGGCCGCGCTGCCGACGCTGACGGCGGCGTCCGGCCAGGCCTCGGAGGTGGGCCTGCCGGCGGACGACTCGTCGCTGACCGAGTGCCCGCCGGGGCTGGGCTGCGCATGGGTGCCCGCGCCGTACCAGCAGACCGGCGCCGACCCGGGCGACTACGGCAACTACGACCTGGCCGACCGTCCCGCGAGCCAGAAGATCGACACGATCGTCATCCACGACACCGAGGCCACCTGGGACACCACCCTGCGCCTGGTGCAGGACCCGACCTACCTGGGCTGGCACTACACCGTGCGGTCCGCCGACGGGCACGTGGACCAGCACATCGCGACGCGGAACGTGGGCTGGCACGCGGGCAACTGGTACACCAACGCCACGTCGATCGGCATCGAGCACGAGGGCTTCCTGACCGATCCGGACGCCTGGTACACGGAGGCGATGTACCGCTCGTCCGCGCGCCTGGTGCGGTACCTGTCCCAGAAGTACGGCATCCCGCTGGACCGGCAGCACATCCTCGGCCACGACAACGTGCCCGGGCCGACCGCCTCCTCGGTGCCGGGGATGCACACCGACCCGGGCCCGTACTGGGACTGGGGCCACTACATGGCGCTGCTGGGCGCGCCCGTGCACGCCACGGCCGGCTCCTGGGGCGGCGAGGTGACCATCGACCCGGACTACGCGGCGAACCAGCCGCTGTACACCGGCTGCACCACCGCGGGCGCGGCCTGCCCGGCGCACGGCTCCGACGCGGTACGGCTGTACACCGCGCCCAGCACCGACGCGCCGCTGGTCCAGGACGTCGGCCTGCACGGGGCGACCGGGGCCGGCAGCACCGACGACGTCAACGACGTGGGCGCGCGGGCCTCGACCGGGCAGCAGTTCGCGGTGGCCGGCCGCCAGGGCGACTGGACGGCTGTCTGGTACCTCGGCCAGAAGGCGTGGTTCCACAACCCGGCGGCGCGTCCGACGGCCGTCAACGCCACCGGGCTGGTGGTCACCCCGAAGAAGGGCCTGGCCTCGATCCCGGTCTACGGCCGGGCCTACCCGGAGGCGAGCGCCTACCCGGCCGGGGTGCCGGCGCAGCCGATCTCGCCGATGCCGTACACGGTCCTGGCCGGGCAGCGGTACGTGGTCGGCGGCCTGGTGCACGGCGCGTACTACTACTCGACGACGTTCGACCCGGCGAGCCACCAGGTGGTGCGGGGCAGGAACCTGTACTACGAGATCCAGCTGGGGCACCGGGTGGAGTACGTGCTGGCCGACGACGTGACGCTACTGCCCTCGGCGCTGGGCTGATCCCGTGGCGCTCCTTTGAAACGTGTAAGGGGTGCCCTCCCGTAGAGGGCACCCCTTACACGTGGGCGGCACCGCCGGGGCGCGCCCGCGGGTCAGCCGGCCTGGAACATCGCCGCGGGGAGCGGCTTGAGCAGCTGGTAGAGGTCGTCGGTGATCGGCCGGTCCCAGGTGGCGATGGTGACCTGCACCCCGTCGCTGCGGTCGAACTGGGCACAGGAGAGCCGCGACTCGGAGATCTTGATCCGCCGTACGATGAGCGGCCCGTCGTTGAGCATCACCGGCGTGCCCTCGACCTGGGTCACCACCGCGGGCTCGTCGTTGCCGAGCGCCACCAGCAGCTGCGCGACCTCGAAGGGCACCTCGCCGTCGGCCAGCTCGCGGGCCGGCGAGCCCTCCGGGAGGTTGCCGATCAGCATGGCCGGGCCGCGGCCGCCGAACAGGTCGTAGCGCAGGTAGACGCCCTGGCAGCTCCCGTCGGGGCCGGGCAGCAGCCCCGCGCCGAGGTCGCCGGGCCAGTCCCCCGGATCCATCGCGAGAACGTCGAAGTCCGGCCCGGTGGGCGTGGCAGCGCGGCGGCGGAGGAAGGACATGCCGCCATCGTACGGGTACCCCGGAGGCGGCGGGAGGCGGGATTGCGGGTGCCGCTCCGGGGGTCGCGGACCTGCGCCGCGGGCGCCCGGCCGGCCGGGCGCACCGGTGGGCGAGCGCGCCCGGCCGGCCCGGGCCGGTCAGCCCACGGGCGCCACGTCGGCCGGCCCCTGGTCGGCTCGGACGGCCGCCTCCGCCCGGGCGGCCAGGCCGTCGGCCCCGCAGGAGCGGGCCAGGTCCAGGCCGCGGCTCAGCGCGGCGGCGCCCTCGGCGCGGCGGCCCTCGGCGTGCAGGGCCCGGCCCTGGGCGACCAGGGCGGCGGCCAGCTCGTGGGCCGGCGGTGAGCCCTCAAGAGAGGCCACCGCCCGGTCGAGCAGGCCGAGCCGCTCCTCGGGCCGTGCGACCTCCGCCGCCACCCGCAGCGCCTGGCCGACGGCCGACCGGGCGCCGAACCGCTGGGCCCGGTCCAGCGCGTCCAGGGCGGTCTCCCGGGCGAGGCCGGGCGAGGTGTGGCGCTGCGCCTGGGCGAGGTGGAGCTGCCAGGGGCTCCAGCTGGGGTTGCGCATGCCGCGCTGGTCCAGCCGCCGGCCCACGGAGGCCAGTTCCTCGATAGCCTCCTCCACCCTCCCCTGGGCGAGCAGCAGTTCGCCGTGGCCCGTCTGCGCGTCGGGGAAGGTGACGGCCGCCGGGAAGGGCGCGTGGAAGTCGTACTCGGCGGCCAGGCCGACCGCCTCCGCGGTACGGCCCCGGGCGATCAGCACCCCGGTCAGGATCGTGACGGCGTACCACAGCACGGGCGTGCCGCGGCCGACCCGCTCGGCCATCCGCAGCCCGTCGCGGGCCAGCGCCTCGGCCTCGGCGAGCCGGCCGCTGCGGTGCCGGACGTAGCCGAGCAGCGCGTGGCTGAAGGCCAGGTGGGCGCCGCGCCAGCCATGGCGCTCGAACTCGGCTATGCCCTGGGCGAAGAGCTCCTCGGCCCGCTCCACCCGGTCGGCGTACATGTAGACGAGGCAGGCGAGCACCGGCACCTCGAAGCCGCAGTCCTCAGCCGCCCAGTGCAGTCCGCCCTCCAGGGCCCGTCCGGCGTACAGCAGGGCGGTGTCCACCGGTTCGCCGCGCACGACGGCGTCCCAGGCGCGCAATCCGAGGATGTAGCGCTCGATGCGGTCCTGGCCGGTGAGGCGGTCGGCGAGCCGGGCCAGCCGGCGGGAGCGGCTGGGCGAGTCCGGTTCGTCGGAGCGGAAGGCGCTCCACATGAACTCCTCGGCCTGCATCCACAACCGGGCGCGGGCGGTGGTGGCACCGCGGGCCGCCCGGGCGACCACGTCGACGGCCTCGCTGAGCCGGTCGCTGTGGGCCAGGGACTGGGAGAGCCGGTAGTTGATGTTGTCCCGCAGGTCCGCGTCGTCGATGGGCTCCGCCAGGGCGGCCTGGAGGTAGTTGACGGTGGTGGCGGGCTCCAGCAGCTGGGTGGAGCAGCCCAGTTCGTAGAGTACGGCGGCGCGCTCGCCCGGCCGCGGGGGCTCGCGCAGTGCGCGGGTGAGGTGGTCGCGGGCCGCCTCGGGGGCGCCGGCCCGCAGCATCTCCTGTGCGGCGGCGCGCAGTTGCTGGACGACCCAGGGGTCCTCCTCGGGGTGGGTCTCCATGAGGTGGCGGGCTGCCGCGGCGGGGCCGAGGCCCGCGTCGACGACCGTCCACGCGGCCTTGCCGTGCAGGGCGACCCGCAGGGCGTCGGGGATGGCCCGGTAGATGGCGGTGGCGATCAGGGGGTGGACGAACTCCAGCGTGCGGCTGCCGGTCAGGACGCGGGCCTCCCGCAGCCGGTCGGCGCAGTCGGCGGCCTCCTGGCTGCCCAGACCCGCCACGGCCGCGGCCAGGGCGGGCTGGACCTGGGTGCCGAGCACGGCGGCGGCCCAGGCGAGCCGCACGGTGGAGGGTCCCATCCGCTCCAGGCGGGCGACCAGACCGCTGCCCTTCACGGCGGCGGCAAGGTCCCGCAGCAGGGGCGCGCTGGCCCGCTCCGGACGCAGGCCGCGTTCGCCGACCTTGGCCGTCAGCTCCACCGCCTCGAAGGGGTTGCCGGCGGTGACGGTCCAGCACTCGCGGCAGAACTCCTCGTCCGCGTGGGCGCCCAGCCGGCCCCGTACGAGGCTGGTGACGGCCTCCGGGGTGAGCGGTTCCAGGCCGATGGGGCGGTTGCCGGCGCGGCCGGGCAGGCCGCGGAACGCCGCGGCGGAGGTGGGCAGTTCGTCGGGCCGGTAGGCGACCACGAGCAGCAGGGCGAGGTCGTCGGCGCGTGGTGCGAACGCCGACAGCCAGGTGAGCGACTGCGGGTCGGCCCAGTGCGCGTCGTCCAGGACCAGCACCACGGGCGCGTGCTGGACGACGAGGTGGGTGAGCACCCAGTCCAGGCCGTCGCGCAGTCCCTGCGGGTCAGGGGCGGCGCCGCCGGCCGCGCACAGCCCCAGCGCCGGGCCGACGATGCCGTACCAGCCGCCCAGGGCGTCGCGCAGTTCGGCGTCGGTGGAGCCGGCGAGGAGCGGCTGGAGGAGCTGCCGGGCGACGTGGAAGGCGACCTGCTGCTCCTGGTCGCCGCCGCGCGCCGAGAGCACGGTGCAGCCTCGTTCGCCGGCCCGGGCGCGCACCTCGGCCAGCAGGGTCGTCTTGCCCAGGCCTGCCGGGGCGGCGACCGTCAGCAGGCCGCCGCCGCGCAGTGGGCCGCACAGGTCGGCCAGCGCGGCGTCCGCCGCCGCGAGCGGGCCGTCCCGCTCCAGCAACGCGTCCCCTCGGCTCATCCGCCCCAGTGCCATTCCCTGGCCTCCCCTTGCCGCCAGTGGGTGCGCGCCCGGCGCGCACTCGCGGTGGGGTCACAGCGTACGCCGCCGACTGCGCTGTGTGAGAGGGAACGCCGGTGCCGGTCCGGCCACCGCCGGGGGGCGGGGCCGACGGGTTCCGACAGCCGGCCGCGATCCCTGCTCGGCGGGGGTGTGCCCGTCCCGCGAAGGTCCGGCCGCCCGCCACCGCACCTCCGTTCCACACCGCCCCGGCGCCCCCACGCGCCCCTCGTGCGCCCCTGTTCCCTCCGTCGCCCTCCCCGACTCCGCGTTCCGGCGAATCCGCCGCCCCGCGGCGCGCGTCCCCTCGAGACGTTCACATCACGTCGCGGCGTGATCAGCGCCGGTCGCTCCCGATCAGTCGACGGTGGGTGCGGGCACAGGATCGGACGCGGGCCCTGGCACGGACTCTGGCGCAGGCGCGGACTCTGGCGCGGACGCGGGCCCAGGCACGGCTCCGGCGGCGGCGTCCCTGCGGCGGGCGTGGTGGCGGGCCACGCGGGCGCGGTTGCCGCAGGAGGGCTTGCACCACTCCTGGCGGGCGTCGGACTGGACGAAGTACCGCACGCAGCGCGGGGCCGGGCAGGCGCGCAGCCGGGTCCGGTCGGGGCCGGCCAGGAAGGAGAAGGCGGCCCGGGCCAGGGCGCCGGCGAGCAGGTCCGCGGTCGGGACGGCGCCGGCCGGTGTCTGGACGGCGGCCGGCTCACCGCCGTCGGGCCAGGCCAGGCGGTGGACCACCGGGGCCCGGAGCGAGGCGGCGTTGAGCACCTCCAGGGCGCGGGCCGGGGCGGGCAGGCGCCCGGCGTCCGCCGCGCTGGGCTCGCCCGGGACCGCGCGGGCGAACAGGGCTCGCACGGCGGTCCGCACCGCCCGTACCGCGGCCAGCCCGGCCTGGTCCGCGGCGTAGCGGCCCTCGGGGGCGAAGCCGGACTCCGCCAGGGCGTCGGCGTGGGCGGCCGCCCACACGGTCAGCCCGGCGGGTTCGGCGAGGTCGTCGGCGACGCCGCCGTGGCCGTCGTGGCGGATCGTGAGGGCGAGGTCCAGCGCGAGATGATCATCGTGCATTCGCTAATGGTATCGTCCGGTGAAACCATTAAAAGAGGGGGGGTCTTCATGTCCGGACTGCGCGAACTCCTGCGCGGGATCGGGGTCTTCGAGGGCAGGCTGCCGGTCTTCGACCTCGCGGACCTGCCCGCCGCGCCACACGAACTCTTCACCCGGTGGCTGCTCCAGGCCGTGAAGGAGGGGGTGCGCGAGCCGCACGCGATGACGCTTTCCACCATCGGCCTCGACGGCCTTCCGTCTGCCAGGGTGCTGATCTGCAAGGACGTCACCGCCGAGGGCTGGCGCTTCGCCGCCGACGCCGGCGGGCGCAAGGGCCGGGAGCTGGCGGCCTCGCCGGCCGCCGCCCTGACCTTCTACTGGCCGGCCCAGGCGCGGCAGGTCCGGGTGCGCGGCACGGTGGAGCCGGCCTCCGCGGCGGAGTCCGCCGCGGACTTCCTGGCCCGCTCCCCCTCGGCGCGGGCCGAGGCGCTGCTCGGCCGGCAGAGCAGCCCGCTGGCGGACCCGGCCGTACGGGAGCGGGAGGCGGCCGCGGCGGCCGACCGGATCGCCGCCGACCCCGGCCTCGTCGCGCCCGGTTGGACCCTCTACACCCTGCTTCCCGGCCAGGTGGAGTTCTGGCAGGGCGACACACGACGGGCGCACACGAGAGTCGAGTACCGGCGGGCCGCCGGCGGATGGGAGAGGGGATCACTGTGGCCGTGACCGGACCGGAGGAGGCCAGGGCGGAGTGCGCGGCGGGCACGGCCCTGCTGCGCGGACTGCTCCCCGGACTCACCGACGCGTCGCTGCGGGAGCCGAGCGCGCTGCCGGGCTGGAGCCGCGGGCACGTGTGGGCGCACATCGAGGGGGTGGGCCTGGCGCTGGCCCGGCAGGCGCGGTACGCCGTGCGCGGCGAGCGGGTCGAGGTCTACGACGGCGGGCGGCCGGCTCGCGACGCCGCGATCGAGGCGCTGCACGGCCGTACGGCCGACCAGGTGGCCGCGGCGGTGGGCGCGGCCCTGGACGAGGTGGAGGCGGCCTGGTCGGCGGTCGGCCCGGCGGACTGGCAGCGCCCGGTCGCCTACCGCGACGGCGCGCTGACCGGTGCGGTGGCCGCCTGGTGGCGCGAGTCGGCGATCCACACGGCGGACCTGCTGATGGGGCCGACCCCGGCGGACTGGTCGCGCCCGCTCTGCCGCCACCTGGTGGACTTCCTGTCGGTCCGGGCTCCGGCAGACGTCCGCCTGACGCTCACCGCCACCGACGACGGCTGGACGTCGAGCCGCGGTGACGGCAGGGAGGTACGGCTCGCCGGACCGCTGGCGGATGTGGCCGCGTGGCTGGCGGGTCGCGCCCCGGCGGCGCGGCTGTCCGGGGACGCGCCGCCGCTGCTGGGGCCGTGGCCCTGACGGCACGCCGGAAGCCGGCCTGCGCGGCCGGACGCACACCCTGGACGCACGCGCTGGACGCGCCCTTTGGCGCGGGTGAACGCGCGCGGTGAACGCGCGGACGAACGTACGAACATACGAGCGCGCCACGGCCCGCACGGTCTGATGCCGTGCGGGCCGTGGCGCGGTCAGGCCGGGCCGGCGGGGGCCCGCCCCGGATCAGGTGAGGTCGAACTCCCCGTCGCGCGCGCCGAGGACGAACGCGCGCCACTCGGCCGGGGTGAAGATCAGCGCGGGACCGTCGGGGGCACGGCCGTCGCGCATGGCGATGTAGCCCTCCACGAAGGCGATCTGCACGTCGCCGCTGCCCTGGCTGCTCGACAGCCACTCCGCACCGCTCAGGTCGAGTTGCGGCTTCTTCCCGTTCGCCAACGGCTGTCCGCTGTTGCTCTCGGCCACGTAGGGCTCCTCCCAATCAGGTGGTACGCCGCACAGCGTATCGGCCGCGGGTGCGCCCATAGGCCGGAAGTACCAAGCAGACGGCGGGAGCGGACTCCGCCGGACCGCACCCCGCCCGGCCCCGTGGCCGGCACCGCCGCGAACGGCCCAGGTGGCGACCGGTCGGGTCGCTCGGTCCGAACGGATTCGGCCGCGGACCGGCCAGGGACGCCGCCCCGTAACTCCCCTCCCGATCTTCTGTACCTACTAGTATGTACACTGCCTGCATGGACACCGCGGAACGGCTGATCACGAGCACGCAGCAACTCCTGTGGGAGCGGGGATACGTCGGGACCAGCCCCCGAGCCATCCAGGAGCTCGCGGGCGCCGGGCAGGGCAGCATGTACCACCACTTCAGGGGCAAGCCGGATCTGGCGGTGGCCGCGATGCGCCGCAGCGCCGCCGACCTGCGCGCCCTGGTGGAGGCCGAACTCGCCGAGGGCGGTTCGGCGTTGGAGTCCCTGGCCGGCTACCTGACCCGCGAGCGCGACCCGCTGCGCGGCTGCCGGGTGGGCAGGCTGTCGATGGACCCTGACGTGGTGGCCGCCCCGGAGCTGCGCGAGCCGGTCCAGGAGACCTTCGCCTGGCTGCGCGAGCTGCTGGCGGGACTCGTCGCCGAGGCGGTCGAGGCGGGCGAGCTGCACCCGGACCTGGACCCGGGGCAGACGGCGTCAGCCGTCGCGGCCGTCGTACAGGGCGGCTACGTCCTGGCCCGGGCGGCCGGCGACCGCGCGCCCTTCGACGAGGCCGTACGCGGCGCGCTCGCCCTGCTCCGCGCCTCCGCGCCGCCGACCCCGCCCACCGCCACCGGGCGGCCCGACGAAGGCTCCTGAACTGCCGCGGATCGTGCCCGGCCGCCGCACACCGCGTACTGCCATCTCACACCACGCCGCCGAACAAAGGAGCGCACACCTGTGCACGGCATGAACTACCGCGTCACCCTGCCCGCCGACTACGACATGGGCGTCATCCGCCGCCGGGTGGCCACCCGGGGACACCTGCTGGACGACTTCCCGGGCCTGGGGCAGAAGGCGTATCTGATCCGGGAGCGCGGCCGCGAGGGCTCGCCCGTCAACGAGTACGCCCCCTTCTACCTATGGAACACCCCCCAGGGCATGAACAGCTTCCTGTGGGGCCCCGGATTCCGTTCCCTGGCCGACGACTTCGGGCGCCCGGTCGTCGAGCACTGGACCGGTCTCGGCTTCACCCGCGGACCGGCGGTGGGGCAGGCGCCCCGGGCCGCCGCCCGCACGTCCCGCCCGCTGGCGCGGGACACGGACCTGCCGGAGGTCATCGCCCGCGAGCTGGCGGAGGTCGCCGAGCTGGGGCGGAGCTCCGGCCTGCACTCGGCCGCGCTGCTGGTCGACCCCCGCCACTGGGAGCTCCTGCGCTTCACCCTCTGGGAGGACGCCGCGCCCGAGGACGGGCCCGGCGCCGAACGCTTCGAGGTGCTGCACCTGTCCCGCCCGGGCCTCGACGCGATCCAGGAGGGACGGCAGTGGTGAACACCCGGGCGAGCGTCGACCGCGAGGCCGGCTACGCGCTGATGGGCCGCCTCGCGGGACCCGAGACGGTGGAGGGCACCCTCAAGAGCCTGGAGAGCCTGGCCCCGGGCTTCGCCGACTGGATCGTCACCGCCCTCTTCGGCGGCACCTACCAGCGGGAGGGGCTGGAGCTGCGGGACCGGCAGATCGCCACGCTGGCCGCGCTCACCGCGCTCGGCGGGGTCGAGCCGCAGGTCGACGACCATGTGCGCAACTCGCTGCGGATCGGTATGGAGCCGCGCGAGATCGTCGAGGTGATGGTCCACCTCGCCCCCTACATCGGCGTCCCGAGAGCGCTGGCCGGGCTGCGGGTGGCCGCGGCCGTCTTCAAGGAAACGGGTACCGACCCGGGTGCGGGCGGCGGCCCGGCGGACGGCGCCACCGCACCGGGCGACGCGGACCGGGACACCGGCGAGGCGGCGCCGTGAGCGCGGTCCGTACCGTACTCGGGGACATCGCGCCGGAGTCCCTGGGCACCTGCGACGCGCACGACCACCTCTTCCTGCGCATCCCCGCACTCCGCGGCCAGGAACTCGACGACCCGGCGGCGGCCGCCGCCGAACTGGCCTCCTACCGGGAGCTGGGCGGCCGGGGGCTGGCGCAGTGGACGCCGTTCGGGCTGGGACGGCGGGCCGGGGAGCTGCCGGAGCTGTCCCGGGCGGCCGGGGTGCACCTGATCGCCGCGACGGGCCTGCACCAGGCCGCCCACTACCCGCCGGAGCTGCTGGAGCGGCTGAGGGCCGGCGGGCTGGCCGAGCTGTTCACCTCGGAGCTGACCGAGGGGATGTTCGCCGACGACAGCCCCGACGGTCCGCGTACCGCCGTCCGGGCCGGCATGATCAAGGTCGCCGGCGTGTTCCACGGTCTGGACGCCCACGCCCGCGAGGTGATGGCCGCCGCGGCGGCGGCCCACCACGCCACCGGTGCCCCGATCGGCGTCCACCACGAGATGGGCACCGCCGTGGCGGACGTGCTCGGTCTGCTCCACGACGACCTGGGCGTCCCCACCGGCAGCATCGTCCTGGGGCACCTCAACCGGTTCCCCGACCCCGGGCTGCACCTCGAACTGGCCGCGTCCGGCGCGTTCCTGGCCTTCGACGGCCCCTCCCTGGCCAACCACCCGACCGACTGGCGGCTGCTGGAGTGCCTGACCGCCCTGGCCTCGGCGGGGCATCTCGGACAGCTGCTGCTCGGCGGGGACACCACCACCGCGCGGGCGCGGGCCTCGACCGGCGGCGGCCCCGGCCTCCCCTACCAGCTGCGGGTGCTGCGCCCGCGGGTGGCCAGGGAGCTGGGCGAGGACGCCGCCGAGACGGTCTTCACGCGCAACCCCGCCCGTGCCTTCGCCGCCGACTGGCGCTGAGGCGGCCTCAGCCGGGAATCCCGCTGGCATCCGGCGACCCGCCCTTCGTAAGGTTGCCGGATGCCCGTCCAGGTGATCGTCCTCAACGGCGGCTCCAGCTCCGGCAAGAGCACCCTCGCCCGCGCACTCCAGGTCGAACTGCGCGACCCCTGGCTCACGTTCGGCACCGACACCCTGGTGGACGCGCTGCCACCCAGGCTACTGGCGGGCGGTTCCGGGCTGCTCCTCGGCTCCGGCGGCGAGGTCGCCGCCGGAGCCGAGTTCCGCCGGCTGGACGCGGCCTGGACACGCGGCCTGGCCGAGGTCGCGCGGGCCGGGGCGCGGCTGATCGTCGACGAGGTCTTCCTCGGCGGCGCCGACTCCCAGAAGCGCTGGCGGGCCGCGCTGGGGGACTTGGAGGTGCTGTGGGTGGGCGTCCGCTGCGCCCCCGGGACCGCCGCCGCGCGCGAGGCCGCACGCGGCGACCGGGCCACCGGCATGGCGCGCGGCCAGGCGGAGCTGGTGCACCGGGGCGTCCGCTACGACCTGGAGGTCGACACCGGTACGGCGAGCACGCTGGAGTGCGCGCGGGTGATCGCGGCCCGCGTGGCGGCGGGCTGAACCCGGACGCGGGACGGCCGCGGGCCGTCAGGCGTCGGGGGCCGGAGGGCGTCCGGCGCCGTCGGACGACGTCCCGTGCTCGGCGTCATCCGGCATCGGACGGCATCGGACGGCTCCGGCTCTCGGCGGCGTCCGGCATCAGAGGCGTCCGGTGTCAGGCCCCGCCCGGCATCGCCCTGCGTCATCCGGCGGCGTCCGGCGGCGTCCGGCATCAAAGGCGTCCGGTCAGGCCCCGCCCGGCGTGGCGAACGGGCGGCCCAGGAACCCCCGCAGCACCGCGAGGAACTCCGCCGGCCGCTCGTCGTGGACCATGTGTCCGGCGTCCAGCATCGTCAGCGCCGAGCCGGGGATGCGGGCGGCGACGCGCGCGAGGTGGTCCTGGCGCAGGTGGCTGCGCGGGCCGCCGGCGACGACCAGGGTGGGCGCGGTGATCTCCGCGAGGCCGTCCCAGTGCCGCGCGGGCGGGGCGTTGCGCTGCCGGGCGACGTCGCGCACCACCCGCCAGTCGTAGCGGGCCGAACCGTCCGGCCCCTGCGGCACCGGGCGCGGAGGGTCGGCCGGGAAGGGCAGCGGCCCCTCCTCCAGTACCAGCCGGGCCACCACGTGCGGCCGGTCCATCGCGGCCAGCGAGGCAGGGACGGTGCCCATGGAGTGCGCCACGAACACCGCCCGCTCCAGACCCAGCAGTTCGAGCAGGCCCAGCACGTCGTCGCGCATCGCCTCGAAGGCGTACTCCCCCGGGCGGTCGCTGGCGCCGTGGCCGCGCTGGTCCAGGGCCAGCGTGCGCCATCCGTCAGCCGCCAGCGCGGGAGTGACGGAGCGCCAGGAGGTGCGGTCCTCACCGAGCGCGTGCAGCAGCACCACCGCGGGCCCGCCGGAAGGCCCCTCCTCCTCGCACACCAGCCGCACCCCGCCGACCTCGTACGCCGTGACCTCTCCCATACCGCGACCATAGCCGCGCGGGCGCCCACCACGCCGTCCGCCGCACGCGGCGGGCTACAGCGCCTCCAGGCCGTCGTGGTGGGCGGCGACCTTCCGGTACAGGACCTGCGCCTCGTCGTCGCGCCCCAGGTGCTCAAGGCAGCGCGCCTCGTCGTTGCGGGAGGTGAGGGTGTCGGGGTGGACGGGGCCGAGCACGGCCTCGCGGGCCTCGGCCACCTCGTGGTAGACGGCCAGCGCCTCGGACCAGCGGCCGAGCCAGCCCAGGCAGACCGCGATCTCGCGCTTGCTGACCAGGGTGTCCGGGTGGGCGTGCCCCAGCACCCGCTGCCGGACGGCCGCCACGTCCCGTGCCTCGGCCAGCGCCCGGTCCCACAGCCCGAGGCGGCCCAGGTTGACGCCGAACGCCTGGCGGGCCCGCAGCGTCTCCTCGTCGGCGGAGCCGGCGGTCCGGACCAGGTCGGCGACCAGCCTCTCGTAGAGCTCCAGCGCCTCCCGGGGACGGCCGAGCCGGCCCAGGCAGATCCCGGTCTCGTAGTCGGCGGCGAGCGTGTGCGGGTGGCAGGGGCCCAGCAGCCTGGAGCGCGCGGCGGCCACCTCGCGGTGGACGGCCAGTGCCTCGGACCAGCGGCCGGCCCGGCCGAGGGTGTAGCCGACCTCGAACCGGCTGCTCAGCGTCTCCGGGTGGTCGGCTCCCAGCGCCCGGCTGCGGGCGGCGTACACCTCCTCGGCGGCGGTGTGCGCCTCCTCCGTCCGCCCCAGCTCGCCCAGGTTGTAGGCGAGGTTGTGCTTGCACCGCAGCCCGTCGGGGTGGTCGGCCCCGAGGGTGCGTCCGTAGCCGGCGAGCACGGCGGAGAACTCCTGGTGGGCCTCCAGACGGCGGCCCAGGACGCTGAGCGCGTAGGCGGCCTCGTGGCGGGCGGCGAGGGTGGCGGCGTGGTCGGGCCCGAACACCCGGCGGCGGACCTCGGCCACGTAGGAGTACAGGCGCAGGGACTCCTCGGTACGGCCGAGGCGGGCCAGGCAGTAGGCCGCCTCGTGCCGGCTGGCGAGAGTGTCGGGGTGCTCGGTGCCCTGGAGCCGGTCGCGGTCGGCGGCCACCGCGGTGTGCAGGTCGTACGACTGCTGCCAGTTGCCGATCCGGCCGTGGTCGGCGGCCTCGGACTGCCGGGCGTCGAGGGTGCCGACCTCCGCCGGGTCCGGGTGCGCCCCGGTGGCGCGGGTGGACCAGACGCCGGTCAGCTCGTGGTGGGCCGGCGCCGGGGGCAGGGCCCGCAGGGTCGAGCGGGCGGCGGGGCCCGCGCTCAGCGTCCGGGCCCAGTCGGGCGGCGGTCCCTCGGCCCCGACCACCGGGCGGCCGGCGCCGGGGGCGGAACGGGCGCTCCTCAGACGGGTGGCGACGTCCGCCGCGTCCTGGGGCCGGTCGGCGGGGTCCTTGGCGAGGAGGTGGAGGATCAGCTCCTCCAGCGCCGCGGGCAGCTCGGGCCGCAGCGCGCGCGGCGGCTCCGGTACCGCGTCGCGGTGGCTGACCAGGATCGACCAGGCGTCGTCCTGGTCGAACGGCGGTCGCCCGGTGGCCAGTTCGTAGAGCACGCAGCCCAGGGAGTACAGGTCGCTGCGGTGGTCGACCTCGGAGTCGCCGATCTGCTCGGGCGACATGTACTGCGGGGTGCCCATGGCGACACCGGTCCCGGTCAGCCGGGAGGTGAAGCCGATCTCGTGGCCGAGGCGGGCGATGCCGAAGTCGCAGATCTTCACCGTCCCGTCGGTCAGCCGGATGACGTTGGCGGGCTTGAGGTCCCGGTGTACGACGCCCTGGGCGTGGGTGTAGGCGAGGGCGGCGGTCACCTGCTCGGCGATGTCGGCGACCTCCGGCACGGGCAGCGGCCGGCGCTGCCCGTCGTCCAGCGCCTGGCGCAGGTTGCGGCCGTCGAGCAGCTCCATCACCAGGAAGAGCAGCCCGTCGTGCTCGCCGAAGTCGTGGACGACGGTGATGCCGCGGTGCTGGAGGGAGGCCGCGACCCTGGCCTCTCGGCGGAACCGCTCGCGCAGCACGCGGGTGAACGAGGCATCACCGGAATGGCCCAGCGGTTTGAGGCACTTGACGGCCACGCGGCGGCCCAGGGACTCGTCGAGGGCACGCCACACCTCACCCATGCCGCCGCGTCCGATGAGTTCGTGCAGCCGGTAGCGGCCCTGGACGACCGCGACGGCCGAGGGCACCGCGGGCCCCGTGCGGTACGGGGCGGAGAGGTCCGGGTGCCGGCCAGGCGGGTACGCGGTGTCAGCATCTCCGGTGCCGGGGCCCGCCGGCTCCAGGACGTCCGTGCCGGTGTCGGCTCCGGACGGCCTGCGCAGCTCACGCAGGTCGCGCGGGCCCGCCTCGCCGCGCGGCCCCGCGTACCCTCGGCCGCCGTTCGGCGTCCCGGCGGCGCGGCCCGCCGACTGCCCCTGGACCGTTTCCCGTGCGGCCTCCTGTGCCCGTCGGAGTGCCGGTTCCGGCACCCGTTCCTGCGGCGGGGCGTCCCCGCCCTGCCGTTCCTGCTGCTGTCCAGCCGTCATCAGCGCCGCCGCCCCCGTGCTGTCGGTGCTTCCCCTGCCCGACGGGGGGTCGTGTCCCGCGGGCCGCTCGTGCTTCCCCGCCCCAGTATGGCCGGTCCGTCCCCCGGCGGCCCCGGTACGTCAACCCCGTGCGCGTCAACTCCCCGCTCGTGGCGGCGGCAGTCGGCGGGGCGAGGGGTGGGTGCCCGGGCCGAGCCGTCCGACGGCCTTGAGGATGTGGCCCGGCGGCAGTTGCCAGCGCCCCGTGGCCGGGACGGCGCGCAGCAGCCGGCCCAGTGCGCGCAGCCGCCGGTCGGTGCCGGCCGCGGAGGGCGGGGGCGTGCCGTAGAGGGCGTGCGCGTAGGGCGGCAGAGCCGCGTAGGCGGCGGCGGACAGGGTCCCCCACAGCGCCGCCCGCAGCGGCACCAGCGGGGCCGGCACCGGCGGCGACTTCAGGAAGCGCAGCACGTCGTGGGCCTCGGGGGTGGTCGCGAGCAGGGGCTCGGCCTTCTCGAAGTAGCGGGCGAGTTCGGCGGTGTCGGCGGGCACGTCGGCCGGGTCCAGGCCGACCAGGCGGGCCGCTTCCCGCTGCTCGTCGACGTAGGCGTCGGCGTGCGCGTCGGTCAGCGGGTAGCCGGAGCGGCGGGCCACGGAGAGGTAGGAGTCGATCTCCGCGCAGTGCACCCACAGCAGCAGCTCGGGATCGTCGATCCGGAAGCGTTCGCCGGTCTCCGGGTCGGTGGCCGTCAGGCGGCGGTGGATACCGCGGATGCGGGCGCCGGCGCGTTCGGCCGCGAGGGTGGTGCCGTAGGTGGTCCCGCCGACGAAGGAGGCCGTACGCAGCAGCCGGCCCCAGGCGTCCTGCCGGAAGTCGGAGTTCTGGGCGACGCCTCGGACCGCGCGGGGATGCAGGGCCTGGAGGTAGAGCGCGCGTACCCCGCCGACCCACATGATCGGGTCGCCGTGCAACTGCCAGGTCACCGAGCCGGGCCCGAAGAGCCCGGGGTCCGCGTCACGCATCGCCGCCTCCGTGTCGTCCCGCGGGGACCGTGGGCGCCGCCCGGTCCGCCTGCCTGCCTGCCTGCCACAACAGGCTGTCCCGCCCGCCGCCCTCCTTGACACCACCCACGGTAATGGTGAGGCCCGAGCTGTGGGAGCCCGCGGCCCCGCCCCGCCGCGCGCGGGGGTGCCGGCTGACGGGTGGCGCGGCCTCCCGGGGGCGATACTGCGCTGGTGGCGGGTGCGCGGTGCCCGCGGGCGCCGCCGGAGCGCGGTCCGGACGGGAGGAGCGGTCGGGATGCGGGTGGCGGTGGCCGGCGGGACCGGCCTGGCCGGGCGGCACGTGGCCGCCGCGCTGCGGGACCTGGGCCACGATCCGGTGGTGCTGGCCCGCTCCGCGGGGGTCGACCTGCTCACCGGCGCCGGACTGGACGCCGCCCTGGAGTCGGTGGCGGCCGTGGTGGACGTCTCGAACACGACGGCGGTCACGCGCCGGGCGGCGGTCGGCTTCTTCGACACGGCCGGACGGATGCTGCTGGACGCCGAACGCCGTGCGGGCGTCGCGCACCACGTGGTCCTGTCGATCGTCGGCGTGGACCGGGTGGGCCTGGGCTACTACCGGGGCAAGCTGCGGCAGGAGCGGCTCGCCGCGGCGGGCCCGGTGCCGTGCACGGTGCTGCGGGCGACGCAGTTCCACGAGTTCCCCCGGCAGTTGCTGGACCGGACGCCGGGGCCGGTGGCCGCGGTCCCGAAGGCCCGGGTGCAGCCGGTGGCGGTGCGCGAGGTGGGCGCCGCCCTCGCCGAACTGGCCGTCGGACCGCCGCTGGGAGTCGCGCCGGAGCTGGCGGGGCCCCGTGAGGAGTACCTGCCGGACATGGTGCGCGGAGTGGCGCGGGCACGCGGCGAGCGCCGCCTGGTGCTGCCGGTACCGCTGCCGGGCGCGGCGGGCCGGGCGGTCGCGGAGGGCGCGCTGCTGCCGTCCGGGCGGGCGGCGAGGGCCCGGCAGGCGTTCGACGAGTGGCTGGCGGAGGAGGCGGGCCGCGCCGCGCTCAAGCGGTGGACGACGTGACCCCGCCGCCGTCACGGGCGCGCGGCAGCGTGGCTCTCGTGCGCGTCACAGCCCGGCGGCCCGGAGCAGCGAGGTGCGGTCGTCCTCACTCAGCGAGGAGGCCGCCGACAGCTCCTCGTCGGCCAGCAAGCCCAGCACCAACGCGGCGTCAGCGGCGAACGATGCCCGGCACAGGCGCCGTTCAGGATGATCCTGCTCGGCGCCGCTGAGCGCAAGGGACCACGCGTTGCCGGGGTCGGACGGCTCCGAAAGGGCGGCGACCACCAGCACCAGACCGAACAGTTCACCCCGTCGCGGGACGGACGGGTCGGCGGCCAGACGCAGCAGGAAGGGCACGAAGGCCGGAGTCGCCGCGCTGATGGCCATCGGCCCCGACAACAGAATCCACCCCAGGACGCTTTCGGCCTGCTCGGCCGCGTCCGGGTCGAGCAGGCCGCGCAACACGACCGGGACGTCTTTCGGGCAACCAGGAACCGCCGACCACGCCACGTCCTCACAGCCGGCGAGCGCGGGGTGCGGAGAACGCCCCCGCGTCAGGCTCGGGTACGCCGTCGCCAGTGCCGCTGTGGCGCTCACCGCCGCCGCCTCACGATCCGCCCTGCACACCGTGCACCCTCTTCCCGCTCACCAGCCGCCGCTCCGGGCAGGACCCTGGCCGACGCGTCCAAGCCGTCGGCCGTGCGGGCCCGCACGGCCGGGCACCCCACTTCAACGGTCGGTCATCTGGTTGGCCGGCCGCTCGGGAATCGGCGGACGGCCGACCGGATGATGCCGCAGTGGAGATGTCGTTGGTGCTGATCCTGGCGGTGATGTCATGCTCCCCGCGGAGAGGGATGGGCGCGGCTACTGCCAGAGCGCCTGGGCGACCGCCGCGCCGGTGAAGGCCGCGCCCAGCCCCGCCGCCACAATGCCGACGGCGTTCACCGCCGCCTGTAGGCGGGCGCCGCTCTCGGCGAGTCGCAACGTCTCGTAGGAGAAGGTCGAGTAGGTGGTGAAGGCGCCGCACAGGCCGGTGCCGAGCAGCAGCACCAGGTGCGAGGAGATGGCGCCCGCGGTGGTGGCGCCGCTGAGGAAGCCCAGGAGGGTGCAGCCCGAGACGTTCACCAGGAAGGTTCCCCAGGGGAAGGCGGTGTCGTGGCGGGACTGCACCGCGCGGTCGGTGAGGTACCGCAGCGGGGCTCCGACCACGGCGCCCGCGATCACCAGCAGCCAGTTCACCGTGCCTCCCGGTGGTGGACGAGCAGCCGCCGGGTGGCCGTGGCCGCGAGCCACACCCCGGCGAGCGCCGCGAGAAGGGTGAGGGCCATGTAGGCCAGGCCGGTACGGGGGTTGCCGCCGTCGATCAGGCCCCGCACGTCGTTGGCGTAGGTGGAGAAGGTGGTGAAACCGCCGAGCACGCCCGTGCCGAAGAACGGCCGTACCAGGCGGTGCGGTGTGACCACCTCGGTGATCACCACCATGAGCACGCCGATGACCGAGCAGCCGACGACGTTGATCCCCAGCGTCGTCCACGGGAACGCGCCGGCGGCGGTGGGCCACAGCAGGCCGGCCCCGTAGCGGGCGCAGGAGCCGATCACACCGCCCACGGCGATCACCGCGAGCACCGGCGCGGGGCTGGGGCTCGTCTCCGCACGCTGTTCCGGGACGCGCAGGTCGACGTCGGGGTCGACCGGTTCGCCGGCCAGGGGAGGACGGGGGTCGCTGGGCACGGGAAACTCCTACTCGCCGGGTACGGGCGCGCGCGGACCCCGCGCCGTCGGTGGACGGTACGGGCGCGCGCACGGGTGCGCGTCGCAAGCAGGGACCGTTGGCGGCGGTGTCGCCGCGGTTCGGGTACGGCGGGCCCCACCGCCGTGGCGGCGACCTTCCGGTGCCGCTGATCCCACCCTATCGGGTGCCCGGGGCGCGTCCGGGCGCGGGGCGGCTCGGGTTCGGGCGCAGCCGGGCGGACTTCGACCGAGGGTGCGGGTGCCGGAACGTGTCCGGTTGCGGCGGCTGCCCGCGGTTGGCCGCAGTCGACAGCCGACGGGACGAGCCGTGAGGACGGTGCGGACGGTAGGCGTGGTGCGGGGCAACGGAGAGGACGAGGGCGCGCGGCAAGGGCACCTCGCCGACTGCGCCGGCGCGATCGCCACGGCCGCCTGCCAAGCCGCGCACGGCGTGCTGGCGGCGCGCGGGACGTGGGTGGCCGACGAGAAGCACCTCCTTGCCTCAGCCGGCCTGCGGGACGTCGACGGGGTGCTGGCCGGCCTGACCGGCGCGCCCGCCGCGCTGGCCGCGGCCGTCGACGCGGCCGTCGACGCGGCCGCTGAGCTGCTCGGGAGCGCGGTGGCGGCGGCGTGGCCGGGTACCTCGGCGGCCGCGCGGTAGGCCGGCGCGGCGGTGCGCCGGCGCCCGGCGGACGGCAGGCGCCGCGGAGTAGGTCGTACGTTCGCCGTGACGATTGCCGATCACCAGCGGATACTGGAGCCATGCGCCGGCTGCGTGCGGGACACGCGCGGGACGAGGGACCGGGTGCCGATACCCCGTCGCCGGGGAGCCACCCGGCCAGGCGGGGCACCGGTCGCCGCGGGGTGCCCCGCGGGCGCGTGCGGCGCCCGGCAGCGCCGAGGCTCAACCATCCGTTGGACGGTCCGCGGCCGGCTGCCGGCCGGGGTGCGGGGCGTCTGGTGACGTGCCAGGGAGAGTACCCGTGAAGATGCTGATCAACGTGCCCGAGACGGTGGTCGCCGACGCGCTGCGGGGTTTCGCCGCGGTGCATACGGACCTGACGGTGGACGTCGAGCGCCAGGTGATCGTCCGCCGGGGCGCGCCCTTCGAGGGCAAGGTGGGGCTGGTGTCGGGGGGCGGCTCCGGGCATGAGCCCCTGCACGGCGGGTTCGTCGGGATGGGCATGCTGACCGCGGCCTGTCCCGGCGAGGTCTTCACATCCCCGGTGCCCGACCAGATGGTGCGGGCCGCCGCCGCGGTGGACAGCGGGGCCGGCGTGCTCTTCATCGTCAAGAACTACACCGGTGACGTGCTCAACTTCGACATGGCCGCCGAGCTGGCCGAGGACGAGGGCGTCCAGATATCCAAGGTGCTGGTCAACGACGACGTCGCGGTCACCGACAGCCTGTACACGGCGGGCCGGCGCGGTACCGGCGCGACGCTGTTCGTGGAGAAGCTGGCCGGCGCCGCCGCCGAGGAGGGCGCGCCGCTGGAGGAGGTCGCCGCCGTCGCCCGCCGGGTCAACGAGGTCTCCCGCAGCTTCGGTGTGGCGCTGAGCGCGTGCAGCACCCCTTCCAAGGGCGGCCCCACCTTCGACCTGCCGGAGGGCGAGCTGGAGCTGGGCGTCGGCATCCACGGCGAGCCGGGCCGCGAGCGCCGGGCCATGATGACCTCCCGCGAGATCGCGGACGCGGCGGTGGACGCCGTCGTCGAGGACCGCCGCCCCGAGGCGCCGGTCCTCCTTCTCGTCAACGGCATGGGCGCCACCCCGCTGCTGGAGCTGTACGGCTTCGCCGCCGAGGTGCACCGGGCGCTGACCGAACGCAAGGTGTCGGTCGCCCGCTTCCTGGTGGGCAACTACGTCACCTCGCTGGACATGGCGGGTGCCTCGGTCACGGTCTGCGAGGCGGACGAGGAGCTGCTGCGGCTGTGGGACGCGCCGGTGTCGACCCCGGCGCTGCGCTGGGGCTGCTGACCGCCGCACAGGCGCGCGACCGTCCGGCCCGACGTCGTACGGCCCCTGACGACCCACCACCGACGACCCGCCGCTGACCGCGACCGACCGACAGCCACCGACCGCCGACCACCGACCGCCAGGGCGGCTCCCCGGGGAGCCGCCCCCGTTCCGCCGGTGCGCCACCGGCCCGACACCCGCCGAACCGTCGAAAGGTCACGCATGAACGCCACCCCCGACGCCCCCGTGGACGCGGCGCTGATGCGCCGCTGGCTGGAGACGGCCGCCGCGGTGCTCGACCGAGAAGCCGCGCACCTGACCGATCTGGACTCCCCCATAGGCGACGCCGATCACGGCACCAACATGCGGCGCGGCTTCCAGGCCGCGCGTTCGGCCGTCGAGCAGGAGCCGCCGCAGACGCCCGGCGCGGTCCTCGTGGCGACCGGGCGGCAGCTGATCAGCTCGGTCGGCGGCGCCTCCGGCCCGCTGTACGGCACGCTGCTGCGGCGCGCGGGCAAGGAGCTCGGCGACGCGGCGGCCGTGGACGGCGCGGCGCTGCGGGACGCGCTGCGGGCCGGCGTGGCCGGGGTGGCCCAGCTCGGCGGCGCGGCGGCCGGCGACAAGACCATGCTCGACGCGCTGCTGCCCGCCGTGGACGCGATGGGCGCCGCGCTCGACGACGGCGGCGGCACCGCGGCCGCGCTGGCCGCCGCCGCGAGCGCCGCCGACGAGGGCGCGCTGGCCACCGTCCCGCTGCGGGCCCGCAAGGGCCGCGCCAGCTACCTGGGCGAGCGCAGCGTGGGCCACCAGGACCCGGGGGCGACCTCGGCGGCCCTGCTGCTGAACGCCCTGGCCGACACCGTGCAGGAGGCCGCCGTATGACCGCGCCCACCGGGGACAGCCCGGACACCCCCGTACGCGAGAAGCGCCCGCTGGTGGGCGTCGTCCTCGTCTCCCACAGCGCCGCCGCGGCCCAGGCCGTGGCGGACCTCGCCAGGGCGCTCACCGGAGGCGGCGCCGACGTGCCCGTGGCACCCGCCGGCGGCGGGCCGGACGGCGGCCTGGGGACGAGCTCCGACCTGATCTCCTCGGCCGCGCACGCCGTGGACCGGGGCGCCGGGGTGGCCGTCCTCGCCGACCTGGGCAGCGCCGTCCTCACCGTCAAGGCGCTGCTGGCCGACGAGGAGCTCCCGGCCGGGACACGGCTGGTGGACGCGCCGTTCCTGGAAGGAGCGGTGGCCGCGGTGGTCACGGCCTCCACGGGCGCCGACCTCGACGCCGTGGCGGCCGCGGCCGCGGACGCCTACACGTACCGCAAGACCTGACGGCCGGCGGCGCCCGGCCCGAAGCGGTGGGCGCTGCCGGGCCGTCCGCACCGCACGGCGGCGGATGCGGACGGCCCGGCAGCGCGCGGGACGGGGCCGGCTCAGCGGCCGTAGGTGAGCATGCGGCGCACCATCCGGCAGGTGAGGTCGGACGGCGCGTGCACGCCTATCCGCTCGGCGGTACGCCGGATCAGGCCGTTGCCGGCCTGCTCCGGCTCGTAGACGCCCGAGTCGAGCAGGGCGATGGCGAGCCGCATCGTCTTGAGCCGGCGGTTGTGGGACACGTACCACTCCCGGGGCAGTCCGGCGGGCAGCGGCCTCTTCGGCAGTGGGGCGTGGCGCCCCTCCATGGGCATCGGCAGGGGCAGTACGGCAGCGGCCATCGGGCTTCCTCCTGAGGCGTCGGCCAACCCTTTCGAACACTGTCGATTTTACTCCCACGCACTGACAAAGTCCGCTGGCCAGCATAGGTATGACCATCCGTCAGATTGTCTCCCCCAGGGCCGCCCCGACCCCAGGAGCCACCGGCCGGAACGCGGCTCGGCACCCGGCGCGGGTCCGGGGCCGGGGCGGCAGCAGGGTTCAGGCCCCGGGAGCCGCCTGGGCGTCGGGAACGGGCGGGGCGGCGGGCGCGAACCAGGTCGGCTCGTCCGCCAGGGCCATCGCGATCCGCTCCCGGGCGATCGGCCCCAGAGGCGGCAGGTCGTCGACCGCGAACCAGCGGACGTCCAGCGACTCGTCGTCGTTCACCCGGGCCTCCCCGCCGACCGCGCGGCAGCGCAGCACGATGTCGGTGTACTGGGCGAGGTCGCCGTTGCCGTACTCCACCGGCTCGTTGGTGAAGACGCTCACCACCCGCTCCACGACCGCCGACACCCCCGTCTCCTCCATGATCTCGCGCACGGCCGCCTCGGCGGGCTGCTCCCCGGGGTCCGGGATGCCGCTGATGAGCGCCCACTTCCCGTTGTCCGAACGGAGGTTGAGCAGAACCCGGCCCTGGCCGTCGAAGACCACCATCACCACGCCCGGGAGCAGCAGGAGGATGTGCCCGGCCTTCGCCCGGATGTCCTGGATGAACTTGGGAGTCGCCATGCCCAGAGCCTACGAGACGGCGTCGCCGGGCATCGGGCGGGCGGGAGGCGAACGCGTGCCGCCGCCCGAGGCGGCGCCACGGTCACGGGGTCGGCAGCGGGGGCGCCGCGGCCGGTATCCGGCCCGGCCCCCGCCGGCGGCGGTTCAGCGGGACGAGGCAAGGCCGAGCAGTTCGCGGATGGTGCGGACCGCGCCCTCGGCGTCGTCGACGGTCACGGTGAAGCAGTGGCCGCCGCCGAGGTCGATGACGACTCCGGGGCCGCGCCGGACGACGACGGCGGTGCCCTTCTCGGGCCGCCAGCGGTAGCCCCAGCCGCCCCAGGAGCGCGGGCTGATCCAGGGGGCGAGCTGGGCGCCGCTCACCTCGGCCAGCGGGATGCGGCGGCGCGGCACCCCGATGTGCCCGCAGCGGACGTCGACAGCCTCCCGGTCCACGCGTACCCGCACGTGGGTGAAGGCCACGGTGCCGAACAGCACCAGGAGGCCGACGGCGAGGCAGCCCACGACGGACATCACCAGGGGCGCCAGCCCCGCGGTGGGGCCAGGGCCCTCCACGGCGAGGACGATGCCCAGCGCGAGGCACGCGCCGCCCATGGCGGCGAGCACCCACTGCATACGGTTACTGGCCCGGCCCGTCCACACCTGGGACGCGCCGTTCTCCGGCCGGGGGGCGTGCGTCATGCCTCGCAGCGTACCCACAGCCCGGTCCGGCGGCACCGGACATGCTCAGGCCCTCGCCGGCGCTTCGGCCAGAAGGGCGCCCTGGGGGTACACCCGTGCGACGGGGGAGAGTTCGGCCGCGCGCCCGTCCAGCAGCACCTCCAGAGCACCGCCCCGCGGACCCTCCCCTGCGGCATCCTTGTGAACTTGGCCACTTTGCGCCGAGAGGGCGACGCGGCGCAGCACCTGGGCGGCGACCGCGTCGGCCGACCCGTACAGGAGGGCGCCGGGGACGGCCTCGGCGATGCGGTCGGCGACGAGCTCGTAGTGCGTGCACCCGAGGACGACCGCCTCGGTGCCGGCGGGGGTGCGGGCGGCTGCGGCGGCCACGGCGGCGGCCACGGCGGCGGCGTCCCCGGCCTCCACGGCGTCGGCGAGCCCCGGGCAGGGCACCTCGGTGACGCGGGCGCCGTTGCCGAACTCGTCGATGAGTCCGCGCTGGTAGGGGCTGCCGGTGGTGGCCGGGGTGGCCCAGATCGCCACGGCGGCGTGGGCCGACGCGGCGGGCTTGATCGCCGGCACCGTGCCCACGACGGGCAGCAGCGGCTCGAACTCGGCCCGCAGCGCGGGCAGGGCGTGCACGGACGCCGTGTTGCAGGCCACCACGAGGGCGTCCAGCCCGCGTGCGGCGGCGGCCCGCGCGCACTCCAGGGCCCGCCCGGCCACGTCCTGCGGCGTGCGCGGCCCCCAGGGCATGCCCTCGGGGTCCGAGGACAGCACGAGGTCCGCGTCCGGCCGCAGCCGCCGGATCGCCGCCGCGGCGGCGAGCAGTCCGATCCCCGAATCCACCAAGCCGATCTTCACACCCCACACTTTACGACCGCCCGCCGCGCCGGCCCTCCCGCGCCGCACCCGGCCCGCTCCGGGGCGCCCGGCCTCCGGGCCCGGGGACGCGGGCGGGGTGCCGTCCGCCGGCCGGCGGGGGCGGTCCGGCAGACTGCGGGGGTGAGTGTGATGACGGGTATCGCCGGGGTGTCGTTGGTGGCGTGGATCTGGCTGCTGGCCGGGCAGGGCGGGTTCTGGCGCACGGACGTGCGGCTGCCCGGCTCCCGGGCCGGACGGTCCGGCGACGCGGGCGGGGCGTGTCCGGCGACGCGGGCGGGCGCCCCGGGGCCGGGCCCGCAAAGTGGCCCGACGTCGCGGTGGTGGTGCCCGCCCGGGACGAGGCCGAGGTGATCGGGGTGAGCCTGGCCTCACTGCTGGAGCAGGAGTACCCGGGCCGCGCGGAGGTGTTCCTCGTCGACGACGGCAGCACCGACGGCACCGGCGGCATCGCCCGGGAGCTGGGCCGGCGGCCGGGTTCGCTGCCGCTGACGGTGTCCTCGCCGGGCGAGCCGCCGGCCGGCTGGACCGGCAAGCTGTGGGCGGTGCGGCACGGCATGGACCTGGCCCGCGAGCGCACCGGCGCGGAGTTCCTGCTGCTCACGGACGCGGACATCGCACACCGCCCGGGCAGCCTGCGGGCGCTGGTCGAGGCCGCCCGCGACCACGACCTGGACATGGTCTCCCAGATGGCCAGGCTGCGGGTGGAGACGGGCTGGGAGCGGCTGATCGTCCCGGCCTTCGTGTACTTCTTCGCGCAGCTCTACCCGTTCCGCTGGATCAACCGGCCGCGCGGGCGCACGGCGGCGGCCGCCGGCGGCTGCGTACTGCTGCGCGCCACGGCCGCCGAGGCAGCGGGGGTGCCGGACACGATCCGCCAGTCGGTGATCGACGACGTCGCGCTGGCCCGCGCGGTCAAGCGCTCGGGCGGGCGGATCTGGCTGGGCCTGGCCGAGCGGGTCGACAGCGTCCGCCCCTACCCGGACCTGGCCGAGCTGTGGCGGATGGTGGCCCGCAGCGCCTACGCCCAGCTGCGGCACAACCCCCTGGTCCTGGCCGGAACGGTGCTGGGGCTCGCGCTGGTCTACCTGGTGCCGCCGGTCGCCGCGGTGGGCGGCGCGGTCGCCGGGGCGTGGCCGCTGTGCGCGCTGGGTGCGGCGGCCTGGGCCGTGATGGCGGGCACGTACCTGCCGATGCTGCGGTACTACGGGCAGCCGCGCCGGCTGGCGCCCCTGCTGCCGTACACGGCGGCGCTGTACCTGCTGATGACGGTGGACTCGGCGGTACGCCACTACCGCGGCCAGGGCGCGGCCTGGAAGGGCCGCACCTACGCCAAGCCGGACCCGTCGGTCTGAGCGAGCGGCGCGGCCGGGTGCGCGCCCTTGGAGGCCGGACTCGCCTCCTGGGGCGCCCCAGTCCGCCCGGTCGGTCCGGGCCGCGGCGGCCGTGGGGTCGGAAGCGTGCCCGGAGGCCGTGCGTCAGGACGCGGGCCCGGGCGGCCAGGCCAGGCCCCATCCGTCGGCGTAGCCGGCGGTGCGCTGGGGGCTGAGCCCGCGCGGGGGCACCAGGCACCGCGCTTCGCGGCGGCGCCATCGAACTCCCCTCGGCGCCCTTCGGCCCCACCATTCCCGACGGGCTTCACCCGACACGCCGACGGGTCCGCGAAACGCGGCTTTTACCTGATCACAGCGGCATATGCGGACCGTTTTCCACAGGTTCGCTCGTATTGATGACCGGAGGTCACCCACTGCACGCAAAACAACCATCAAATCGGTCTCCCCAACGACCACATCGTGGGCTTAACTTATGGCTCATGACCACCCCCCGCGGTTCGTACGGTGGCGGCTCCGGCAGCTACTACCCTTCGTCTGCGTCCTTCCCGGACACCCCGATCTACGACAGCCTCGTGGCCGAACGCGGCACCCCGCAGATCGCACCCATCCGCGTGCCAGCGCCCTACCCGTCGTACGACACCGGCAGCTTCAACGCCTTCGGCAACAGCGGGAACATGCCTATGCGCCCGGCGCTGCCCGCGCTGCCGGCGCTGCCCTCCGGGCCGTCCGCGCAGCCGTCCTACGGCCAGCCCCAGCCGGTGCAGAACGGCTACCCGGCCCAGGGCTACCCGCAGCCCGCCACGCCGTACACACCCCAGCCGGCGCCGGCCCCGCGGCCGGCGGCCTACGGAGGGGGCTGGAACGGCGGCGGGCAGCCGACGCAGAACCCCCAGCACCCGTCACCCTCCGGATACGACACCGCCCGTCCGGTGCCGCCGCGCCCGATGGCGCCCCGCCAGATGCCCGGTGGCCACCCCGAGGACCTCTACCAGCGCCGCAACCTCGGCGCCGGCGTGCCCCCGCAGCAGCAGCACGGGGGCGGTTACTACCAGGGCTGACGCGACACCGTGCGGGGCCGGGGCGGATCGGGGGACCAGCCGCGGCGATGGCACCCTGGGGGGATGACACCGCCGCGCGTTGCCGCCCTGTACCTCTATCCGGTGAAATCGCTGCGCACCACCGGCGTGCGTACGGCGGTCGTCGAGCCGTGGGGACTCGCGGGCGACCGCCGGTGGATGATCGCCGACGCCCGGACACTGCGCTCGGTGACGCAGCGGGAGCAGCCCGCACTCGCCCGGGTCGACGCCGCGCTCCTGCCGGACGGCGCGGTGCGGCTGTCGGTGGCCGGCGGCGCCCCGCTGACGGTGGCGGTGCCGCCGCCCGGCCCGGAGCTGCTCGTCAGGCACTTCAAGGACGAGATCCGGGTGCGCGCGGCCGGCCCGGAGGCCGACGCGTGGCTGAGCGCGTTCCTGGGCACGCCCGTCCGCCTGGTCCACCAGGACCCGGTCGCCCTGCCCCGGCTGGTGGACCCCGAGTACGCCCTGCCCGGCGACACGGTCAGCCTCGCCGACGGCTACCCGCTGCTGCTGACGGCCACGGCGTCCCTGGCCGCCCTCAACGACCTGGTCTCCCAGGGGACGGCACCGCACGAGGGGCCGCTGCCGATGGACCGGTTCCGGCCCAACGTGGTCGTGGAGGGGACGGAGGCGTGGGCCGAGCACGGGTGGCGCCGGGTGCGTATCGGGGAGGTGGTCTTCCGGGCGCCCAAGCCGTGCGCCCGGTGCGTGGTCACCACCACCGACCAGGTCACCGGCGAGCGCGGCCGTGAACCGCTGCCCGCGCTGGCCCGCCGCCGCACCGGCGCGGGAAAGCTGCTGTTCGGCCAGAACCTCATCCCCGAGGCGCCCGGAACCCTGCACGTCGGCGACGCGTTGACCCTGATGGAGTGACTTTCCGCGCCCCGTCGCGCGACCCCTGCGGGCGGACACGCATGAATCACGCCGTCCGCGGTAGTTGAAGGGTGTGAGAGGGGGTGGCCGCCGATGAGCCGTCGCGAAGGGCTGGTCCGACGCGGGTGGCGGTGGCGGCGCAACGCGCTGCGCCGTCCCACCGATGTCGTCGAGGCGTGGCTGGTGCTGGTCAGCGCCGTGCTGCTGTGCCTGACCCCGCTGCTCGGCTGGTGGGCCGGCCAGTCGGCCGACCGGGCCCTCCGGCAGACGGTGCGGGCCCAGCACGCGCAACGCGCCCTCGTGCCCGCGACCGTCGAGTCCGGCGCCAAGGGCGTCGTGGTCGCCCGGACCGCCGAGGGGGCGAGGAACGATCCCCGGGCCGGACTGTCGGGCCACGGCGACGTCCTGAGGTGGACCGCCCCGAACGGCAGCACGCACACCGCGGCGGTCTCCTCGGACCTCGAAGTGTGGCAGCGGGGAGGCGTCCGGCTGTGGGTGGACCGGCGGGGGGACCTGGTCCCGGTGCCCCTGGACCCCGTCACCGCCGACACCCGGGCGGTGCTCACCGGCACCGCCGCCGCCTCCACCGTGGCGGGCCTGATCGTCATCACCCGCCAGGTGGCGATGTGGCGCCTGATGCGCCGCCGCATGGCGTCGTGGGAGCGCGAGTGGGCCCGCGTCGGGCAGAACTGGGGCCGGGCGGGCGCCGGAGGCTGACGGCGCGCCAGCCGCAGCGCCGTGTCCCGGCCGTACCGGCGGCTGACGACCGGCGGCTGACGACCGGCGGCTGACGGCTGACGGCGCGCCATCTGCGGCATCGCGCGCCGGCCGCCTCGGCGGAAGGGCCGCCTCCGGGCGCGCCGGAGTGCGCCGTCCGTTCACCGGGTCGCGGTCACGGGCACACCTCGCAGCACGCTACCGTTGACCCCCGGTCGGCCGATCGCAAGAGGTGGGGGCAGGGCAGCCCGATGGCACATGGCGTGGTGCAGGTGACCAATCCGAGCGGTTCTCGGTGGCGCCGCCGCACAGGTGAGTACGAGTCGCTCGCCGCCGCGCTGGAGGCGGCGAGCGACGGCGACGTGCTCTCGGTGGGTGCGGGCACCTACCGGGAGAATCTGGTCCTCGACCACGCGGTGGTGCTGCGCTGCGCCGACGGTCCAGGGACGGTCCGGATCGCGCCGTCCTCCGGCGTCGGCCTGACACTGCGCGCCCCGGCCGCCGTGCACGACCTCACCGTCGAATGCCAGGACGTCACCTCACCCGCCCTCCTCGTCGAGCGGAGCACCCCCGAACTGGTCGGCCTGCGCATCTCGACCCGCTCCGCGGTGGGGCTGGAAGTGCGCGACGGGGCCCGGCCGACGGTCCGCCGCTGCGTGGTGGACAACCCGGCCGGGATCGGGGTGAGCGTCCTGGACGGCGCCGGGGGCCTGTTCGAGGAGTGCGAGGTCGTCTCGGCCGGGCAGAGCGGGGTGTCGGTGCGCGGCGGCGCCGGACCGCGGCTGGAGCGCTGCCGGGTGCACCACGCCTCGGGGGCGGGACTGGAGGTGACCGGCGAGGGCAGCAACCTGGAGGCGGTCAGCTGCGAGGTGTACGAGGTGCGCGGGCCCGGCGTGCAGTTGTCGGCGCGCGGCGCCGGCCAGTTCACCGACTGCCAGGTGCACCGCACCACGGGTGACGGCATCAGCCTGGACACCGACGCGGTGCTGGCCCTGAACGACTGCGACATCCACGACGTCCCCGAGAACGCCGTCGACCTGCGGGCCCGCTCGGTGCTCACCCTCACCCGCTGCACGGTGCGCGGCTTCGGCCGCAACGGCCTGTCGGTGTGGGACCCGGGCACCCGGGTGGACGCCAACCAGTGCGAAATACACGACAGTTCCGGCGACTACCCGGCCGTGTGGGTGAGCGACGGCGCGGTGGCCATACTGGACTCCTGCCGGGTGCACGACGTCCCGGACGCGCTGTTCGTGCTCGACCGGGGCTCGCGCGCCGACGTCGTGGACAGCGACTTCACGCAGATCCGCAACACGGCCGTGTCGGTGAGCGACGGCGCCGTCGTCCAGCTCGACGACTGCCGTATCCGGGAGGCCGCCACCGGCGCCTGGTTCCGCGACCACGGCAGCGGCGGCACCCTCTCCCAGACGACCATCGACGCCACCTCGACCGGCGTCATCGTCACCAAGGGCGCCGACCCGGCCCTGGAGCGCTGCACGATCACCAACCCGTCGGAGGCGGGTGTCTACGTCTCGGCCGGCGGGCGGGGCACGTTCACCGGCTGCCGGGTGACCGGCAGCAGCGGGTACGGCTTCCACGTGATCGACGGCTGCCGCTCCACCCTGACCCGGTGCCGCACCGAGCGGTGCGCCCGGGGCGGGTACGAGTTCGCCGAGCCGGGGCCGGTGGTGGAGGACTGCACGAGCGACAAGGCCGCGGCACAGGAGCCGTCGGCGACCCCGCCGCCGGAGCCGCTGCGGGCGGTGAGCGGCGGGCAGTCCTTCGGTGTGCTCGGCGGGGTGCCGCCGCAGCGGCCTGCCGAGCCCGCCGCTCCGCCGCAGGTGCGGGTGGCCACCCGGGAGAGCACGGACGTCCTGGGCGACCTGGACGCGCTGGTCGGCCTGGAGGGCGTCAAGCGGGAGGTGCGCACCCTGATCGACATGATCTCGGTCGGGCGGCGCCGCGAGCAGGCCGGCCTCAAGGCCCCCTCGCCCCGCCGCCACCTGGTCTTCACCGGCTCCCCCGGCACCGGCAAGACCACCGTGGCACGGCTGTACGGCGAGATCCTGGCGTCGCTCGGGGTCCTGGAGAGCGGCCACCTGGTGGAGGTGGCGCGGGTGGACCTGGTGGGCGAGCACATCGGCTCGACCGCCATCCGCACCCAGGAGGCGTTCGAACGGGCCCGCGGCGGCGTGCTGTTCATCGACGAGGCGTACGCGCTCGCGCCGGAGGACGCGGGCCGGGACTTCGGCCGGGAGGCGATCGACACCCTGGTGAAGCTGATGGAGGACCACCGGGACGCGGTGGTGGTGATCGTCGCGGGCTACACGGCGGAGATGGAACGCTTCCTCGACTCCAACCCCGGTGTCGCCTCACGCTTCTCACGCACCATCACGTTCAGTGACTACAGCCCGGAGGAGCTGCTGCAGATCGTCGGCACGCAGTCCGCCGACCAGCAGTACGAGATCGCCGACGACACCTCCGAGGCACTGCTGAAGTACTTCACCGCCATCCCCAAGGGCCCCGCGTTCGGCAACGGCCGCACCGCGCGGCAGACCTTCGAGGCGATGGTGGAGAGCCACGCGGTACGGCTGGCGCAGATCGCCGACCCGACCCACGAGGAACTCCAGCTCCTCCACCCCGAGGACCTCCCGACGCTGCCGTAGCCGGGGCCGCGGCCGCGCCGCGGCCCGGATCGGGTCAGCCCGACCCGATCCGGGCCGGCCCCGGCTCACACCGGGTCGGGCTCCGCGGGCGCGGGGGCGGGGAGCGCCGTGGAGACCGCCGGGCCGAAGCGGGACAGCAGGAGGGCACGCTGCTCGGCGTAGGCGGGGTCGGTCTGGAAGCCGGTGTGGGCGAGGACGGGTTCGGGCAGCGGGTGGGCGGCGCTGCGGCCGTACGCGACCGGATCGAGCAGCGGCCCGACGTCGACGGCGGCCCATGGACCCTCCGGTTCCGGCGCCCTCAGCGGCTCCTTCGACAGGGGGTCGGCCGTTTCGGGTCGGGCCGGAGCCGGGATGGCGGCGTCACCTCGGCAGGGCGGGGCGGCCTGCGCCTCGGTGATGACGGCACGCGGGACGCGCGTGCCCGTACCCTCGTCAAGGCCGCTGCCGCGCCCGTCAAGGCCGTTGCCGCGCCCGCCGAGCAGGACCGGCCCGCCGATGGGGTCGGTGCGGCGCCAGAGGTTGCGCCAGGCCGGCAGCGTGTCGTGCAGGTCGCGCAGCAGGGCGGGAGCGAAGTGCGCCGGGAACCAGCGACCGTAGAGGCGGGCCAGCGGGCAGCCGTAGGTGAGCAGGGCGACCCTGGACCGTGCGGCGGGCCCCAGCTGCCAGACGGCCGCGGCGGACAGCACGCTGCCCTGGGAGTGGCCGGAGAGGACGATCACGCCCCCGGTGCTCCGGGTCCAGGTGTCCAGCCGCCACGTGAGATCGGGGACGGCCCGCTCGGCGTAGCAGGGGGGCGCGAACGGGTGGGCGGCGCGCGGCCAGAACGTGCCGACGTCCCACAGGATTCCGACCATGCGGCGGGCGGAGAGGTCGCGATAGGCGCGGCGGCCCACCGCGACCAGCGCGACGGCCCCGGCCGCGGCCAGCCACGAGCCGAGCCACTGTGCGGCGGCGGCCAGCCCGGCCACCGGTGCGGGTGCGTGCGCGGCGACCTCTTCCGGGGTGCCGCCGCCCGCCCACGCCCCGGCCACCGCTCCCCCGCCGAGCACGAACGCGGCACCGCACAGGGTGGCGACGCCGAGGGGCGCGGAGTCGGTGAGCCGGGCGCGGCCGATGGCCGCGGCGATGGCACGGGTCCGCGCCGGCTGGTGTGGCACCCCCGGGTACAGCCGCTCCACCTCCGGGCGCAGCGCCCGCTCCCGGCGGCGCAGCCGCAGCGCCAGGCCGCCCGCCACCACGAGGACCACGGCGAGCACCACCGGGACGGTGGCGGACTGCCAGGTGAGGACGGCGGGTGCACCCGGCAGCGGGCTGCCGGGTCCACCGGGGGTACCGCCCCGGTCCAGCCAGTCCGCCGCGCGTTGCGCCGCGCAGCCGGTGAACAGCCCGCCGATCACGCAGGCCAGCAGGGCCACGGCGGGACCGGCCTGCCCTGCCATGGCGGCACCGCGGCCCGGGTGGCCCGGCGGCGGCGCCCGGTGGAGCAGGGCGGCGGCGACGGCGAGGACCGCGACCAGGGCGCTCTGCAGGATCGTCAGGCCGGTGAAGAAGGCGGAGGCGGCCGGCAACGGGCCGTCCGAGGCCCAACCGGGGCGGTTCCAGCCCGCGTAGAGCGCGGCGGCCGCCAGCAGCGCGGCGGAGACCGCCGGCAGGGCCTGGGCCAGCGGGTCGCCGCCGTCGTCGAGGCCGTGTTCGCGGCGGCCGGAGCGGGCGGCGGTGACGGCGGTGCCCGCGGTGAGCAGGGCCAGGGACCCGGCCAGCGCCCAGCCGAGCACCCGCAGCGGGCCGCCGCGCCCCTGGTCGTGGGTCAGCGCCGGGACGGTCAGCGCGGTCGCCGCGGTGGCGAGGGCGACGGCGGTGTGGGCGGCACGCAGCCGGGCGCCGGAGCGCCGCCCGTACCAGAAGCCGGGCAGGGCCAGCGCGGGGCTGCCGGGCGCGGGAGGTTCGGCGGGGACGGCGGGCCGCTGCGCCTCGTAGGCGGACCAGGAACGCCGGGAGGCCAGCCACAGCAGCCCGGTGAGCGCGACGGGCACGGCCGCGGCGAGGGCGAGCCGGCGGCCGGGCCGGCTCCACCAGCCCTCCCGGTCCGCGGCGGCGAAGCCGAGCCAGGAGTGGCTGCCGGAGCAGCCGGAGCGGCCGGCGCACTGCCACGCCACGGCGTCCATGGCGACCTCGCAGGCCGCGGCGACCAGCAGCACCGTGAGGGTGAGTGCGAGCAGCCTGACGACGACCTCGTAGCCGGCGGCCAGCCGGGAGCGGCGGGACGGCGGGCGCATCCAGTGCGCCAGGTTGGCGATCATGAACGGGAGCAGCAGCAGCCACAGGGCACGCCAGCCGTTGCCCGAGGTGAGGTTGGACCAGCAGTACGCCTCGGGCACCGGGGTCCCCCGGCGGCGCGCCCGGTACCGCTCGGCGTCCGCGTCGCGGGCGCGGCGGTAGAGCCCGGCGGTGTCGTCGCCGGCGACCCGGACCGTCCTGGGGTCGGCGAGCATCTGCTCCGGGGTGGTGCCGCCCACCCCGTGCACCAGCAACTCCAGGGCGATCGGCGGTGCGCCCACCCGGCGGTCCCGGCTGTGCCGGTCCCCTGTCTGCGTCGTCCCTGTTGTCTCCGCGGTCTTTGTGGTCTCCGTGGTCACTGGTGCCCCGATCCTCGCGCTGTGTCCGGCGCTTCCCGCCCGTCTCGTGCGTCGCCGACCAACCGCCCGCCGCCCGCCCGGCCACCGACCGACCGCAGCCGGCCGCCGGACGACCGGGAGCAGGCGCCGCGGTGGAGCGGGCCGCCGGGATCAGCCACGAGCCTGGCCACTCCGTACCCGGCGCGGGTTGAGGCGTGGAAGGATGACGGCAGCGCTCCGCCGGTCCGCAGGGCCGGCGGCGGCAGGCGCGAGCGGACCGCGCGCGACGCGCAGGGCGCACTGGAACAACGAGAACGGACGGGACGAGGTCACGGGTGAGCGACAACCAGAACCTCCTCGCGGAACAGCGTCGGGCCCTGATCCTCGACGAGGTGCGGCGACGCGGCGGGGTGCGGGTCAACGAGCTGACCCGGCGGCTGAACGTCTCGGACATGACCGTCCGCCGCGATCTGGACGCGCTGGCCCGCCAGGGCGTGGTCGAGAAGGTCCACGGCGGGGCCGTGCCGGTGGCCGAGCCGAGCAGCCACGAACCGGGCTTCGAGGCCAAGTCGGGGCTGGAGCTGGGCGCGAAGGAGGCCATCGCCCGGGCCGCCGCCACCCTGGTCTCGCCGGGCAGCGCCATCGCCCTGGCCGGCGGCACCACCACCTACGCGCTGGCGCAGCACCTGCTGGACGTGCCGGACCTGACGGTGGTGACGAACTCGGTGCGTGTCGCCGACGTCTTCCAGTCCGGCCAGCGTCGGATGGGCAGCCACGGCGGCGCGGCGACGGTGGTGATCACCGGCGGGCTGCGCACCCCGTCCGAGACGCTGGTCGGCCCGGTGGCCGACCGGGCGATCCGCTCACTCCACTTCGACCTGCTCTTCATGGGCGTGCACGGCATCTCGGTGGAGGCGGGCCTGTCCACGCCGAACCTGGCCGAGGCGGAGACCAACCGGCAGTTCGTGCGGTCGGCGCGGCGGGTCGTGGTGATCGCTGACCACACCAAGTGGGGCACCGTCGGCCTGAGTTCCTTCGCCACCCTGGAGGACGTGGACACCCTGGTGACGGACGCCGGCATCCCCGAGGTGCTGCGCGAGGAGATCGCCGAGCACCTGGCGGACCTCGTGGTGGCGGGCGAGCCCCCGGCCGCCGCCGAGAGCTGACACCCCGGCGCACCTGGCGGTCCCGGCCGCGCGCCGGGGGACGCGCGGCGCCACGGCCGGCGGCTCCCCGGCCGCGGCCACATGGCTCCCCTTGAGCCCGCTTCCCCCCGCGCGCGTCCTGCGGGGTTCCGGGGCCAGGCCGGATACCGGAGCGGCCGGGCCGCACCCGCGTGGTGCGGCCCGGCCCGTACGGCAGGGCGGTCAGTTGCCGGAGATCAGGTCCCAGAAGCGCGTGGGCGCCAGGACGAACAGGACGACGGCGACCACCCCGACGACCGTCGCCACGGAGCGCAGCCAGCCGAAGCGGCGGTTCCGGCCGTCGCCCGGTACGGCGGCCGGACGCCGCCGCGTGTCGGACGCCTCGCGGGCGCCGCGGCGCGGGACGCGGCCGGAGCCCTCGGCGGTGCGGGCGTCCATCTCGCGCAGCCGCCGGGCCACGACCCGGGCGCGGGCTGAGGGCTCCTTGGGCGCCGAGGCTCGGATGTCGCGCTCGGTGTCGTTGAGGAACCGGTCCCAGACGTCGTCGGGGACAGGCGGCTCCTCGGGCTCGGGCACAGGACTGGTGCTCATCGGGCGGGTCTCGTCTCCTCCGGCAGGGGTGACGGTGACGGCTCGCCCCTCAACGCTCCCCCAAGCAGTTCCGCCCACTCTTACACGGTCAACCCTCTGGTCGACAAATCACCCAGGCGAGGGACTCCTGCGGGTCGACGGGCGGGCCCGGCCTACTCGCGTTCCCCTGCGGACAGTTCAGGCGGATCAGGTGGTTCCGGCGGTTCGGCCGGTTCCGGACGCCACAGGGGGTGCTCACTGCCGGCCCACCAGCGCGCCACCCGGCCGGTCCGCAGGCCACGGCGGGCCTCGGGGTCGATGGCGGCGAAGTAGACGTGCCCGGCGACCACGGCGGCGACCAGAAGAGCCAGCCAGTCGTGGACGAAGGTCGCTCCGGTGCGCCACAGCAGCGGCGTGAGCCGCGGGAACCACATGATCAGCCCGGTTCCCGCCATCACCAGGACGAAGCCGACGGTGAACGCGGCGTACAGCTTCTGGCCGGCGTTGAACTTCCCGGCCAGGCCCGGCTCGCGGCGGCGCCGTCGCAGGGCTGCGCGCAGCCACTGCCGGTCGTGCGGCTGGAACCGGCCCAGTCGCCGCGCGTCGGCCCGGAACGCCCGCGAGACGAGCCCCAGCAGGACCGGCACCGGCAGCGCGATCCCGGACCACTCGTGGACGGTGACCACCAGGCGGCGCCGGCCGACGAGTTCACCCAGCGGCGGCAGGTACAGGACGGCCGCCGTGACGGCGCACACGCCCATCAGCCAGGCCAGCGAGCGGTGCACCCAGGTCTCGGCACGGCTGAACCGCCGCACGCTCTCCGGGAGGGGACCGTCCCCGGCGTTCGCGCGCGGGAGGCGGTCAGGAAGTGGGTTGGTCATGGCGCCCGTTGGACCTCCCGACCCATCCGTCGACGGCGTAACCGTACTCCTCCCAGTAGCCGCGCCGAACGTGCTCGGTGACCGTGATGCCCGAAAGCCACTTCGCGGACTTGTAGAAGTACATGGGCGCCGCGTACAGCCGTACCGGGCCGCCGTGGGCAGCGGTCACCGGCCTGCCGTCCATGGTGAGCGCGACCAGCATGTCGGAACGGCGGGCCTGCTCCAGGGTGAGGCTCTCGGTGTAGACGCCGTCGAAGCAGGTGAAGTGGACGGCGGTGCCGGGATGGCGGACCCCGGCGGCGTCCAGCAGGGTCGAGAGCAGCACGCCCGAGAACGCGGTGTTCGGCACCCGCCAACCGGTGACGCACTGGACGTCGCGCACCAGTCGGGTCTGCGGCAGCGCGCGCAGGTCGGAGAGCCGGTACGAGGCGGGGCGGTCCACCAGCCCGTCGACGGTGAGCCGGTAGTCGGCCTCCGAGCGGTGCGGGATCGAGTTCGCCACGGAGTAGAACCGGAACCCCCCGCCGCCGGGCAGCAGTCCGGTCACACCGACGGGGTCCTTGGCGCTGACGGCGGCCAGTACGGAGTCGATCCGGTCCTGGAGGGCGCCGCCCACCGCGACTCCGGCCGCGCCCAGACCGAGCATGCCGAGCACGAGGCGCCTGCCCACGGGGGTGCCCTCGCGCTCGTCGTCCGCCGTGCCGCTCTCCGGGGGTTCCTGGTGCGGTCCGCCCGGCGGGTCGAGCGGCACCGGGTCGCCGCCGCGGTGTCCGCCGGCCGTGGGCCCGCCGGCGGCCGTGTCGTTGTCCATGCCGTGATTCGAGCACGTGCCGGGCCCGCGGGCCAGAGTCCGGCGGGCCAGAGTCCGGCGGCGTGCCGCCGGCGAATCGTCGTACCCCCTTGCCATGGCTGAGGTGTCGGGGCCCTTTCAGGGCCTTCGCGGAGCCCTGACGGGGCCTTCGCGGACGGCGGAGCCCCGGGGCGTCCGGGCGGCGCGCGGCGACCGCCGGGAACGGTGCCCCGGCCGTGGCCGCGCGCCCGATCAGGCCTCGCCGCCGTCCTCCAGCGGCACCATGGCCAGCAGTTCGGCCACGGCGGCGTTGAACGCCTCCGGCCGCTCCAGGTTCGGCAGGTGACCCGCCCCGTCGATGACGGCGAGCCGGGCTCCGGGGATGCGCGCGTGCAGGAACTCCGCGTCGGCGACCGGCGTGAAGACGTCCTCCCGGCCGACGACGACGAGGGCGGGTACCGCGATCTGCGCCAGCAGGGCGGTGCGGTCGGCCCGCTCGGCGCGACCGCGCAGGGCGGCGGCGGCCCCGGCCGGCGGGGCGGCGAGCATCATGCCGAGCACGTGCCCGGCGACGTCCGGCAGGGCGGCCGCGTTGGCGGGTGTGATCATCGAGTCGAGGACGGCGTGCGCGTATCCCGCCATCCCCTCCCGTTCCAGAAGGTCGGCCCGTTCGCGCCGCTCCTGGCGGGCCGGTTCGGACTCGCCCTGCGCGGAGGTGTCGGCCAGCACCACCCCCGCGACCCGTTCGGGGAAGAGGCGCAGGAACTCCATGACGATCTGCCCGCCCATGGAGATCCCGCCCAGGACCGCCCGCGGTACGCCGAGCGCGTCGAGCAGGGCCGCGAGGTCGGCGGCGTACACCTCCAGGAGGGTCTTGCCGCCCGGCTGCGGCACTCCGCCGCTGTGCCCGTAGCCGCGCAGGTCGGGGAGGATCACCCGGCGCCCGGGGAACGCGGCGGACTGCGGCCGCCACAGCGTCCGGTCGAAGGGGTGGCCGTGCACAAGCAGCAGCGGCGGCGCCTCGGAGCCGTCGCCGGCGGGGCCACCGTGCTCCTCGTAGGCGAGGACGACATCGTGTGCCCGCACGGTGCGCTGGGCCGGCCTCCCGGAGCCGTCGGCGGCAGGCGCGCCTGGGACCGGTACGGTCTGCGCGGTCATGAGGGTCCTCCCCTGGGGATCAGCCCGCCGAACGGCGGCCTGCCGAGCTCCCCGCCCGGCCCACCGAGGCTATGGGCCGTGCGGTCGCGCGGGCAACGCGCCGCCTTGGTCACGGCGTGATGGTCCTGCTCCGGCCGGGCTCCTGGGCCCAGCGTGCGGGGGCGGTGTGCCGGACCACCGGCAGTCGGCGGACGTCGTGGCGGCGCGGATCAGGCCGGGGCGGATCACGTCGGGGGGGCACGTCGGGGGCCGCGCCTGGGCGACCGGCTGCCGGGAGGTCCGAAAGGCGAGGAGAGGGTGACGCCCCCTGAAGCCGGCCGCCCGGGTCGGAATCCCTCAAGATCACCGGCCTCGTCGAGCATCCGCTGCTCCTCGTCACGCCACGGGTCGAACACGGCCGGCAGCTCCAACTCGGCGCCGAGCGGCGGGTGGACGTCCCGTTATGTTTTTCGTGGTCCTGCAAGAGGGCCGCTGGCCTCCGGGCCCGGTATGACTTTTGCCCCCTGTCGATCGGATGACCTGGGGGGTGGTGTCACCGGGCCCGAGGGGTGCCGTCGGAGACGCTGATGAGAGGTCCGGCCGCCGCCCGGCCCGGCGCAATGCCCGGCCATCCGCGGGCGGCAGGTCTGCATAACGTGGATGCGCGAGAACGGCCCCGATGCCCAGGCCAGCAGGCAACGAGCATGTGGGGGCACGGTGATCGACACAAGCGGTGTGGGCGTCTTCCTCGGACTGGACGTCGGCAAGAGCACCCACCACGGGCACGGCCTGACGCCGACCGGCAAGACGGTCTTCGACAAGCAGCTGCCCAACAGCGAACCGAAGCTGCGGGCGGTCTTCGGCAAGCTCGCGGCGAAGTTCGGCACCGTGCTGGTGGTCGTGGACCAGCCCGCCTCGATCGGCGCCCTGCCACTGGCCGTGGCCCGCGACGCGGGCTGCCGGGTCGCCTACCTGCCGGGCCTTGCCATGCGCCGGATCGCCGACCTCTACCCGGGCGAGGCCAAGACCGACGCCAAAGACGCCGCAGTGATCGCAGACGCCGCCCGCACCATGCCCCACACCCTGCGCTCGCTGGAACTCACCGACGAGATCACCGCCGAACTCACCGTCCTCATCGGCTTCGACCAGGACCTCGCAGCAGAGGCCACCCGCACCTCCAACCGGATACGCGGCCTGCTCACCCAGTTCCACCCCAGCCTCGAACGCGTCCTGGGCCCGCGTCTGGACCACCAGGCCGTCACCTGGCTCCTGGAACGCCACGGATCCCCGACCGCCCTACGCACAGCCGGCCGCCGCAAGCTCGTCGAACTGATCCGCCCCAAGGCCCCCCGCATGGCCACCCGACTCATCGACGACATCTTCGACGCCCTCGACGAACAGACCGTCACCGTCCCCGGCACCGGCACCCTTGACATCGTCGTCCCGTCCCTGGCCCGCTCCCTCGCGGCCGTCCACGAGCAACGCCGAGCCCTGGAAGCCCAGATCAGCGAACTCCTGGAGGCCCACCCTCTTTCCCAGGTCCTGACGTCACTGCCCGGCGTCGGCGTCAGGACCGCCGCAGTCCTCCTGGTCACCGTCGGCGACGGCAGATCCTTCCCGAGCGCCGCCCACCTCGCCTCCTACGCCGGCCTGGCACCAGCGACCAGATCCTCCGGAACCTCGATCCACGGCGAGCACGCCCCCAGAAGCGGGAACCGCCAGCTCAAACGCGCGATGTTCCTCTCCGCCTTCGCCGCCCTCCACGACCCCGCCTCCCGCACCTACTACGACAAATGCCGGACCCGCGGCAAAACCCACACCCAAGCCCTCCTCCGACTCGCCCGCCACCGCATCAGCGTCCTGTTCGCCATGCTCCGCGACGGAACCTTCTACGACCCACCCCAATCCGATGCAGCCACCGCATGACCACCCCAAACTTGACGAAAGACATAGAGGCACCCCCCCGCACCAGACGCAGGAGGAACTCGACCACCCCCACGGCGTATTCGTGGTCACGGCCGCGGGCCCTGGGCCGGGACACCGCCCCGCCACTGATCGGGGTCGCCAGTGCACCGCAACGGGAATTCGTCACCGCCCTCGTTCGGCGCCCAGGTCAGAGTCCCGTCCGTCGGCGGCCATTGAGCCCGGAAGAGCACGTGGTCCTCCTGCGGACAACCGTCGAAGGGCGGCGTGTGGACGCCGATCGAGTCGCTGATCGATCCCATCCCGTACACCGCGCCGAAGTCGCGGCAGTCCGCCGGAACTCCCAACCGGTATCAGCACGCGGCGCCTCCCAGCCGAGCACACCGCCGCCCTCGGAGGCGGCCGCATGACACGACCCAGCTCTTCCACGGCCCGGTGCATGACGTCCTCGTACCGGTCGAATCGGCTGGTCGGAATGCCGGGGTGTTGCCGCTGGTGCGCACATCCACCACCGCGCCCGGCGGAGCCGCCCTTCGTACACCGTCGAGCGCGCCGCCCCGCTGGACGGAGACGAAGCCACGGTGGTCCTGCGGGAGGCGAGGGCCGAACCGGCGGTGGACCGCCTCCCAGTCGACCACGCCTCCACGCGGCGGCGAGGGCACGATCCCCCGCAACCGTTCGACGGCGCCGGATGGCAGCGGCCCGGGTCCAGAGCCACGCGGCCTGCGACTGCCGCAGGCCGGGGCGGTCGGCGCGGCCCAAGGCCACCGCCGCGGCGGCCGACGACGGCGTGGCGGCGAACGGGAACACGCCGGGGCGAACGAGTCCCCGCACGGTCATGGAAAGATCACCCGAACAGCCCGTACATGCGCGGGCACCCCGAGTTGCGTACGCCCCCGCAACGGGTGAACCTGATTACGCATCACGGAGTACTGCCGCAGTCACTCTACGCATTGCCGCTCAGGTGTTCCCATCAATGCGGTGTGCACCCGAGCCCCGCTCGCCGGGGCCGGCCACCGCGGAGGGAGTCGCAGCCGTGATCATGCAATCCGACCAGACCGACCCAGCCGCACGTGAGTGCGCGCTCGAACTCGAGGCGCATCCGTACCGGATCCAGCAGATCCGCCGGATCGTCTCGGCACAGCTTCGCTACTGGCGCCTCGAACCCCTCGTCGACGCCGCCTCGACGGGCATCAGCGAACTGCTGGCCAACGTCCACCGGCACGCCAGGCCGGACAAGCGGTGTTCGGTGAAGCTGACCCTGCTGCCCGACCGCCTGACGGTGGCCGTGGCCGACAGCGACCCGCGACTGCCGCACGTCCAGCCGATGGAGCCGACCGCCACCACCGGCCGCGGCCTGGCCATGGTCGAAGCGCTGTGCGACGGCTGGGGCACCGACCTGCTGCCCGACGACGACGGCAAGGTGGTGTGGTTCGTCCTGCGCAGGCCGGGCCCGGTGCCCACACTGGTGCCGCTCAGGACCACCAGCACGCCCGTGGAGGAACCCGCCCTGCGAGAGCGCCTCGCCGTGGCCGCCTCGGTCGCCTGACCCGAACCCCAGACCCCACCTGCCCGCGCACCCGGCGTGCGCCGGCGCAGCGCCCCACAGCGCCACGCACCCCCGACGGGCCGGCCGCCGCTCCCTTGCGAGAGCGGCGGCCGGCCCGTTCGAGCCAGGCGCCGGGAGCGGCAGGAGTGGCAGGAGTGCCCGGTCCACGGGCCCGGGTCCCCCGACGTGCCGAGCGGGCGGGCGGGCTGGCCGGCTCGGCTGCCGTCCGCCACCGCCTTCGGGTAGGGCGGCGCGTGTCCTTCCAGAGCGGTCTTCGCCGGGGTCCCCCGGCCGTCTCCGGAGCACGGAACGCTTCGGCGCGGGCGCTGTCAGTGGGCGCGCCTAGGCTGCGTACGTACGGTGCGGCCGCCGTCCGCGCGGGCGGGTCCGCGGGAGGCGGCCGATGAGGAGCCGTGCCCGGCCGCCGCCTGGAGCGGATGCCGACGGGCGCGCTGGACGTGGGGAGCCGGAGGTGTGGCGGTGCGGCGGGGTGCGATGGCAGCAGGAGGGGGCGTACTGGGTGTGGTGGCACCCGCGCCACGGGCGGCGTACGAGCCCCCTGCGGGTCGGGGGGCCGGTGGGGTTCGCCCTGGGCCCGGACGCGGAGCGGCTCTGCGGAGGTGTGTGGCGGGCGGGGCGCCGGATCCCGTGCGCGGAGGAGGCGGTGCTGGACGCACGGGCGCGCCGGGACCAGTGCGAGCCGTGCGCGGCACTGGACCGCAGTGCGTCGGTGGCGGCGGACACCGTCCCGGGCGACCCGCGACCGTACGCGGTCTATCTCGCCTCCTTCGGCGTCGGCCTGCACAAGGTGGGGATCACTTCGGCGGCGCGGGGCGGCCTGCGGCTGCTGGAACAGGCAGCCGTCTGCTCGGCGTTCCTGGGCGAGGGCCCGCTGATGACGGCACGCCGCACGGAGGCGGTGCTCGGGGCGGCGCTGCGGCTGCCCGACAGGGTGCGGGACACCGCCAAGCGGGCGGCTCGGCACCAGCTGCCGCCCACCGCCGAGCGGAGGGCCGAGCTGGCGGCGCTGTACGCCGAAGCGGCGGGGCTGCGCGACCGGCTCCCCGAGGCGCTGCGCTTGCGCCCCTTCCAGTACGACGACCACACCGCCTCCTTCGGGCTCGACGCCGATCCGCCGCCTTCCGCACCGGCCTCCGCGATCAGCGAACTGGTCCCCGGGGGCGCCCTGGTCGGCACCGTCACCGTGGCCGCCGGACACGATCTGGTGGTGGACGCACCCTCCGGAGCCGTTCTCCTGGACACCCGGCTGACCTGCGGCTGGCCCCTGGCACGGTCGTCCTCCTCACCCGGGGCGCCGTTCCCGTCCACGCCGGCGCCGCGTTCCACTCCACCGCCGCAGCCGCTCTTCTGACCGTCTGGCCGGCGCTTCGCCTCTCGCGGCCGGGCCTTTCGCCCGGCCTGCCCTCCCCCGGGCCGCTGTCCCATTCCCTGGTCCCGTTCCGGGTTCCCGTTCCTCGGTCCCGTCCCTCGCTCGCGCTCTCCTGTCCGGCTGCGTACCGGCCTGGTCTTCGCCACCACCTGGACGACGTTTGGGCCTCGCGCCCCTCCACACCACCACGGCAGTACGGCCCGGCCGGAGCACCCCGGCCCGCCCCACGGGGAATTCCCCTGCCCTGAGGCCGGGCCGATCGGGCAGACTGTTGGGCGAACACCTCCACCACGGCCACGCCGACTCACCCAGGGCCCACACAGGCCCTTTTCCGATCCCCCCTCCCGACGGCGTCGGTCGCCGATGTGCCGTCAGCACCACTGTGCCGCACCGGAGTCGGTCGACCTCGCGCAATGGGCCGTCCGCCCGCTCCGGGCGGTGGTCACGATCCCGCAGTGCGGTCGCTACCCGCCGCAAGAGGCGATGGGCGCGTTTGCCGGGGCCGATGATCCGGGCAGTTCGTAGGCGTCAAGGAGAAGGGGGCACCGTGATCATCTGGGTGAACGGCGCGTTCGGCGCGGGCAAAGCCGACGTGGCCCACGAGATGCTGGACCTGGTACCGGAGAGCACCCTCTTCGACCCGGCGGCGCTGAGCGAGTGCCTGCGCCGGCTGCTGCCCGAGAAGCAGCTCCAGGAGGTCGCCGAATACCAGGACCTGCCGATGTGGCGGCGTCTGCTGGTGGAGTCCGCGGCGTCACTGCTGGCCGAGGTCGGCGGGGTGCTGGTGGCCCCGGTGGCACTGCTGCGCCAGGAGCACCGCGACGAGGTCTTCGGCGGGCTCGCCGCCCGTGGCGTGGAGATCCGGCATCTGCTGCTGGAACCAGGAGAAACGATCCTGCGTGAACGCGCCCTCGCCCACGCGCAAGCCGGCCCCGCAGCCCGCGACCGGGCGTTGCGCCGGCTCGCCGACTACGCGGCCGCCCTGCCCTGGCTGGTCCAGGACGCCCACGTGGTGGACACGACCGGGCTCACCCCGCGGCAGGCGGCCTGCGCCGTCGCCGAGGCGGTCAGCGCGGGCGGGGGCGCCCGCGCCATCGTTCAGACGCCGGAACCGCGGGCCGAGACCGTGGCCTCCGGTGTGCTGCTCTTCGACGACGCTGACCGCGTCCTCCTGGTCGACCCCACCTACAAGCCCGGCTGGGAGTTCCCGGGCGGCATAGTGGAGCGCGGGGAGTCGCCGGCCCGGGCGGGACACCGCGAGGTCGCGGAGGAACTGGGCATACAGGTGGCCGCCGGCCTCGACCTGCTCGTGGTCGACTGGGAGCCGCCCCACCCGCCCGGCCACGGCGGCCTCCGGCTGCTCTTCGACGGCGGGCACGTGACTCCCCGGACCATCAGCCGTCTCCTCCTCCCCCGCGACGAGCTGCGCGGCTGGCGCTTCGTCACCGAGGAGGAGGCCGCCGACCTGCTGCCCGCCGCCCGGTTGGACCGGTTGCGGTGGGCCCTTCGCGCCCGCGAGCAGGGGCGTCCGCTGAACCTGGAGGCCGGTCAGCCCGCCCGTTGACGCGCCCGCCGACCCCCGGCGGGCTCGCTCGGGACCTGCCGGGTGCCGGCCGTCGCCGCCGTCGCCGGGCACGAGGACACCGCCCCGCCGGCCCGGTCGCGGCAGGTAAGCCGGCGGGCCGGCGGGTTCCCGACGGCGCGGTCGTGGTGCCGCTCGGGGCACCGGTGCCCCGAGCGGCGGAGAGGTCAGGCGGACGGCTGGAGGGAGCGAGCCGCCGCGTAGCGCTGGAGGAAGAGGGCCTCGGTCAGCGAGAGGCGTTCGAACTCCTCGGGGGACACGCTCTCGTTCACCGCGTGGATGTGCGCCTCCGGCTCGCTCAACCCGATCAGCAGGATCTCCGCCTCCGGGTAGAGGTTCGCGAGGGTGTTGCACAGCGGGATGGAACCGCCCTGGCCGGCGATCGCCATGTCCTGCCCGTAGGCCTCCCGCAGTGCCTCCGCCATCGCGGCGTACGCCGGACTCGCGGTGTCGGCGGCGAACGGCTCGCCGCTGCCGCGCCGTTCCACCTCGACCTTCGCCCCCCAGGGCGCCGCCGCACGCAGGTGCGCCTCCAGGGCGTCGGCGCTGGCCGCGGCGTCGAACCCGGGCGGAACGCGCAGGCTCACCAGCGCGCCGGCGCGGGCCTGGACGGAGGGGGTCGCCCCGACCACCGCGGGTGCGTCGATCCCCAGGACGGTGACGGCGGGCCGCGCCCACAGGCGGTCGGCCACGGTGCCGAAGCCGATCGGCTGCACGCCGTCCAGCACCTGGGCGTCCCGGCGGAAGTCGGCTTCCTCGTACTGGATACCGGTCCAACTGCCGGTGGCGTCCAGGCCGTCGACGGTGGTGGACCCGTCCGCGTCCCGCAGCGAGGCCAGCATGGCGATCAGCGCCGCCAGGGCGTCCGGAGCGGCGCCGCCGAACTGTCCGGAGTGCAGGTTGCCCGCGAGGGTGGCCACCCGCACCTCCACCAGCGCCATGCCGCGCAGGGAGGAGGTCACGGTGGGCAGGCCCAGCCGGAAGTTCCCCGTGTCGCCGACGACGATGGTGTCCGCGGCCAGCAGTGCTGGGTGCTGCTCGGCGTACCGCTCCAGGCCGCCGGTGCCCTGCTCCTCGGAGCCCTCCACGATCAGCTTGACCGTGACCGGCACCCCACCGTGCTCCCGCAGCGCGCGCAACGCCGTGACGTGCATCAGCAGGCCGCCCTTGCAGTCGGCCGCGCCGCGACCGTACCACCGGCCGTCCCGGTCGGTGAGCTCGAAGGGCGGTGAGAGCCAGGCCGACTCGTCCAGCGGCGGCTGCACGTCGTAGTGGGCGTACAGCAGCACCGTCGGCGCGCCCTCGGGGCCGGGCAGGCAGCCGTAGACCGACTCGCTGCCGTCGGGCGTCTCCAGCAGCTCGACGTCCTGGAAGCCCTCCTCCTGGAGCAGCCGGACGATCCACCGGGCGGCCTTCTCGCACTCGGCGCGCGGAAACACCCGTTCGTCGGCCACCGAGGGGAAGGAGACCAGCTCGGCCAACTCACCCTTGGCGCGGGGCACCAAGGAGGCGACGGTCTCAGCGAGTGGAGCGGACGACATGGGCAACTCCTGACGGGGACGGCGGCACGGAAGCCGCAGAAGACGGCGGGGCAGTCAGCCGGACAGGTGAACGCAAGCACGAGCGGACACCGGCCGGTTCGGTGCCGGTTCACCCGGCCGGCACCGCGGGTACCGGCCGCGCGCGTTCGGCCCCCGCGGCCTGCCGGCCCGTACAGGCAAGCACGAGCCGACCGAGCCGCGCTCACCGGGGTCCACCGAGGTGTCCCGCAGCGATCCCATAGCCGGTCGCACCCCGGCCCGCACCCGAGTCGGCGGTCGGCAGCGCGGCACGGCACGAGGGGCATGGGCGCCTCGTGCCGTGCCCGCCCCGCGACCCAGGCAGCGACGCCACTCGTCCCCAGCCTTCCGGGCCTGGCACCAAGCGCCGAGGCGTGCCGCCTCGTTCGCCCGAGGGCGCCGTCCGGCCCCGCACGGCCCCGCCCGCGAAGGCCGGGTCCTGGCGTGCTCCCGTCCTCGCCCAGGGCGCACCGCGGGCCCGGACGCCGCCGCCCGCGACGAACCCGTGCGACCGGGCACAATAGGATGCTTCCGAATGAGCCCTGAACAGCGAGGACGAGCCGAGGTCAGCCGGCGTGGCGAGCGGGAGCGAAAACGACGTGAGCGGTGAGCAGGCGGCGCAGGACAGCGGTGCGGCGGAAGGCGGGGCCCACCCGGTCTGGGACGTCGTAGTGGTCGGTGCGGGCCCGGCGGGTGCCTCGGCTGCCCACGCGGCAGCGCTCACCGGACGGCGGGTGCTGATGTTGGAGAAGGCCGAGCTGCCCCGGTACAAGACCTGTGGTGGCGGCATCATCGGCCCGTCCCGGGACGCTCTTCCTCCCGGCTTCGAGCTTCCGCTGCGTGACCGCGTGCACGCGGTGACCTTCAGCCTCAACGGCCGGCTGACCCGTACCAAGCGCTCCCGCCAGATGCTCTTCGGCCTGATCAACCGGCCCGAGTTCGACAACGGCCTGGTCGAGGCCGCCTGCGCCGCCGGCGCCGAGCTGCGCACCGGCGTGACGGTCTCCCGGGTGGAACAGCACGGTCCGGGCGTACCCGACCGGCGCACCGTGGCGGTGGTGCTCAGCGGCTCCGGCAAGCGGGCCGAGGAGGAGGTCGTGTACGCGCGCGCCGTGGTCGGCGCCGACGGCAGCGCCAGCCGGATAGGAGCACACGTGGGGGTCAAGGTCGACCAGGTCGACCTCGGCCTGGAGGCGGAGATCCCGGTGCCCGCGTCCGTGGCGGAGGACTGGGCCGGGCGGGTGCTCATCGACTGGGGGCCGCTGCCGGGCAGCTACGGCTGGGTCTTCCCCAAGGGGGAATCCCTGACCGTCGGGGTGATCTCCGCCCGCGGTGACGGCGGAGCCACCAAGCGGTACATGGACGACTTCGTGGCCCGCCTCGGCCTCGCCGGCTTCGAACCGAGCGTGTCCTCCGGCCACCTGACCCGCTGCCGTGCCGATGACTCCCCTCTCTCCCGCGGCCGGGTACTGGTCTGCGGCGACGCCGCCGGACTGCTGGAACCGTGGACCCGCGAGGGCATCTCCTACGCGCTGCGCTCCGGCCGCCTGGCGGGCGAGTGGGCGGTGCGCATCGCCGAAGCGCACGACGCGGTGGACGCCCGCCGCCAGGCGCTCAACTACGCCTTCGCCGTCAAGGCCGGCCTCGGGGTGGAGATGGGTGTCGGCCGCCGCATGCTGGCGCTCTTCGAGCGCCGCCCGGGGCTGCTGCACGCGGCTCTCACCACCTTCCCGCCCGCCTGGCGTGCTTTCGCCGGTATCACCCGGGGCAAGCGGTCCCTGGCGGAGCTGGTGCGCACCCATCCGATCGCCCGCCGCGCGTTGAACGCCGCCGACCGCGCCTGACCGCTCCCGCGGCGGTCGTTCGAACCGGCGACCGCCGCGGCCGGACCTGTCACTCGCCGTCCCGGACGATCCGGAAGACGGGGTGTCGAGGGGCTATCTCGCGCAGCTGCGCGTCGGTGGATTCAGGCCCCACCCCGCCGAAGAAGACGCCGACCTCGGCCTTCCAGCGCTTGAGGTAGCCGCGCAGTACGGCCGGCTTCTCGTCGTCCCCGATCTCCACGGCCGTGAACTGCTCCGCCTGCCGGCCCAGCAGGAGCTGCCCACCGCCTGCCGCCCGCATGTTGCGGGTCCACTGGACGTGGCCGCGCGGGGCCACCAGATACCGCTCGCCTTCGAGGCTCAGCACGTTCACCGGGGTGTGCCGCCACTCACCGCTCTTGCGGCCGCGGACAGCCAGAACGCGAGAGCCCCACACGCTGATCCCCCTGCGGGTCAGCCACGCGACCGCGCGGTTGAGGACGTTGACCGTGAACCAGCCGGGCTTCTGGACGTGCGAGGCGGATGCGGACGGCGCGGTGGTTCCGGACATGATGACTCCCTCGTTCAACCCGCTCGTTCAACCGCCCCTTGTGTGAGCGGTGCTCTCTCTTGAGAACAGTGTGCACGCTCACTCGCGCCACCGCAAGAGCACTGCTCTCTTTTTTGATCGGCGATCCCTCGCATGGCACAATGGCCCCATGAGTGCGATCCGCGGAGCGAGGGAACGGGCGAGGGAAGAGGTCACCACCGCCATCAAGGAGGAGGCCCGGCGCCAGCTGGCCGTGGAGGGACCCACGCGGCTGTCGCTGCGAGCCGTCGCACGCGAGTTGGGCATGGTCTCTTCTGCCCTCTACCGGTACTTCCCCAGCCGAGACGACCTGCTCACCGCTCTGATCATCGACGCGTACGACGCGATAGGAGCAGCGTCGGAGGCAGCGCTGGCCGAGGTAGGGGACGCCGACCCGATCGAGCGCTGGGTGTCGGTGTGCCGCGCGGCACGGGACTGGGCCGTGGACCATCCCCACGAGTACGCGCTCGTCTACGGGTCTCCGGTGCCCGGCTACGCGGCGCCGGCCGACACCGTGGCCCCGGCCGCGCGGGTCGCCCTGGCCCTGGTCACGGTGGTCCGGGACGCCTACCGCACCGGTCGGCTGACAGCACCCGGAGACGCGATGCTGGCGGCGCCGGTCCGGGCGGACGCCGGCCGGCTGGCCTCCGAAATCGCCCCGGAGCTGCCCTTCACCACCGTCGCGGCACTGGTGGCCGCCTGGGCGCAGGTCTTCGGCTTGGTCAGCTTCGAGGTGTTCGGCCAGTTCAACCGGGTCGTCGAGGCACCTGGTCCGTTCTTCGACCTGGCAGCGGCGACACTCGCCACCCACGTCGGCATCCGTCCCGCAGCCTCCCGCGCGACCCGGGCGCCAACCGTGGTGCCGTTCCTGGCACCGTCCGAGTCGACGGGCACGGGATCTTCCGAGTCGTTCCCGGAAAAGGCGGCCGAACCGCTCGGCGCCCATCTCCCCTCGGAGTAGCCGCGACACCTCCACCCGTCGGGCGCCGGACCGAGCAGTCGGGACCGCCGGGACGCACCCGGGCGCCCACGTGCGGAAGCAGCCGGTCGCGCCGTCTCAGGATTCGGGGCCGGACCTGCCCGGCCGAGCCGGGACGCCCGTCGGCCTCGTGCGGGACTCCTCGGCAGAGGAGGCGCGCGGCTCGTCCACGTAGTGCGGGTCCCTCCAGTGCAGCCGGTTCTGCCGCTCGAAGCGGCGCAGCGTCAGGGCGACGCGGCCGCAGAAGAGGGCTGCCGCGAGGATGACGGCCCCGGTGACACAGCCCTTGCGGGCCGAGCCGTGCGCGGCACCGGCGAGGACGGGGCTGAGGACGGCCACAAAGCCGGCCGCGGCGAGCAGCGCGCCGGTGATGGCGGCGAAGACCAACTCAAGTGTGGTCGCGTCCCGTTCACTCTGCGTCCGGCCTCCGCGCATACCGCCTGCCTCCCCCTCTTCGCCCGCCCTCAGTCTGCCACGGCCCTCCCTGACACAGGTTCGGATGCCGGTTCTTATGATGAGATCAATTCATTGAACAGTGGATGCCGGATTTGACGGAACGGCTGCATTCCGGCGACTTGTTCACCACCACCGTTCACAGCCGCCGTTCACAGCCGTCCGCCCAGAGCGGCCGTCCCGATCGCCGCCCACCCGTCTGGGCGGCCGGCCCCGCTGCCGTCGGTGACAAAGGGGGCCAGCCGCCCGGACATGATCGCGGGTGACAGGTGGTCAGTCGCGCAGCAGCGCCTCAGCCCGGTCGTCGACCCGGTCCGTCACGTCGGTGGCGCGGCCGTCCGCGGAGGAGGCGAGGAGCATGCCGTAGGAGGCCCGGCGGCGGCGCAGCCCGGACAGGGTCAGCAGCAGCCCGGCCGCTCCTATACCGGCGACCACCCACAGGCCGGGCCGGTAACTGTCCAGCACCGCCTGCGGGGTGGCGTGCGCCGCGCTTCCCTGATGGGCGGTCACCACGGCGGTCACCACGGCGAGGAAGACGGCGCCGCCCACCTGGAAGGAGGTGTTCAGCAGCCCGGAGACCATGCCCTGCTCCCGGTCGTCGACGCCGTTGGTGGCCTGGATGTTCAGCGCGGGGAAGGACGTGGCGAAGGCGGCGCCCAGCAGCAGCATCGAGGACAGGATGACCGCCGGATAGCTCGGGTGCAGGCTGATCCGCAGGAAGAGCAGGTAGCCGAGGACCAGGGAGGTGAAGCCGAAGGCGATCACCCTGGGCGTTCCGAACCGGTCGACCACCGGACCCATCCTGGTCGACAGCACGGCCACCAGGCCGCCGGCGGGCAGGAAGGCCAGGGCCGTCTCCATGGCGCTGTAGCCGAGGACGTTCTGGAGGTACTGGGTGACCAGGAACTGGAAGGCGACGTAGGAGCCGAAGAACGTGGCGGCACCGAGGTTGGCACGCACCTGGGCGGCGGAGCGCAGGACGGCCAGGCGCACCAGCGGGTGGGCCGAACGGCTCTCCACCAGGACGAAGACAGCCAGCAGGACGGCCACCGCCGCGAAGGAGCCCAGAGTGCGGACGGAGAGCCAACCCGCCTGGGAGGCGGACACGACGGTGAAGACCAGCAGCAGCATGGAGCCGGTGCCGGTCACCGCGCCCGGCAGGTCGTATCCGCCCGAGGCGTCCTCCCGCGGCGACCGCGGAATGAGCTTGACGCCGACGATCAGGGCGGCCACCGCGACGGGGCCGGCAGCAGCATCGTCCAGCGCCATCCGGCCTCGGTGAGGAAGCCGGAGAGCACCAGCCCCATCGAGAAGCCGGTCGCGCCGCAGCTGGAGTAGATGGTCAGCGCGCGGTTGCGGATCGGGCCCTCGGCGAAGGAGGTGGTGATGATCGACAGACCTGCGGGCGCGGTGAAGGCGGCGCTCAGGCCCTTGACGAAGCGGGTGGCGATGAGCAGGTCGCCGGAGTGGACGATCCCGGCGAGCAGCGAGGCGACGGCGAAGACGGCGAGCGCGACGAGGAAGACCCTGCGCCTGCCGAGCAGGTCGGCCGCCCGGCCACCCAGGAGAAGCAATCCGCCGTAGCCGAGGACGTAGCCGCTGACGACCCATTGCAACGAGGACGTGGACAGGTGGAGGTCCGTCCCGATGGACGGGAGCGCCACGCCGACCATCGACACGTCGAGGGCATCGAGGAAGAGGGCGGCGCACAGCACCAGCAAGGTCCCCCACTGGCGGGCGCTCCACTGAGCGGCCGAGTCGGGAGCTTTCGATGTCACAGATGACGGAGAGGTCATGGGCGCCAGGTTACATGCACCTGCATTCAATGCAAGCGCATTTAATGACCGCGCATACGGGCGGGAGTTCTGCTACCGTGACCGCATGACCGGCGACAGGAGTGAGCGCGCGCTCGTGGCGGAGTGGCGGGACATCTTGGCCGTTCACGCGCGCACGGCCTGCGAGATCGACCGCGAACTCAGTCAGTTCGGACTGTGCGCCAGTGACTTCGAAGTACTGGACATGCTCGCCACCGGCTCCTCCGACGACGGCTGCACCTTCCGCGTGCAGGAGCTCGCCGACCGCGTCCACCTCAGCCAGAGCGCGCTGTCCCGGCTGGTGGCCCGGCTGGAGAAGGACGGCCTGGTCGACCGCGGCGTCTGCAGCGAAGACCGCCGCGGCGTGCGGGTCGCCATCACCACCACCGGTCGTGAGCGCTACGAGCAGGCCCGCCCGGGCCATCTCGCCGTCCTGGAGCGGATGCTGCCCTCGGGGCAGCTCGCGGACGCCCACGCCGGTTCCGTCGACAGCACCCGCTGAACCACCGCCGACCCGGCGGGTCCGGGCCGGACCCGCGCGAATCCGCCGGACCTGCCGGATGCGTCCGGCCGCCCGGTCCGACCGACCGGGTTCAGCCGATCGCCGAAGTGCGCCGCCACAGGTCGATCAGCGACCCGTCTCCCTCGACCGCCAGTTCCTCGTAGGAGGCGCGGTTCCACAGGGCCAGGTACAGCTGCCCGGCCGGCGCCGCCACCGTGCAGTCCGCCGGCCTCTCCCCCGCATCGTCCCGCTCGGTCCGCGGCGGCGCGTCGGACAGGTGCACCAGCCACTGCGCGCCCGGGACGTCCTGCGCGCGCATCCGCAGCGTGCGGGGGTACGCGGTGCGCACCCGGCTGCGCTCCCTGGAGTGAAAGCCGGCCAGCAGTTCCTCCACGCCGTCCGCCGCGAAGTCCGCCGCCACGGGGGACGGTTCGACGCCAAGGGCGAGTTCGGCGTCGACCCGGTGCACCGTGGTCTCGTGCGCCTGGCGGCGGGACCAGAACTCCAACGCGGAGGGCGCGGCGAAGAAGTGCCAGCAGTCCAGGTCCGCGGGGGCGTCGGCGAGGACGTCCAGCAGGCGGCGGTGCGACTCCACGTACCAGGGCAGCGTCCGGGCCGGACGGAGACCGCTCCTCGGTCTCCTCGTAGGACGGCACGGGCTCTTCCTTCGCCACATGACCGGCCGCCCACCGGTGCACCGCTCCGGTGTGCCGCAGCAGGTCGGTCACCCGCCACCCCGGGCAGCTCGGCAGCAGTGCGGCCGGCCCGGCCGCGCCGGCCGCGGCGGCCAGCAACTCCCCCTCCGTGCGCAGCACAGCGGTGTACGCCTCGGGCGTCCAGCTCCGGTACGTGGGCCGGCTCACCGCTCCGCCTCGTCCTGAACGCGCACCGCCGCCCCGGCCGGCAGCGCCCGAACCCGACGCACCGGAACCACCACCGCACGCACCCGCCGGAACCGCACGCCACTCACCCCTTCCGTCCGGCCCGGGAGCCGCTCTCCGGACCGCCCATGGCCGCCCCCGTGGCGGTGTTCCGAACCGCCGGACGGTGTCCTCCGCCCACGTCAGCAGCCATGTGGGCCTCCTCGGTGATGATCTTAGAGGCGCCGGACCGGCGAGCACCAGCATGAAAGCGCCGCCTGTGGACAACCCCGAACGCCCGGTCCCGGACACGCCCGCGCCACCGCGGTGGCCCATCCCGCCGTGGTCCGTGACGCTTTCCGCTTCCGTCGGATCACCCGGTCCTCGTGTACGGCGCGTGGCCCGGGCCGCCGCGGACTACTCCGACCGGGACTCGACGGTGACGCCCGGAGTGCTGCCGCCCCGGACCAGCCAGGCGATGCCGGCGGCCACGGCAGCCAGTACGGAGACGGTCGTCAACGCGACGGGCAGGCCCACCCCCTCGGTGATGAAACCGATGGAGGGCGGCCCGATGAGCATGCCGCCGTAGCCGAGGGTGGAGGCGACGGCCACCCCGCTCGGGCCGGTCAGGGCGCCTGCCCGGGCGATGGCGGTCGGGAAGAGGTTGGCCAGGCCCAGGCCGGTCACCGCGAAGCCGAGCACCACCAGCGCGGTGAACGGCGCGAGCGCGCCCAGCAGCATGCCGGCGGAGGCGGCGAGCCCGCCGAGCACCAGGGCGCGGGTGTGCCCTATCCGGGTGATGAGCGCGGTGCCGCTCAGCCGGCCGACGGTCATCGTCAGGGTGACGGCGCCGTAGCCGGCGGCGGCGAGGGCCGGTCCGGTGTGCAGGTCCTGCTGGAGGTGGAGTGCCCCCCACTCCGCGATCGCGCCCTCCCCGTAGGCCGAACAGGCCGCGATGAGGCCGATCACCACGACGTAGAACGCGGTCCGGCGGCGCTCGCCTCGGTCTTCCGGGTGGCCGGCGGCCTGTCCGCGCTCCGTCGCGCGAGGCAGCCGGTCCCGAGCCGGCCGCGTCCCCTCGCGTACCAGCAGGCCGTCCCCGGCGGGGGGCGCGGTCGCCGCGTCGGTCCCCGGCCCGCGGCGGGCACCGGCCTCCGCCTCCGTGCCGGTGCGCGGCGCGGCATGGACGCGGCGCTCCGCGCCGTCCGCCCGCTCGCCGGACGGCGCGGTCGCGTTCGAACCCTCCGTGCCCTCCCCGCTGCTGCGGAGGACGCGCCGTCCCGGGTGGCTGAGCGGGTGCGCCAGCAGCACCCGGCCGGCCAGGAAGACGGTCAGCAGGCCGACCGGGGTGAGTAGCAGCAGGTGCGCGGACGGCGACAGGTGCGGCGCCAGCAGGCCCCCGACGCCGGCTCCGAGCAGGGCGCCCAGGCTGTAGGCGCCGTGGAAGCTGGACATCACCGGGCGGTCCAGGGCCGCCACCACATCGACGGCGGCACTGTTCATGGCGACGTTCAGGCTGCCGTAGCAGATGCCGAAGAGCACCAGCACCAGCCCGAGCGACAGAGCCGTGTGGGTGCGCGGCGGAAGGGCGATACTGAGGGACAGGACGGTGCCCGTGACCACCGTCATCCGCTCGTTGCCGAACGCCCGGCACATCCGGCCGGTAAGCATCATGACGGCCACGGCGCCGGCCGACACGCCGAGCAGCGCCAGGCCCAACTGTCCGGCGGAGGCGCCGACCTGGGCCTTGATCGCGGGAATCCGCACCACCCAGCCCGCGAAGACGAAGCCGTCGAGCGCGAAGAACGCCGAGACGGCGATCCGTACGCGGTACAGAACGGGGTCCGTGCCCGCGGGGCGGGATCGGGACAGCGTCGTCCCTATTTTGTTCATCGTCGGCACAAAGTGAGAATAGAGCGGTGACACAGACTCGGACAAGGCTTGAGCGCGGTCGCGGTGCCCTCGGCCCGGCCCTCGGCCTGGTGCACACAGGCCGCGCCGCGACGCGCGCGCTGCTCACGGCGGAACTCGGCGTCACCCGTGCGACGGCCGGGGCCGTGGCGGCCGAACTGGAGGCGCTCGGCCTGATCAAGGTCGACACGCGGCCGAACGGTCCTTCGGGTGCCCAGGGGCGTCCCTCGCACCGGCTGGACGTCGCACCCGACGGTCCGGTCGCTCTCGCTCTGCAAGTGCACTCCGACGGCTTCCGCGCGGCGCTGGTCGGCCTCGGAGGCGGGATCGTGGCCACCGCCCCCGGGTGCACGACCGTATCGGCCGACCCCGCCCAGGTGCTGGGCGAGGTGGTGCGGGCGGGCGCGGAACTGCTCGGAGCGCACGGGCGGGTGTGCGTGGGCGCCGGGCTCGCGGTGCCCTCGGCGATCGCCGAGCCCGAGGGGACCGCCCTCAACCCCCTCCACCTGGCCTGGCCGGCGGGCGCGCCCGTTCTGCGCATCCTCACCGAGCAGGTGGCCCGGACCGGGGTCCTGGGGCCGGACGGCCGTCCGGTTCCCTGCTTCGTGGGCAACGACGTCAACGTCGCCGCCCTGGCCGAGCACCGCCACGGCGCAGGGCAGGACGCCCAGCACCTGCTGGTGGTCGCGTCGGGCCACCGCGGAGTGGGCGGCGCCCTGGTCCTGGACGGGCGGCTGCACACCGGCAGCGCCGGGCTCGCCCTGGAGGTGGGCCACCTGACCGTCGTACCCGACGGGCGGCCCTGCCACTGCGGTTCGCGCGGCTGCCTGGACATCGAGACGGACCCGCTGGCCTTCCTGGAGGCGGCCGGGCGCCCGGCAGGGCCCGAGGTCTCCCTGCTCCGGCAGGCCGCCGACCTGCTGCGCACGCAGTACGCCGATCCGGCGGTCCGCGGTGCGGCGCACGTGCTGATCGACCGTCTGGGGGCGGGCCTGGCGGGGCTGGTGAACGTCCTCAACCCGGACCGCGTCCTGCTGGGCGGCCTGCACCGGCACCTCCTGGACGCCGACCCCGAGCGGCTGCGCGCGGTGGTGGCCGATCGGAGCCTGTGGGGACGCAGCGGGAGCGTCCCGCTGCTGGCCTGCGCGCTCGACCACAACAGCCTGGTGGGCGCGGCCGAACTGGCCTGGCAGCCGGTCCTCGACGACCCCCTGGCCGCCCTGGGCGGCTGAACCGGCCTGCCGCCGCCGGCAGCGCGCCGACGGCCGGCGGGCCCGGCGGCGAGCCGACCCGCGCCGTAAGGGCCCTCGCGGCAAGGCTCTCGCTCGTCGCGGCCACGCCAAGGTCGCCCCGCACAGCGGGTGATCCGATGAGCTGAGGGGCTGATGAGCTGAGGGGCTTCCCGCGCTCCCCGGGGCGCGAACCGCCTCCCCTGGGAGGCCGGTCGCGCCCCCGGGTCGCCCACCACGCCTCCGCTGAAAGCCTGGTCAGCGCCCCGGTCGCCGAGCCGTCAGGCCGCGGCGAGGGTGAACAGCTGGAGGGCCGATGCCGCCGCCGCAGCAGCCCCGACCAGACCCGCGTCCGTGCCGAGCTTGGCCGGGACCACCTCCACGCCGGCGGCGAAGGAGAGGGTGGCGTAGCGCCGCAGGTGCTCGCGAAGGGGGTCGAACAGCAGCGGGCCGGCCGCGGACACGCCGCCGCCGATGACGGCCACCTGGATCTCCACCAGGGTGGCCGTGGCGGCTATGCCGGCGGCGAGCGCCTGTGCCGCGCGGTCGAAGGAGGCCACCGCGACCGGGTCGCCGGCCCGCGCGGACTCGGCCACCGCGGCGGCCGTCGCGGCGACGCCGTCCGCCGGCCGCCAGCCCGTCTCAACGGCCCGCCGGGCGATGTTCGGCCCGCTGGCGATCCGCTCCACGCAGCCGCGCGAGCCGCAGGGGCACAGGTCGCCGTCGAGGTCGACGCTGATGTGCCCGATGTGGCCGGCGTTGCCGGTCGGCCCGGGCAGCAGGGACCCGCCGAGCACCAGCCCGCCGCCGACGCCGGTGGAGACGACCATGCACAGCGCGTTGTCGTAGCCGCGGGCCGCGCCCTGCCAGTGCTCGGCCGCCGTCATGGCCACACCGTCGCCGGCGAGGACCACCGGCAGGCCGCCCGCCGCCTCCTGGACCCGGGACACGAGCGGGAAGTCCCGCCATCCGGGCACGTTGACCGGGCTGACGGTCCCCCGCACCGCGTCCACGGGCCCCGCGCTGCCGATGCCGACCGCGACCGCCTCCGGCCATCCGGGCGCGGCCCGCAGCTCGCCGAGGACCTCCCCGACGGCGGCCATGACGCTCTCCCCGTCGCCGCCCGGCGGGGTGGGCCGCAGCGCACGTGCCAGCAGCCGTCCCTCGGCGTCGACGAGCGCGCCGGCGATCTTGGTGCCGCCGATGTCCAGTGCGGCCACGAGTGGACCGGTCGCGCCGTGTGGGTGCATTGCCGCAGTATCTCCTTCAATCGTCGTCCGCGGTACGCCGCTACGGCACCGGGTCGGGTGTTTCGGCACAGCGGTGCCTGGGGATAGTCTCGCTTGTCGTGACAACGTTGTCCATCTCGGGCTTCAAGGAATACTGACCACCGTGACCCAGACACCAGGACATACGCCCCGCCCCACCATGAAGGACGTCGCCGCCCGTGCGGGTGTCGGCCTCAAGACGGTGTCGCGTGTGGTGAACGAGGAGCCGGGCGTGACCCCGGAGACCGCCGCCCGGGTCCAGGCCGCCATCGACGCCCTCGGCTTCCGGCGCAACGACAGCGCGCGGCTGCTGCGGACCCGCCGAACGGCCAGCGTCGGGCTGGTTCTGGAGGACCTCGCCGACCCGTTCTACGCGATTCTCAGCAGGGCGGTGGAGGACGTGGCCCGCTCGCACGGGGCGCTGCTGTTCACCGGGTCGAGCGCGGAGGACCCGCGCCGGGAGCAGGAGTTGGTGCTGGCCTTCTGCGCGCGCCGGGTGGACGGCCTGGTCGTGGTGCCGGCCGGCGAGGACCACCGCTACCTGGTGCCGGAGATAGCGGCCGGGGTGGCCACCGTGTTCGTCGACCGGCCCGCCGGCCGGCTGGACGCGGACATGGTCCTCAGCGACAACGCCGGCGGCACCCGGTTGGGCGTCGCGCACCTGATCGCGCACGGGCACCGCAGGATCGGGTTCATCGGGGACCAGCCGGGCATCCACACGGCCGGCGAGCGGCTGCGCGGCTACCGGGAGGCGATGGCCGCGGCGGGCCTCACGGTGCGCCCGGAGTGGTACGCGATGGGCCCCACCACGCCCGACCGGGTCCGGGCGGCCCTGGACGTGATGCTCTCCGGCCCCGAGCCGGTGACGGCGCTCTTCGCGGGCAACAACCGGGTCACGGTCACGGCCGTGCGGGTGCTGTCCGGACGCCCCGACCCGGTGGCGCTGGTGGGCTTCGACGACTTCGAGCTCGCCGATCTGCTGGACCCGCCGGTGACGGTGGTGGCTCAGGACGCCGGAGGGCTGGGCCGCAGCGCCGCGCAGCAGCTCTTCCGCCGGCTGGACGGCGTGGCGGCGGCGGAGCCGAGCCGGGTGGAGCTTCCGGTGCGGCTGATCGAGCGCGGTTCGGGCGAGATCCCTCCGGCCCGCTGACCGGGTGCCCGGGGCACCCGGCTGAGGCGCCGTCAGCGGGGAGGCGGTCGCGGTTCGTCGGCGCGGCAGGGTGATCAGCGTCCGGCGAGGGCGTCGAGATCGACGCGGGCGAGGCCGGTACGGCCGGTGACCTCGGCGAGGTCGACGGCGCCGCAGTCCAGGCCGCGCAGCAGGTGGCCGCTGAGCGCCCGGGCGGTGGCCGGTTCGTCGAGCACGCCGCCGGACACGCCGGCGGTGTAGGCGGCCAGCCGGGCGGCAGCGGCGTCCAGGCCCTCCCGGTAGAAGGCGTAGGTGGCGGCGTAGCGGCTGACCAGGTGCCCTGGGTGCATGTCCCAGCCCTGGTAGTAGGCGCGGGCCAGAGAGCGGCGCACCAGCCCGTAGTGGTGCCGCCAGGCGGTGCGCACCTGGGCGGCGGTGCCGACCGGAAGGACGTTGGTCGAACCGTCGCTCAGCCGCACGCCGGTACCGGCCGCCGCGGCCTGCATGACCGCCTTGGCGTGGTCGGCCGCCGGGTGGTCGGGCGACTGGTGGGCCGCGCTCACCCCGCAGGCGGCGCTGTAGTCGAAGGTGCCGTAGTGCAGCGCGGTCACCCGCCCGCCGGCGGCCTCCAGCAGCCGGGGCACGGTCGCGGTGCCGTCGGGGCCCACGACCGCCTGGGTCGTCTCGATCTGTATCTCGAAGCCGAGACGGCCCGCGGGCAGCCCGGCGGCCTGCTCGAACTGCGCGCACACCTCGGCCATCGCCGCCGCCTGTGCCGGGAAGGTCACCTTGGGCAGGGTGAGCACCAGCCCGGTGGGCAGCGGCCCGGCGTCCAGGAGCGCGGTCAGGAAAAGGTCCAGGGTGCGGATTCCGCGGTCCCGGACGTCGGCCTCCATGCCCTTGACCCGGATGCCGACGCAGGGGGGCGCGGTGCCGTCGGCGGCAGCGGCCGCCACGGCGCGGGCTGCCGCGAGCGCGGCGGCGTCCTCCTCGGCGTCGGGGCGCCGGCCGTAGCCGTCCTCGAAGTCGATCCGCAGGTCCTCCACCGGCTCCGCGCGCAGTTTGGCCCGGACACGGTCGTGGATCTCGCCGGCGTGGACGGCGTCGAGGCCGAGCGCGGCGCCCAGGGCCTGTGCGTCGGGCGCGTGGGCGTCCAGGGCGCCGAGGGCGGCCGCGCCCCACTCCCGGGTGGTGGTCGGGGTGAAGGCGCCGGCCGGGACGTAGACGGTGTGCACCGGCTGCCGGACGGCGGGCTCCCCGGGGTACCTGCGGGCGAGTTCCGCGTCGGTGGCGGCCAGCGAGGCGCCGATCCGCGCGCGTACGGCGTCCGCGAGCGTCGTCACGGCCGGCATCCGCACCTCCGGTTCGGCAGTCCGATGACGCGCAAGCTAGCCGTGGCGGGCGCGGGGGTCAACGGGGCCTCGCCGCGCCGCCGGTGACGTGTCAGGCCCCCGCGCCGGGGGTGCGCGGGGGCCTGGTGTGGTCCGGGTCGGGGTGGTTCAGCCCTTGCGGGCCTTGATCTCGGCGGTGAGCTGGGGAACGACCTGGAAGAGGTCGCCGACGACGCCGTAGTCGACGAGGTCGAAGATCGGGGCTTCGGCGTCCTTGTTGACCGCGACGATGGTCTTGGAGGTCTGCATGCCGGCGCGGTGCTGGATGGCGCCGGAGATGCCGTTGGCGATGTAGAGCTGCGGGGAGACCGTCTTGCCGGTCTGGCCGACCTGGTTGCTGTGCGGGTACCAGCCGGCGTCCACGGCGGCGCGGGAGGCGCCCACGGCCGCGCCGAGGGAGTCGGCGAGCTCCTCGATGAGGGAGAAGTTCTCCGCCCCGTTGACGCCGCGGCCGCCGGAGACCACGATCGCCGCCTCGGTGAGCTCGGGGCGCCCGGTGGAGGCGCGCGGGGTGCGGGAGACCACCTTGGTGCCGGTGGCCAGCTCGCCGAAGGCGACCTGGAGCGCCTCGACCGCGCCGGCGGCGGGAGCGGCCTGCACCGGGGCCGAGTTGGGCTTGACGGTGATCACGGGCACCCCGCGGGTGACACGGGAGCGGGTGGTGAACGCGGCGGCGAACGCCGACTGGGTGGCGACCGGGCCGTCGTCTCCGGCGGTCACGTCCACCGCGTCGGTGATGATCCCCGAGCCCAGGCGCAGCGCCAGGCGGGCGGCGATCTCCTTGCCCTCGCCGGAGGACGGCACCAGGATCGCGGCGGGCTGGACGGCCTGGGCCGCGGCCTGCAGCGCGTCGACCTTGGGGACGACCAGGTAGTCCGAGAACTCCGGGGCGTCGGCGGCCAGCACCCGGACCGCGCCGTGCTCGCCGAGCACCTTGGCGGCCTCCTGCGCGCCGGGGCCGAGGTGGACGGCGACCGGGTCGCCGATCCGGCGGGCCAGGGTGAGCAGTTCGAGGGTCGGCTTGCGGACGGCGCCGTCCGCGTGGTCGACGTAGACGAGGACTTCAGCCATGGGAATCTGTCTCCTGCGGAAAGGTGTGTGCGGGCGTCTGCGCTGGTGCCCCGGCCGCCTGCTCGCGGCCGGCGGAGGGCTCCGCGCAGGCTCAGACGAACTTCTGCGAGGCCAGGAACTCGGCCAGCTGCCTGCCGCCCTCGCCCTCGTCCTTCACGATCGTGCCGGCGGTACGGGCCGGACGCGCGGTCGCGTCGTCGACGGCCGTCCACGCGGCGGCCAGGCCGACCTCCGATGCCTCGACACCCAGGTCGGACAGGTCCAGGCTCTCCAGCGGCTTCTTCTTCGCGCCCATGATGCCCTTGAACGACGGGTAACGGGCCTCACCCGACTGGTCGGTGACGGACACCAAGGCCGGCAGCGCCGCCTCCAGCTCCTCGCTCGCCGTGTCGCCGTCCCGCCGCCCGACGACCTTGCCCTCGGCGACACCGACCTGGGACAGCAGCGTCACCTGCGGAACACCGAGCCGCTCGGCCAGCAGCGCCGGCACCACGCCCGCCGTACCGTCCGTCGACGCCATACCGGTGACCACCAGGTCGAAGCCCACGTGCTCGATCGCCTTGGCCAGCACCAGAGAGGTCCCGATGACGTCCGTACCGTGCAGCGCGTCATCCTCCACGTGCACGCCCTTGGCGGCACCCATCTGCAGCGCCTTGAGCACCGCGCCGCGGGCGTCCTCCGGACCCACCGTCACCGCCGTGACCTCGGCGTCGCCGACAGCCTCGGCGATCTGCAGGGCCTGCTCCACCGCGTACTCGTCCAGCTCCGACAGCAGCCCGTCCACCGCGTCGCGATCGGTGGTCAGGTCCTCCGCGAAATGGCGGTCGCCGGTGGCGTCAGGCACGTACTTCACTGCGACTACGATCCTCAGACTCACGCCAGCTCTCCTACTGCGTCGTTCTGCACGTCTGCACGTCTTCGTCCAACCGCCCGGCCCCTGCCGCCGGAAGCGCCCCGGACTCCGTCCCGACCACGGCCGCGGACCCCGGCGCACACCCCGGGGCGGACCCCGGAAGGGCAGCATATTCGCCGGTGGGACGGTTTCCGGCCGGGGCACGGCAACCGCACCGGCGAATATATTACTCACCAGTACGAGAGGGAGCCTACCCGTCCGCGCCGCTCTTGCACTGTGACCTGCGAGACGCCCGGCGGCGGTCGGAGACACACCGCCCCCGGCCCGCCGGGGGGACAGGCGCGCGCCGCGTTCGGCCGGGTGGCTCCGGGCGTCACACCGCGCCGGTCGACCGCTGGGCGGGGACGGGGGCGGACGGGTCGGGGAGCCGGTGGTAGGCACCCTGGTGGTAGAGCAGCGGGCCGCCGGGGCCGTGCGGGTCGCCGGCCACCGCCTCGGCCACGACGATCCGGTGATCGCCGGCCGGCACCAGCGCGGCCACCCGGCCCACCAGCCACGCCGCGGCCCCCTCCAGGAGCGGAACCCCGTGCGGACCGGGCGCCCAGACGGTCGGGGCGCCGAACCGGTCGGCGCCGGAGCGGGCGAAGAGCGCGGCCGTCTCCTGCTGGTGGGCGCCGAGGACGTGGACCGCCACGTACGAGGCCGCGGAGAACGTCGGCCAGCAGGAGGAGCGCACGCTGACGCCGAAGGAGAACAGCGGCGGATCGGCCGCCACCGAGGTGAGCGAGGTGGCGGTGAAACCGGCCGGGCCGGCGGGTCCCTGGGCGGTGACGACGGCGACCCCGGCGGCGTGCCGCCGGAAGACGGACCGGAACACACCCGCGTCGAGCGTGCCGGGGGCCTCGACGGGCGGCACGGAGCCCTCCGGCGCCGGGGCGCCGGAGGGGGCGCGGTGGGGACGGGCCGAGACGCGGTCAGACTGGGCGCTCACATGGGTCCTTGGGCGGGCGGTAGGGATGCCGGCGCGGTCACTCGGCTCCCCGGGGCGCCGTTGCGGGCCGGAGCGCGCGGACAGGGGTCCGGGGACGTCTGCTCAATCTGACGATCATCACGGCCTGACGTCAAGGGTGCGTCAGCCGCTGCAAGCACCGTCACACCGGGAGCACCACCGCACCACCGCACCACCGCACCACCGCACCACCGCACCACCGCACCACCGCACCACCGCACCACCGCACCACCGCACCGGCAGGACCTCACACGGCGGCACCCAGAGCGGCGATCACGTCCGCGCGGCGGGGCTGGCCGGCGGCCCGGCGCACCACCGCCCCGCCCGCGTCGAGCACCAGGACGGTCGGCGTCCTGCGCACTTCCAGCCGCCGCACCAGCTCCAGGCGCGCCTCCGCGTCGACCTCGACGTGGCGGACGCCGTCCACCATCGCGGCGACCTCCCGCAGCACCCGCCGGGTGGCGCGGCAGGGGGCGCAGAAAGCCGTGGAGAACTGCACCAGGGTGGCCCGCTCACCCAGGGGCGCGCCCAGGTCCGCCGACGTCAGCCGCGCTCCACCGTGGCCGAGCTCCCCGGCCCCGTCGCCCGATTCCGCCCGCACGCGTCCTCCCACCTGCTCGCCGTCATGTCCGCGGGCCCGGCTCCGACGCCGCGGCGCCCGGTCCCGCACCGAGTGCAGCGCACGCCGGACGACGGTCATTCCCAGGACCCGCCGTGCGGCGCGGCACGCGCCGCACGGCATCGGGTCAGATCCGGTCCGGTATCCGGGAGGCGAGGTCGGCCCGGTCGGCGGCGCCGCGCAGCGCCGCCAGCACGGGAGCCGGCGGTGCCGCGTACAGCGCGGGGTAGTCGAGCTCGCCGAGCACGGGGCGCACGGGAAAGGCGAGCCGCTCCTCGCCGAGGGAGAACCGGGCGTCCACCCCTGGCTTGTTGCCGCGCGGGTCCTGCCGGCTCCAGCGCCCGGTTCCGGACAGTCGGAGGGCGATCAGGCCGTGCACGACGGGATCGCTGCCGTCGTCCTCGGTCAGCCGCTGGTAGCAGAGGCCGGCCGGGATGCCCTCGTGGCGCAGCAGGGCGACCAGGGCGTGCGCCTTGGCGTAGCAGATGCCGTTGCGGGTGGCGAGGACGTCCGAGGCCCGCCAGGCGACGCGGTCGTCGCCGCTGTCGAAGGAGTGGGGCACCTCGTCCCGCACGTACACGTAGGCGGCCCGGGCATAGTCCTCGGGCGTGGCGGCCTGGTGGCGCAGCCGGGCGGCGGTGGCGGCCACCTCCGGGTGACCGTGGTCGATGACGTCGTCCGCCGCCAGGTAGGGCGCGAGACCGGGGGCTTCCGGTATGGGTTCCATGCCGGAACCCTAGAGAACCCCCGGCCTCGAATCAATAGTTTTACGTTCCTACGAATAGTTATGCATTTCCTCGGCGATCGCCGTCGCGAACGCGTCGACGTCCCCCTCGGTGGTGTCGAAGGCGCACATCCACCGCACCTCGTGCGCGGCCTCGTCCCAGGTGTAGAAGCGGAAGCGCTTCTGGAGCCGCTCGATGACCTCCCCGGGCAGCGTGGCGAAGACCGCGTTGGACTGCACGGGCCGCGTCACCGTCACCCCGTCCACGGCCCGGACCGCGCTCTCCAGCCGCTTGGCCATCGCGTTGGCGCGGGTGGCACTGCGCAGCCACAGGCCGTCCGCGAGCAGCGCCTCGAACTGCACCGACACGAAGCGCATCTTCGACGCCAACTGCATGGACTGCTTGCGCAGGTAGGGGATGCCCCGCACCCGGGAGGGGTCCAGGACGACCACGCACTCGCCCATCAGCAGCCCGTTCTTGGTGCCGCCGAAGGTCAGCACGTCGACCCCGGCCTCCGTGGTGAAGCGCGACGGTTCGACACCCAGGGTGGCGGCCGCGTTGGCTATCCGGGCGCCGTCCATGTGGACGGCCATCCCCAGGTCGTGGGCATGGTCGCAGACCGCCTTGACCTCTTCGGGGGTGTAGCAGGTGCCCAGCTCGGTGGTCTGCGTGATCGAGACGACCTGGGGCTGGGCACGGTGCTCGTCGTCGAAACCGAACGCCTCGCGGTCGATCAGCTCGGGGGTGAGCTTGCCGTCCGGTGTGGGCACCGGCAGCAGCTTCAGCCCGGAGATCCGCTCGGGCGCGCCGCACTCGTCGGTGTTGATGTGCGCGGTGGCCGGGCAGACCACCGAGCCCCACCGCTCGGTGAGGGCCTGGAGCGCGACGTTGTTGGCTCCGGTGCCGTTGAAGGCCGGGTAGGCCTCGGCCGCCGGACCGAACAGCCCGCGGAAGACCTCCTGCAGGTGCTCGGTGTAGACGTCCTCTCCGTAGGCGACCTGGTGGCCGCCGTTGGCCGCCGCGAGGGCGGCCAGCACCTCGGGGTGCACGCCGGCGTAGTTGTCGCTGGCGAAGCCGCGGACGGCCGGGTCGTGCCGGCGCTGGACGCCGGCGGGGCTCTGCGGGGCGGACTCGGGGTCGGGCCGGCCGGTCACGGTCGGGGCGTCAGCCACTGGCGGGTTCCGTTCACTTCTTCGGGGCTGGCGTTCCACACGTCGGCGACGGCCTCGGCGAGGTCCCGCACGTCGGTGAAGCCGGCGAACTTGGCGTTGGGGCGCTGGGCCCGCATCTCGTCGTGGACCAGCGCTTTGACCACCAGGATGACTGCCGCCGCGACGGGCCCGTCACCGGGGGCCAGCTTGCGGAAGGAGTCGCCCATGGCCAGCGTCCACGCCTCGGCGGCCGCCTTGGCCGCCCCGTAGGCGGCGTTGCCCGCCGTGGGGGCGCTGGCCCCGGACGCGCTGATCAGCACGTAGCGGCCGCCGGGGCTGCGCAGCAGCCCGTCGTGGAAGGCCAGGCTGGTGTGCTGGGCCGTGCGGACCAGCAGCTTCTCCAGGGTGTCCCAGTCGGAGAGCTCCGTCTCGGGGAAGGACGCCGAGCCGCGCCAGCCGCCGACCAGGTGCACCAGCCCGTCGACCCGGCCGTGGTCCTTCTCGATGCGCTCGGCCCAGGCCCGGGCCGAGTCCAGGTCGAACAGGTCGACCACCTCACCGGTGACGTCGGAGCCGCCGGCCTCGTAGCGGGCGCCGTCGACGGCGTCCGCCAGCCGCTGCGGGTCGGCGTCGGCGGCGACCACGTGGGCGCCGGACCGGGCGAGCCGGTGGAGCACGGCCCGTCCGGCGGGACCGCCTGCCCCTGCCACGGCGATCACCGCGCCGTCGAGTCCACCCGTGTACGTGTCGGTGGTCATCTCCGCCTCCTCGCCTGCGCCGGTCACGCGGCACCCTCCAGCGCGCTGTCACCGGTGATGCCCCTGGTGGACGCGATCACCTCGCGTAGCTGCTTCGCAAGGGCCTCATAGAACATGCTGAGGGGAAACTCGTCCGGCAGCACGTCGTCCACCAGCTTGCGCGGCGGGAGCGACAGGTCCAGGGCCTCCGGACCCTTGGCCCAGACCGAGCCGGGGTGCGGGGAGAGGTAGGCCGCGACCAGCTTGTAGGCGGCGAACCAGTGCACCAGCTTGGGGCGGTCGATGCCGTCCCGGTAGAGGGTCTCGATCTCGGCGCAGAGCTGGTTGGTCACCTGGGGCGCACGCTCCCAGTCGATGTGCAGCGTGTTGTCCGTCCAGCGTACGGCGTCGTGCTTGTGGAGGTAGGCGAAGAGCAGCTGGCCGCCCAGTCCGTCGTAGTTGCGCACCCGCTCGCCGGTGACCGGGAAGCGGAACAGCCGGTCGAAGAGGATCGCGTACTGCACGCCTCGGCCCATCGGGTGGCCCTCGGCCTCCAGCTTGACCGCCTCCCTGAAGGAGGTCAGGTCGCAGCGCAGCTCCTCCAGGCCGTACATCCAGAACGGCGCCCGCTGCTTGATCATGAAGGGGTCGAACGGCAGGTCGCCGTGGCTGTGGGTGCGGTCGTGGATCATGTCCCACAGCGTGTAGGTCTGCTGGGCGAGCTCCTGGTCGGCCACCAGCCGGGCGGCGTCCTCGGGCAGCTCAAGCCCCAGGGCCTCCACGGCGGCCGAGGTGACGGCGCGGAAGCGCGCGGCCTCGCGGTCGCAGAAGATGGCGCCCCAGGTCCAGCGCTCGGGGGCCTTCCGGACGGCCACGGTCTCCGGGAAGAGCACCGCGGAGTTGGTGTCGTACCCCGGGGTGAAGTCCTCGAAGGTGATCGGGACGAACATCGGGTTGTCGTAGCGGGTGCGCTCCAGTTCGGCGAGCCACTCCGGCCAGACGACACGGAAGACGACCGCCTCCAGGTTGCGGTCCGGGTTGCCGTTCTGCGTGTACATCGGGAAGACCACCAGGTGCTGGAGGCCGTCGCGGCGGTCGGCGGCGGGCTGGAAGGCCAGCAGCGAGTCGAGGAAGTCCGGCACGCCGAACCCCTGGTCGCTCCAGCGCGTCAGGTCGCCGGCGAGCGCCCGGTGGTATGCCGCGTCGTGCGGGAGCAGCGGGGAGAGCTGCTCCAGGGCGTCGACCACGCGCCCGATGACGCGGGCGGCGTCCTCACGGGTGGGCGCGCCCTCGGCGTCGAAGTCGACGGAGCCGTCCTTCCGCTGCCAGGGCCGGACCGCCTCCACTGCCTGCTTCAGCACCGGCCACTGAGGGTGTCCGAGTACCCCTTCACCGGATATCACGCCGGAGCCGGCCCCCATCGGCGAAAGAACCTCAGCCATAACCCCTCCTTCACAGAAGAACCTCTTGCTCGATCAGCGTATCCAACGCCACAGAGCGAGTTCAAGGCGGAACGATGCAGATCCTCCGGCGAATATCCCAGCACACAGTATTTTTTGCTGCCTGCACCCCGGATGGACCGGCAGAAGTTGCGGTTCGGCAGGGAAGCTGTAAGCGTCGGCCAGCCGCTTCGGCGCCTCCGAGGACCACCGCCGCCGGACACGGGGGACTGGGCGCACCGGGCGCACCGGGCCATGGGGGCCCGACGGGACTCCCCTGGGCCGGCCTCCAAGAGCACGCCCTTCGCGGCCCCGGGCAGACCCGCACCGGAGCGGGGGGGCGGCGGCCCTGGCCGCCATCCACGACGCCCGACTGGCCCCCGCGACGGACGCAGGCGCCGCGTCCGCGACCCGCCCGTCGGCGAGCCGCGCGGAGCGGACGCCGAACCTGGGCCACCTGGCACTCGCGTTCGAAGGGCGCTGGATGAGGGGTGCAAGGACGACGTCGACCGGCCCGGCCGGGACGGGCTCAAGGACCTGGCGGCCGACAGGGTGCCGGCCTCGTCGCTCCGGGAGCGCGGTGAGGCCGCGCGGGTCAGCGTGCCGACTCCACCGGCGGGGCACTCGCCGGCATCCGCGCGCCGCCGCGGCCGAGGGCGGCCGTTGCCGTGGCCGAGGGGAGCGGTACCGGACCTCGGCACCCCCGGCAGGGGCCGTCGGCGCGCACCTGGTCGGCGGCGCGGGCTCTCCCGCCCGAGCCTGGACACCGTCCGGGGCCGCCAGGCCGCGAGGCCGCCGCCACGGCCTGGACAGCCGAGACGGCGCGGAAGGGAGCGCTTGCCCCTGCCCTGCCACTGGACCGCCGCGGCCGCCGAGCCGTCAGCCTCGACAGGCCGCGGCCCGCCGCCCGAGCGGGGCGCCGGCCGCACCCCGTTGCGGCACCTCCCGGGCCGTCCACGGCAGGCGGTCGGACCGGACCGCCGACGGGTCAGACGAGGTTCTTGGTCAGCAGCTCGAACTGGAGGTCGTCACGGGTGGGCAGGCCGAAGCGCTCCTGGCCGTAGGGGAAGGGCAGCCGCTCGCCGGTGCGGGTGTAACCGCGGCGCTCGTACCAGGCGATCAGCTCCTCGCGCTGGACGATCACGGTCATGTGCATCAGGCGCACGCCCCAGTCCTCGCGGACCAGGCGCTCCGCCTCCGCGATGACGGCCTTGCCGAGCCCCGCGCCCTGGAGTGCCGGTCGCACGGCGAACATGCCGAAGTAGGCATGCGTGTCGCGGTGTTCGAGCTGGCAGCACCCCACGAGGACGCCTCCGTCCCACACCGTCAGCAGCAGGCTGCCGGGCTTCTCGATGGCCTCCAGGACGCCCTCGGGGTCGGTGCGCTGCCCGCCCAGCAGGTCCGCCTCGGTCGTCCAGCCGGCCCGGCTGGCGTCGCCCCGGTAGGCGGACTCGACCAGTTCCACCAGGGCCGGGACGTCCTCGCGGGCGGCCTGCCGGAAGGACAGCCCGAGCGCGGGCGGACCGGCGGGCGCGGCAGGGACGGCGGGGCCGGTCGCGGGGGGCGTGGAGCTGGAGTGCATGCGCGCCAGGTTAGTCGACACTCGCCGATCGCCGAGGGGCGCGAAGCCGTACGCCGCACTCCCCTGGATGATTCGGTGCGCTGGGGTCTACGCCCCCGCCCCCTGGGCAGGTCTGGATGGACACGCCGCCGGGCGTGCGACGCGGTCCGGTCTCGCGGGCGGCGCGGGGACTCGCCGGACGGGGGGAAGCGGACGTGCACGCATCGCCGCTGGTCGCGTGGCTGCTCGTGGCACTGAGTACGGCCACTTCGGTGTCCTGCCTGCTGCGGACCGGCGGCCGGAGCGAGGCGGCCATGGGCCTGGGGATGGCCGTGATGGCACTGCCGGTCCTTCGCTCGTGGCCGTGGCTGGTCCTGGCGCTCTGCGCGGTGTGCGCGGTGAGCACGGCCGCGACCGTGCGGGCGGTCCTGCCGGTCAGGCCCGGCGGCACCGTCCGCGGGCACCGGATCCACCACGTGGTGGGTTCGGCCGCCATGGTCTACATGGCGGCGGCGGCCGCCGAGTCCGCTCGGGCGGCGTCCGACCGGAGCGGCGGTATGGCCATGGGCGGTGGCGTTCCCCTGGTGACGGCGCTGCTCGCGCTGTACTTCGCCGGGTTCGTGCTGCGCTCCGGCGCCCGCCTGGTGGCCGTCGGACCGCCGACCGACCTCATACCGGGCGCCCCGGCGGGCACGGCGCCGGCCACGGGCTCCGTGCGGGCCGTTCCCCGGCTGCGCAACTCCCCCGAAGTGGCCCTGGCCTGCAGAGTGTCGATGGCCCTCGGGATGCTGGTGATGCTCCTGCTGATGTGAGGCGGCGAGGCCGGCTTCGACCGGCCCGCGGCCCGCCGCCGAGGGCTTCCGCCGGAGGCTGTGAGGCGTGCGTCACATCCGTGCGGCGCCACACCCCGGTGTCGGCCGTGCCTCCTAGGGTGAGCCCATGACGGTCCCGTTCGTGCTGCTGGTGATCGGCGCACTGACGGCGGCAATGGCGCCACGTCTTCTCTCCCGGGCCGACTGGCCGGAGCGCGAGCCCGTCCTGGCTCTGTGGGTGTGGCAGTGCGTGGTCGCCGCGGTCCTCCTGTGCTGTGTCTTCGCGATGGCGCTGACCGCGTCCGCGACCTGGTCGGCGGTACGCGGCCACGTGTTCGCGTTCGCACCGCCCGGCGTCGAGGACGCCTACGGGCTGCCCGGATACGGCCGGTGGGCCGGCGCCCTCGCGGTCACACTGGCCCTGGGCGGCGTGTGGACGGCGGCGATGCTCACCCGGGAGGTGCGCACGGCCCGCAGCCGGCGCCGGGTACGCCGGGCCGGCCTGCGCGAACGTGCCCCCCGGCTGCCCGGCGAGGTGGTGCCGGCCGGCGAGCGGCTGGTCGTCCTGGAGGACGACCGGTCCGACGCGTGGTGGCTGTCGGGCGCGCAGCCGCAACTGGTCATCACCACAGCGGCCTTGCGCCGCCTCAAGGGGCGGCAGCTCGACGCGGTGCTCGCCCACGAGCGGGGCCACGTACAGGCTCGGCACGACCTGCTGCTGCACTGCTCGGACGCCCTCGCCGACGGCTTCCCGCAGGTCCCGGTCTTCGCGGCCTTCCGCGACCAGGTCCACCGGCTGATCGAGCTGGCCGCCGACGACACGGCCTCGCGCCGCTTCGGTCGGCTGACCACCGCGCTCGCGCTGGTCGAACTGAACGAACCGCGGGGCGTCTTCGGGCCCGCCCACGGGCCGCACGCCGAACTGCCCGGGCGGGTCAGCCGCCTGCTCGCCCCGGCGCCGCGCCTCCCGCTGGGCCGCCGGGTCCGGTTGACGGCCGTTTCCCTGCTGGTGCCGGCGGTGCCGCTGCTGATCGCCCTCGGCCCGGGCCTGCACGCCCTCACCTGAGTCGGCCCGCCCCACCCGCGACGCGTGCGCACGGCCCGCCGAGCCGTCGGCTGACGGCCACCGGTCCTCCCCGCTCCCGCGCCCCGCCCCGCCCGGCCTTCCCGGCTCGTCCGCCCGTGGCGTCCGTCGCCCCCGCCGCTCCGGGCCCTGTGGACGGCCTCTCGGTCGGGTCGGGCGGGCGTCCGACCGGCGGTCCGCCCCGCGCGGCGCGCTGGGGCAGGGCGTCCGCGAAAGGCGAATGAACCGATCGAGGGGTGGAAGACGTCTGAGCGGGTGAAAGGGTGCCGCCGGGGTCCGCCCCGGCCGGACGGACGCGGGGAGGTGACCACATGTCCTGTCCCAACTCGGACTGCCGCCGCGGCGGTTGCTCCACCGAGCCGCGGCCGAATCCGTCCGGCCCGTCCCGCGAGGGCTGAGCGGCCCGGCGAGAGCGGGGCCTCGCGCGGCACGCGCGCGGGAGAACGGGGAACAGCGAACAGGGAACAGGGAACAGGGAACAGGGAACGGGGAACGGGGAGCAGGCCGTACCGGTGAGAAGACCCGGGGCCGGCCGCATGAGGGCCGGGGCGAACGCCTCGGCCCTTCCACATGCCCACGGCGAACGGCACAACAGCGCCACGGGCCTTCCCGCGCGGGTCCCGTCCGCCGCCCGGGTGGCGCGCGCGGGCGGCTGGGTGAATCCCGTGAGGCCAGAGGGGCCCGCGGTACCGGGAGGACGCCCTCGGCGGCTGGTCCGACGTTCCCGACCGAGCCGGCGACACCTGCGACCGTGGCGTGTATCAGACGCCGGAAACCTCAACCAGGCCGGGGCGTACCGTACTTCGTCCGGCCTTCCTGCGATCCTGGTCCCGTGGACACGACGAGCGAAGGCCGGACCGGCCTGTCCGGAGTGATGTTCGACTTCTCCGGCACCCTGTTCAGGATCGAGCCCGCGCGGCAGTGGCTCGCGGCGGCGCTCGCCGAGGCCGGCGTGACGGCCGAGCCGGACGAGGTCGCGCACTACGCCGGCCTGCTGGAGGCCGCGGGCGCCCAGCCGGGTGGCGGCGAGCCCCGCGCGCTCCCCGCGCACCTGGCCGAACGGTGGGAGGCCAGGGATCTGACCGACCGCCGCCACCGGGAGGCGTACACCGCCCTGTCGCGACTGGTCGACCTGCCGTGGGACGTGCACGACGCCCTCTACGAGCGCCACATGGCCCCGGAGGCGTGGCAGCCGTACCCCGACACGGCCCGCGCGCTGAAGGAGTTGGAGGAGCGGAACATCCCGGTCGCCGTGGTGAGCAACATCGGCTGGGACCTGCGTCCGGTCTTCGAGGCCCACGGGCTCAAGGGCGGCGTCCGGGAGTTCGTGCTCAGCTTCGAACACGAGGTGCAGAAGCCGGATCCGCGCATCTTCGGGATCGCGCTGGCCGCGCTGGGCACCGCGGCCCGGGACACCGCGATGGTCGGCGACAACGCCCGGGCGGATGGCGGTGCCACCGCGCTGGGCTGCCCGTTCCTGCTGGTGGAGCCGCTGCGGGTGGAAGAGCGCCCGGACGCGCTGCTCGGGGTGCTCGACCTGCCGCCGGTATCCGGACACGGTTCCTGAACCCGCCGCCGGCCGCCCCCGTATCCACCGCGCGGACCGGGTGGACCGCGCGACCGGGTACGTCCCACGGACCGGAACACCGGTGCCTGCCCCGACGATCCCCCGCGTCGCCGGGGCAGGCAACCGGCCCCCGTATCCCCGTCGGCACGGGGCCGACAGGTAGCGCTGAGTATATTGGCTCGCAGCCAGTCAACGCAGGAGTAAGCATGTCGCCTCGAAGCGCATCGGTCAACGAAGCGATGCGAAAGCGATCCCGGGACCGCCTCCTCCAGGCCACCGTGGAACTGCTCGAGGAACGCGGCTACGAGGCGACGACCCTGGCCGACATCACCCAGCGCGCGGGGTCCGCACGCGGCCTGGTCTCGTACTACTACTCCGGGAAGCGGGCACTGGTGCAGTCCGCCGTGCACCGCCTGATGGCCGACCGGCTGGCCGCAGCGCTGGAAGAGGGACCCGTTCCGTCGGACGGCAGCGAAGTGCTGGCCCGTGCGATCGACGCGATCCTCGGCCTCACCCGCACGCACACGAAGGTGATGCGGATTCACATGGCGGCGATCCTCCAGGAAGAGGGGTTCCTCAGGTGCCCCGAACAGCAGCGGCTCCAGGCGCTGCTGCGCGACACGATGGAGCGCTGGGGGGCACCCGATCCCGACGAGGAGTACCGGATGCTGCGGGCGCTGCTGATGGGCACGACGGTCGCGCTGCTGCTACCGGGCGCGCCGATGCCCCTGTCCCGGCTGCGGGCCGAGCTCTTCCAGCGCTACGGCCTGGACCCTCGCTCGGGCCGACCGCCGTCCGACGACGGTGTCCCGGGGACGCCCGCCGGGAAGGCTGAGCCCGCGCCGGGCGGGACGGCCCTCGGCTGATCAGGCACCCCATGCCGCCGCCCCCGGCCCGTGCCGTCCACGGGGGCTCCGCTGCCCGCAGCGGTCCTGCGCGGACCCCAGGGGCAACGGTCGGGACGAACCGCTTACCGGACGCGGCGGTTGAGCCAGTAGAGTGACGGGCCGTGACAGCGCGACCTTTGCACGAGATCGTCGAAGCGGGCTGGGCGAAGGCACTCGCCCCTGTGGCCGACCGGGTGGCGGCGATGGGGGACTTCCTCCGCGCCGAGATCGCGGCCGGCCGCACCTACCTGCCGGCCGGCCAGAACGTCCTGCGTGCCTTTCAGCAGCCGTTCGACGAGGTCAGAGTGCTGATCGTGGGCCAGGACCCGTACCCCACTCCGGGCCATGCGGTGGGCCTCAGCTTCTCCGTCGCGCCCGAGGTGCGGCCGCTGCCGGGCAGCCTGGAGAACATCTTCCGCGAGATGCACGCCGACATCGGCGCGCCCCGCCCCTCCAACGGCGACCTGACCCCGTGGACGCGCCAGGGCGTACTGCTGCTCAACAGGGCGCTCACCACCGCGCCCCGACGGCCCGCGGCGCACCGCGGCAAGGGCTGGGAGGAGGTCACCGAACAGGCGATCCGGGCGCTGGCGGCGCGTGGCCGTCCGCTGGTGTCGATCCTGTGGGGCCGCGACGCCCGCAACCTGCGGCCGCTGCTGGGCGAGCTGCCCGCCATCGAGTCCTCGCACCCGTCGCCGATGTCGGCGGATCGCGGCTTCTTCGGCTCGCGCCCCTTCAGCCGCACCAACGACCTGCTGGCCGGGCAGGGTGCGGAGCCCGTCGAGTGGCAGCTTCCCTGACCGAAGTGCCACGGTACGCTGCCCCGGTGACCACGCTTTCGAACACCCCGGCCGGCTGGTACGCCGATCCGGTGGGCACCCCCGACCTCCTCAGGTACTGGGACGGCACCCAGTGGACCGAGCACACCAACCCCGGCACGGTTCCCGGCGCCGTTCCCGCCCAGCAGCGGGGCGGCGGCGAGGGCAGCGCCTGGGAGGTCGACGTGAGCCGCCCGGCCGATCCCGCGACGGTCCAGCGGCAGGTGCGGCAGCAGGCCGGCATCGCCCCGGGCGCGCCGGGCGGCGGCAGCCTGTTCACCGAGCCGGTGCTGGTGGTGAACCAGAAGGCCAAGCTGATCGAGCTGGTGAACGAGTACACGGTCTACGACCAGCACGGGAACATCCTGGGGTCGGTGGTCGAGGTCGGCCAGAGCACCGCCAAGAAGGTGTTGCGGTTCGTCTCCAGCATGGACCAGTTCCTCACCCACAGGCTGGAGGTGCGCGACGCCCACGGGCAGCCGCACCTGGTGCTGACCCGCCCGGCGAAGCTCATCAAGTCCAAGGTGCTGGTGCAGCGCGCGAACGGCGAACCGCTGGGCGAGATCGTCCAGCAGAACGCCTTCGGCAAGATCACCTTCGGCTTCATGTACAACGGCCAGCAGATCGGCGCCATCAAGGCGGAGAACTGGCGGGCGTGGAACTTCGCCATCGTGGACCACACGGAGACGGAGATCGCCCGGATCACCAAGACGTGGGAGGGCCTGGCGAAGACGATGTTCACCACGGCCGACAACTACGTGCTCCAGATCCACCGGCCGCTCGCGGACCCGCTGCTGAGCATGGTGGTCGCCTCCGCCCTGACCGTGGACACCGCTTTGAAGCAGGACTCCCGGGGGTTGGGCTGAGCACGCGGCGCTCCCCCGCCGACGGCGCCGGAACGGGCGGCTGGGTTCTCGGAGTGGACTCCGGCGGCTCCGGGGTGCGGGTCGCCCTGGCCCGCGCGGCCGGGCAGACCGGCGCGGGCGCGCAGGTCGGCGACGTCACGCGGACTCGGAGCGCTTCGTCGTCCCGCCCCGCTGTCACCGGCCCGCGCGGCATCGACGCGGACAGCCTGCTCGAACAGGTGCTCCCCCTGGTCGCGGGGCTCTGCGCGCAGGCCGGGGCGCGCCAGGTCGACGCGGTGTGCGTGGGCGCGGCCGGGATGGCCACCCTCGGCGACGACCTGCGGGCACGTCTCCCGCAGGCGCTGACCGACGCGTTCGGGGTACGCCGCCTGGCCCTGGCCGGCGACGCCGTGACCGCGTACGCGGGCGCGCTGGGACTGCGGCCGGGGGTGGTCGTCGCCGCCGGCACCGGCATGATCGCGCTGGGCACGGCCGCGGACGGCACCGGAGGCTGGCGCCGGGCCGACGGCTGGGGCCACCTGCTCGGCGACGAGGGCAGCGGGGCCTGGATCGGCCGGGCGGGGCTGGAGGCGGCGCTGCGGGCGCACGACGGGCGGGCCGGCGGTTCAACGGCCCTGCTGGCGCGCGCGGAGCAGCGGTTCGGGCCGGCGGCCGGGCTGCCGGGGCAGCTCTACCCCCGGCAGGACCGGGCGGCTGTGCTGGCCTCGTTCGCCCCTGACGTGGCCGCCTGCGCCGCCGCGGACGACGCGGCCGCGGGGATGATCCTCCGGCGGGCCGCGGCGCACATCCTGGAGTCGGCCGCCGCCGTGCGGCCGGGGCCCGGGCCGGTCGACGTGGCGCTGGCCGGCGGGCTGTTCCGGATGGGCGAGCCGCTCCTCGGCCCCTTGCACGAGCAGGCGGGGCGGCTGCTGCCGGACGCCGTGCTGAAGCCCGCCCAGGGCGATCCGCTCGACGGGGCCCTGCTCATCGCGGCGGCGCTGTACGAGGACGGCCTGCCGCTGCCCCTGGACCCGGCGCTGCTGACCGTCTCGGAGGCGGGGTAGGGACGGGCGCGGCTGCGCGTCGCGCCCCTCTCCGCAGGGCGGCAGCAACCGGAGGCGGGCCGGTCGCCGAAGCGCGCGGCCGCCGCTTCCGGCCGTTCCGGGAGTGTCCCGGACATAGGGACCGCGCGAACGGTGCCCGGTCCGCGGCGACCCGTCGGGAGGCAGGCCGCAACCACCCGGTGTGGCCTGCGCAAAGGTCGCGTCCGCAGGACCCGGGGAGTGGCAGAGCCGGACACTTCGCCACACTTGCGACCTCCTTCTCACCCGGCCCGACACCGGGGTCCCGCGAGGCGTTAGCATGCGACGCCATGAGCAACGCCACAGAGCCCGCCCCCGGCCTCCCCGTTCGCAACCCGCGCCCCCGCCCGACGGGGCGGCACCGCCGCCCTGAGGCCCTGTCCGCGCCGGAGGGGGCGCCGGTTCTCGTCCTCGCCGTGCCTGGCAGCCCGACGACCGCCTCGCTGAGCCTCGCCGAGGAGGTCGTCAGTCTCGCCCGGTCCGAGCTGTCCGGTCTGGACCCGCGGGTCGGGTTCGTCGACGGCAACGACGAGGAGTTCCCGTCGCTGCGCGGCGTGTTGGACCAGGTGGCGGCGGAGCGTCCCGGTGAGGACACCTCCGCTGTGGTGGTTCCGTTGCTGGCCGGGCCGGAGGCGGCGGTGCTGCGCCAGGTGCGGCAGGCGGTGGCGGACAGCAAGGCCCAGGTCGAGCTGACCGACGTGCTGGGCCCGCACCCGCTGCTGGCCGAGGCGCTGCACGTGCGGCTGTCCGAGGCGGGCCTGGCGCGCGCCGACCGGGCGCGGCTGTTCACGGTGGCGACCGCGGCCGACGGCATCATCCTGGCCACGGTGGGCGGCGAGGAGGCCGCCCAGGCGGCCGGCGTCACCGGTCTGCTGCTCGCGGCCCGGCTGGCCGTCCCGGTGCTCGCGGCGGCGCTGGACGAGGACGGTGCCATCGCCCGTGCCGCCGACCAGCTGCGTTCCTCCGGGTCCACCACGCTGGCCCTGGCACCGTGCCTGATCGGCCCGGAGATCGCCCCTCAGCTGCTCCACGAGGCCGCCGCGGAGGCCGCCTGCGGGGGTGCGGACGCGCTCGGCCCGTACCCCGCGGTCGGCCGGCTGGTGGTCACCCAGTACGCCGCGGCGGTCGGCCTCAGCCTCCCGCAGTCGGGGGCGCCCCGCTGACCGCGGGGTGTGCGCCCGGCGGGTGCCGCGACGGCGGCGCGGCCGCGGCCCGTTGACGACGAGGGCGGGTCACCCGGGGTTCCGGGGGCCCGCCCTCGCGGTTTCGGCTCACCCTCCTGGCGCTTGACAGCCGGGGAGGGGTCGGCGAACCGGCCGGGACGGTGTCCCGGCCGGCCCGCGGTCAGACGAACAGCACGCAGGACACGGCGGGCAGTTCGAGCGTGCCGACCTGCTTGGGGATGCCGTTGTCGGGGTCGACGTCGAACCAGGCCACGCCACCGGAGTGCTCGTTGGCGGCGTAGAGGCGGGTACCCGACGGGTCGAGGGTGAGGTGGCGGGGCCAGGCGCCGCCGCAGTCCACGGTGTCGAGCAGCTCCAACCGCTCCCCGTTCCCGCTCACGCCGAGGACGGCGATGCTGTCGTGACCGCGGTTGGCGGCCCACGCGAACCGGCCGTCGGGCGAGACCACCAGCTCCGAGGGGAAGTTCTCGCCGGCGGCGCCGTCGGGGAGGACCCGCACCTCGTCCAGGGGGCGCAGGCTGCCGGTGGCGGCGTCGAACCGGCAGACGGTGATGACCGAGTCCAGCTCGTTCATCACGTACAGCAGTCCGCCGTCCGGGTGAAAGGTGAGGTGGCGGGGGCCGATACCGGAGCGCAGCCCCAGCTCCCGCTCGATCTCCAGCTCGCCGCTCTTCGTGTCGAGTTCGCACACCCGCACCGAGTCGGTGCCGAGGTCGGCGCTGAGCAGCCAGCGGTCGGCCGGGTCGGGCAGCACCGCGTGGGCGTGCGGCCCCTCCTGCCGTTGGGCGTTGGGGCCGCCGCCCTCGTGAAGCAGCACGCTCCGGGACTCGCCGAGGCCGCCGTCGGGCCGTACGGGGAGCACGGTGACGCCGGCCGGGGCCGAGTAGTTGGCGGTGATGAGGTGGCCGCGGTGCAGGGCCAGGTGGGTGGGGGCGCCGCCGCGCACCGGCACGGGCTCGCCGATGATCCGGGGCGCGGCCGGGTCGGCCAGGGAGAACGCGGCGGCGCTGCCCTCCGGGGCGGTCTCGCTGACGGCGTAGAGGGTGCGCCCGTCCGCCGAGGCGGTCAGGAAGGAGGGGTTGGGCACGTCGGCCGTGTGGCCGAGCACGGTGAGCGCCCCGGTGCCGGGGTCGACGCGGGCGGCGGCGATGCCGAGGCCGCCCGCTGTGGTGAACGACCCGATGTATGCGTGTGCGGCCACTTGCGCCGTCCTTCTTCCGGCAGACGATGTACGGCGGCCGAGAGTAGTACCTGGCCACGGCCCGCGTCCCCCCGGGTCACTCCCAGGGGCGGCGCGGGGCGCACGTTCGTGCGCCCCGCGGATCAGAAGCCGCCCGGGTCCTGGACGTCATAGGCGCAGTCGGTGTAGTAACTGCCGTTCTCCAGCTTCTGCTTGTACGCGTCCGAACTGTTCGTCGGATCGTCGCTGTCCTCGTGCATCACGTAGACGGTGCCGGGCGGCAGGTAGACGGTCTTCTTCGGGTACATCCGGCCGCTCTTCCCGCAGGCCACGCCGGCGGCAGCGGACTCGCTGGAGTACGCCGTGCAGGCGTGGCAGGCGGGGAGGGAGACGGTCCCGGTGCGGACTCCGGTGTAGAGGAACTTCACCGGTTCGGGGCTGTCGTTGCTGAGGATGAGGGTCAGGCCGCCGCCGGAGGCGAGGGTGGGGAGGTGCGCGCCGGCGGCCGGGTCGGACTGCGCGACCTCGGCGGCGATGGCGACCTTCTTCGCCAGCGGTGTGTGCGCGTCGTGGGGGTAGGTCCTGGCGAAGTCGCTCATGCTCTGCTGGGCGCCGGCGAAGTCCTTGGTCCGGTACTGGTGCAGGCCGCAGTTCCACCGTCCGGCCTCCACCTGGGTGCCGGCCCGCCTGGAGTCCTTGGCCAGTGCCGCGGCACGGACCTCACCCGCCTTGCCGGCCAGACTGTCGGCGAAGGAGCCGAGGCCCCGCACGGTGTTGACGGCGTCGCACGCGTCGTCGCCCCTGGTGCCCCGCGCCGCCTTGTCGATCGCGCCGCTGACGGCGGGCTCGACCTTGTCGGCCTGCGGGGAGTCGGGGAAGGTGGTCAGCAGTTCGGCGAGGTCGTCCTCGTCGCCGCCGCTCGCGGTGGCGCCGTCGCCGCCGAGGTCGACCACGCCGCACTGGTAGAGGGAGGTGGCGAGCTTGTCGTCGGGCGAGGCGGCGAGGCTCCTGTCCAGGCCCGCGCCGAAGGTCCCGGGCACGCCGCGCAGGTACTTCAGGGGCTCGATGGCGTCGCAGTACCGCTTGGCGTCGTACGGCGCCGCGACGGTCCGGTAGTACGTCCGCAGCCGGTCCGGCACCAGTCGCGCGGCCTTGGAGCCCGGGTGGTGGTCCTTCAGGTCCCGGTAGGCGGCCAGCGCCTTCCTGTCGTCGGGTTCGGCGTCGGCGAACGACGTACCCGCGGACCCGCCGACCAGCCGGTCGGCCGCGGCCAGGCGGTCGAGCAGCATCTTCTGGGTGGCGTTGTCGCGCGCGTCGCCGTAGTAGGCCGCGCCGCCGGCCGGCGCGGCCAGCATCACCAGTCCGACCACGACGGCGACCGGCGCGAGCGGGAGGAGGGACAGGCGGGTACGCAGCCCGCGCACGGCGCCGTGGACGGCGAAGAGCGCGAGGGCGGCCGCGTAGGCGGCGAGCACCCCGGAGGACACCCCGTCGGGGTCGGCCGGCAGCGCCACGCCGAGCAGTACGCCGGTGGCGGCCAGGGCCACCGTCATGGCGACCCAGCGCCGGGTCAGGGCGTAGCCGAGGCCGAGGCCGCTCAGGTTGAGCAGACCGACGGCGATCGCGCGCACCGGGTCGGCGGGCGGCTTGGGCGGAGCGGGCGGCATCGGGGGCAGGGGCGGCACCACCGCGCCGTATCCGACCGGCTGGCCGTAGCCGCCAGGGCCGCCGACCGGGCCGCCGTATGCAGCGGGGGCGCCGTGTCCGCCGGTCCCCGGCGCGCCGTACGCGCCCTGGCCCGGAGCCCCGTACGCGCCCTGGCCCGGAGCCCCGTAGCCGCCGGAGTCCGGCGGTCCGAAACCGCCGCCGGCCGGGCCGCCCGGGTTCCCGGCGCCGCCGGAGCTCCCTTGGCCGCCCTGCGCATCCCAAGACACTGGGATTCCCCCCTCGTTCCTCATACCGTGCCGCCGCAGCGGGTGGCGGCTGCTTCGCTCCGTCCCCCTCGCCGGCCGCGCCCGGCAGTGCTCGGGGCGGCCGTCCCCCGTGGCTCGCCGACGGGGGGACGTGGGGCCCGCGCGGGTCGGCCTGAGGCCGGGCCGCGGTGCGCGCGGTGCCTCGGCGGGCCGGTGAACGGACGGGCCGGCACGCGCTCCTGACGCGTGCGATGGCTGAGCCTATTGCCAGATCCCCTGTTCGTGCCCGTCATTACGAAGATTTGCCGGCGGGCGGGAACCGTCCCTCCCGGGCGGATTTTCCGGGCGGCACTTTCCGGGGGGCGCTTTCCGGGCGGCCCTTATACCGGCCGCCACGGCGGGAGGGGACCGCTGCCGGCAGCGGTGGCAGGCGTGCGGGAGCGGCGGGTTGGCGGCTCGGTGATCATGGTGTGACCGTGGGGTGATCACCCGGGTGGCTCGAAATGATCGTCGGCGCGATGCCCGTCGGTACGGTGAATATGCCAACGCCCCGCACCGCGAGAAAGATCAACGGCCCATGCCCGTCGACGCCTTGGACGCGCGCATTCTGCGGCTGCTCCTTCAGCAGCCGCGCACCAGCGTCCGCGAGTACGCCCGCATCCTGAGTGTGGCCCGCGGCACCCTCCAGGTGCGGCTGGACCGGCTGGAACGCGAGGGCGTGATCGCCTCGGTCGGACCGCGCGTCTCCCCCGCCGCACTCGGGCTGCCGGTGCTGGCCTTCGTGCGCGTCCACGTCGAGCCGGGACGGCTGGACGAGGCGGCCGACGCCCTGGACGGGATGCCCGAGGTGGTGGAGGCGTTCTCCACCACCGGTGACGGGGACCTGCTGGCCCGGGTGGTCGCCCGCGACCACGCGCACCTGGAGGACGTGGTGCAGCGCGTGGGCGGCGCGCCCGGAGTGCTGCGGACGCTCTCGGAGATCGCCCTGCGGGAGCGGGTCGCGCCGCGGGTGCTGCCGCTGGTCGAGGAGTTGGCCGAGATGCTGGCCGGACAGCGCGACCCGCAGTGCGAGCCGGGCGCCGCCGCGCTGCCCGGGCCGCGCGCGGCCGCCGAGGACGCGGCGGACCCCGCCGAGCCGGGGCACGCGGCGGCGGTCCACCCGTAGGCCCTGGAGCGTCCGTCCAGGCGGCCTGGCGAACCCCGCTCGGAGGGCTCCGTCGAGGAACCGCACCCGGGCCTGCCCGGTCGGCGGCGCCCAGGACGGCACAGCCGAAGTAGCTGCGCCTCGACGGCCGGATCGAGCCGGCACGTGGCATGGTGCGGCACCGTCACGGGTCGTAGGGAACTCCCCCGCGCCTTTCGTACGGGGCTCCCACACGCCACAGGGGCTGTCAGACGGCCCGTATCCGGCCGGGCCGCACCCGTAGGCCCCCCGTCGCCCCACGGCCCTCTCCCGGCCTCCTACGGCCTTTTGCGCGGCCGCCGGGGTCCTGCTGGGCGCCGTGCTCGCGTGGCGGGCTCGCGGGCTGCCCGCCAGATGCGGTGGGGCGCGCTTCGGCGGCTCCGGCGCGCCGCGGCACCGCATCGGCACGCGCCGACACGCCGGCGCCGCGAGGACACGGGTGGAACGAGAACGCGCCGGCGCACGCCTGACGCGGCCCCGTCGGCGATTCTCCCGACCAGGTCCGGCCATGACATGCCCGAGTGCCGTGCGACGCACGGACTCCCGTCCGCGACCGGGTGCGACGACATCGGCGGACCGCCGCCGTACGGCTGTCGGGCACCGGGCGTGTCGCGCCGCCCCGCCGGGCCGCCGGGGCAGGACGTCGGCGTGTCGCCCTGGCGCTTTGTCGACGTCGCATCACAGCGCCCGCACTGCCGGGCATCGCGAGCACGGGAACCCTGGGGCGGCCCGCCCCCGCCGACCGGTGCGGGTCAGATGTGGGGCTGCCGGTCGCCGAGGACGGAGAGCAGCTTGAGTTTCTCGTGGCTCTCCGTGCCGGGGGTGGCGGTGTAGACCAGGAGGGTCTGGGACTGGTCGGCGTCGAAGAG